>CANHVO010000093.1 GCA_947463915.1 Planctomycetaceae bacterium
AGCTTGGCCATGAGCGCGGAGGGAGACCAAGCACTGATCGGCCCGATCTTGGAATGTGGCCTTTGGACGGTCGCCCCGGCTAGTGATGTAAAAACAGAAACAAAAGAAGGTGCAAAAGAGATGGCGACCGATGCAAAGGTCGACTATCGGTGGGCATTTGCTTCCAATTTGACCAACCGCAGCGAGAGCGATCTCAAGCCGCGAGGCGAGCTCCTTACGGCCGACTCACTTTCGGTTGTATCGTTAGGAGGGCGAGCGATCTGGTTTTACTTGGCAATGCTTGGTCTGTTGCTTGTCACAACCGAATGGTGGCTCTACCAACGAAGGGTAGTCGGCTAATGAGCAAGTCCGATCTTTCAAATCGATGGTCTCTTGAGATTACGCAACCCGGGATGCTTTGGTTTTTGGTTCTGCTACTGCCAATCGCTTGGTACTATTACCGATCCTTGAGCGATTTCCCTAAATGGCAGCGACGGTTCTCGCTGCTGTTTCGGACCCTGATCATGGTTCTCTTGATTCTGGCGATTGCCGGGCTCTCGCTCTTGTCACCGACCACCCGACAGTTCTTTGCGATCGCAATTGACCGATCATTGAGCATCGATAGCAAATCGCAAGGAAAGATCGATGAATTCGTGAGCGAAATGGAGAAGAATCGAGGCGACAGCCAAATCGCTTACATGCAGATGGCAATGAACCCATCCGCGATCGTGTCAGGCTACGAACAACTTGTTGCGCCCGAGGAAAAAGACCAGCGAGGAACGGATCTTGCTGCTGCGATTCAAACCGCTACGGCTGCTGCTCCGCCAGGTTTTGTCCCGCAGATTGTTTTGTTGACAGATGGGCGGCAGACCCATGGGGACGCCATTCAAGCGGCCGCGGCTAGCAAAATCCCTGTCAATGTGATCCCTCTCTCGGTTCGGTCGGAACCGGAGGTTCAAGTTGCCGAAGCGAATGCGCCCGCAGAAGTTCGTCAGGGTGAGCCGTTTTATGTGGAGACGATTATTTCGTCCAATCATGAAGACGAAGGGTATATCGATGTCTTTCGAGGGGACATTTTGGTTAGCAATTCCGAAAAGCCGATCAAAATCAAAGAAGGTGAAAACCGATTCCGGTTTAGGCAATCTATTGAGCAAGAAAGCCAAACCGATTATGTGGTTCGAGTTCGAGGCTTCAAGGATACGTTGCTCGACAACAACGCGGCATCGGCGGTGGTGTATGCAGCGGGCAAACCGAGTGTGCTCATCGTAGACACCAATGTGCAAGAGACCAGTCAATTGAGGTGGGCGCTTGAAGAGCAAGACTTAATCGTTCAAGTGCGACCGGCAGAAGGACTTCCTCGAACATTGAGCGAGTTACAGAAATTTGATTGTGTCGTTCTATCGAACATACCAGCAACGACGATGTCCCTCCAGCAAATGGAGATCCTGCGGACGTACGTCGAGGATTTAGGCGGTGGCTTGGTCATGATCGGCGGCGACCAGTCTTTCGGTTTGGGCGGCTACTACAAAACAACGCTGGAGGAGATTCTGCCCGTTCGCAGTAATTTCGACAAGGAAAAGGAAAAGCCAAGTTTGGCTATGGTTTTGGTTATCGACAAGTCGGGTTCGATGGGTGGCGAAAAAATGGAAATGGCCAAGGACGCGGCCAAGGGGGCAGCCGAATTGCTCGGCCCTAAGGATCAGCTTGGCGTGATCGCATTTGATGGCCAAAGTTACTGGGTGAGCGAGCTGCACTCGGCGGCGGACAAAGGATACATCATCGATCGGATCAGTACGATTGAGGCGAGCGGTGGGACGAGCATCTATCCTGGATTGTCGGATGCCTACGAAGCCTTGGTTGGGGCGAGCGCCAAGCTCAAGCACGTCATTCTTCTGACCGATGGACACAGTGAACCGGGCGACTTCGACGGCATCGCGGGTGACATGGTTGCGGCCAGAATCACGCTGAGCAGCGTGGCTGTTGGAACAGGGGCAGATCAAGAGCTTCTACAAAAGTTGGCGGAAACAGGAAGCGGGCGTTTTTATCTTTGCGAAGAAGCCAACAGCATCCCTCAGATCTTCGCCAAAGAAACGGTCGAAGCCTCAAAGTCAGCTATCAATGAATTGCCATTTGTTCCGATCATGGTTCGGCCAACCCAGGTGCTGGCCGGCATTGATTTGGAGACAGCGCCATTCTTGTTAGGTTACGTCATAACGAAACCGAAACCCACGAGCGAGTTTATTTTGGCGAGCGAAGCTGGCGATCCGGTATTGGTGTGGTGGCGATATGGTCTTGGCATGACAGCGGCGTTCACTTCGGATGCAAAGAGTCAATGGGCGGCGGAATGGTTGACATGGCCAAACTTCGGCCCTTTCTGGGCGCAAGTGATACGTCACTGCATGCGAAAGAGCGAGTCCAAGGGGGTATTTGTCGAAGTGCAACGAAATGGCAATCGATCCAGTGTCATCGTGGATTCCGTTGATCCGGCAGGCAAATTTGTGAACCAAGCTACAACCAAGATGACTGTGATCGCCCCGCGTTTGGAGCGAACCAATTTAGAATTGGAACAGATCGCTCCGGGACGCTACCAAGCTGAGATACCGACGGACGTAACCGGTGCTTATCATTTAGAACTATCGCAGAGTGTGAACAGCGTTCCGACTTTTCGCCAGACAAGAAGCATTGTGGTGGGATACCCAGACGAATTGCGACTTGGACCGGCAGACGAAAGCTTGATGAAGAAAGTCGCCGAGGTGTCTGGAGGCAAGTACTGTCCTTCGGTGAACGACTTGTATGCCAACAGCGACCGAGTGGCACAAAACGTGATTCCGCTCTGGCCGTATTTGTTGATCACAGCGCTGTGTTTGTTTTTGCTAGACGTGCTGTTCCGTCGTTTGGACGTTTCGCTTTGGTTTTGAACAAAATGAGAGACTGTGACAGAGCCTCAAGCTCGAGCTTGAGAGCATGTTTGAATTTGCTGTAGGCTAGTCGCGTGTACGCAATCGTCGCGGAGCGACGAGCGACAATGTCGCCCTTCGCTCTGCGAAGGTTGCGTGCGGTAAGACCGATTATCTATCAGCAACACAATAAAACCTACGTAATTGATTTTTCAGCCTGGGCTGAAGTTCGCACCGCGAACGAACCCCAAGGTATTTCGCCCCTCGGGGTGACGAAGCTCCTATTTTTTGAGAGCCATAAAGAGTGCGAAACCGATGGCCCCGAAAATCGCACTCCCTACTACAAGCAAAATGAGCAACTCAAAAAAGCCGATTCCGAACATTGAGATATCTCCTTTGATTTTTGTTTTTAACTGCCTAATCGCTTATTCGACTCACAGGTCAATATCTTGCCGGGAAAACCCCTCACCCCCAACCCTTCTTCCCTAAAAGGCAACGCTGTGAAGCATTTCGTAGCGAAACTCATCAAGAGTTTCGGTAGTTTAGACGATGCAGCCGAAAGTCTTGACGACTTTCGCTACACAAAAACCTGCTTTTAGCAGCGGAAAATGCTTCACAGCGTTGCCTAAAAGGGGCGAGGGGAGCAAAGTCAAAAAGATATGGGTAATGACATGGCTAACGACCTCCGGCTATTCAACCGCTAGATTACACGGCGAAGTTCTAGTGTACACAATATGCTCTTTTGACGTTGTGAACCGTTCTTAAATTCCTTTGGGCGTCATGCTAAGATGTTTCAAGCAGTTGTTTTCCCGAGTTCATTCCTAAAGTTGCAGGCTGAGTTTCATGGTGGACAGAATCACGCGTACTGAACACAAAGGCTTCTTCTCTCGCCTTATCAATTCGGTCGTGGGTGTTTTGGTTGGTTTTGTCATGGTTCCTGGCTCGGTGGCGCTGATGACCTGGAACGAGTACCGAACGATCCACCGAACTCAGGGACTGATTCAGGCCGAGAAAGTGGTTGCCGAAGCGCCTTCGCCATTTGAGCCTTCTGTGGAGCTAGATAACCGACTCGTGCATGTGACTGGAATCGCTACCACCGATGAAATGCTGACGGATGGTGTGTTTGATATCGGGAAAAAAGTTCTGCGACTGGAACGAAAAGTGGAGATGTTCCAGTGGGTCGAAAGCAAAGAGAGCAGGACCAGAGACAAGCTTGGCGGCGGCAAAGAGACCATTACAACTTACGAGTATCAGAAGAAATGGCATGGAGACCGCGTCAATAGTCAGTCGTTTGAACAACCCAATGGGCACGAAAATCCGCAGCCGAAATTCGCGTCAACTTCACTGATCACCGACAAAGCTACCTTAGGGGCATTTCACTTGCGAACATCTTTGGTCGGCGCCATCGACGCGTGGACAGATGTCGCGATCGACCAAGCTACCGTTCTTAGTAAATTAGCTGAGGACGAGCGAATTCATTACAAAGTGGATGGCGGCTACCTACGTTATTGTGTCGGAACACCAGCCAAAACGGAACCTGAGGTAGGCGACTTGAGAATTCAGTTCCGAGTCGTAGAGCCCACAACAGTCAGCTTGCTTTCTCAACAGAAAGGAAAAGAATTTGAGCCGTTCAAGGCCAAGAACGGTGAAACGATCGAGAGTATCGAAACCGGCGAGCGAACTGCGGCACAAATGTTCGATTCATTGCGGTTCGAAAACACCGCATTGGCAACCATTTTGCGCATAGTAGGTTGGGTGCTGGCTTGTGTTGGTTTTTCGATGATTGCCGCACCGCTTAAGGCAGTTGCGAATGTTGTCCCGTTGTTCGGGAAGATGGTTGGCTTTGCGACCATATTGATCGGTTTTATCCTTGGAAGCATCCTTGCGCTCATCACCATCAGCGTCGCCTGGATTGCTGTTCGCCCCGTTTTCAGCTTGTCCTTGTTGGCTATTGCTGGCGTTGGCATCTACTTTGTCTTTCGCCGAAAGCAAACACAAGAACCGCCCATGGCGGTACTCGTCGACCCCTAAAGCGACTTATTGGATTTGCAGCAATTACTGTTGTGGCTAGGGAATTGCTGCGGTGGATTCCAATAGGAGGAGCTGATTGATGATGCTCGAGAGGATGATTTTTCTAGCGGGACTTGGGCAATTGGTCCTTGTTTTCGCTAGCTTGGCGATACCGCGGGTCTTAAAGTGGGGCGAGGACACGTCGAAGCTTCGGCCGCTGACACGCCAAGTATTTTGGACCTACGCGGGCTACATCTGGATGACAAACTTGAGTTTCGCATTGATCTCAATGCTCTCCCCTGAGAGTTTAGTTGATCATTCATTTCTCGCGAAAGCCATTACCTCCTATATTTTTACCTATTGGCTGGTCCGCGTTGTGATCCAGTTCACTTGGTTCGATCGCAGCGATGCGCCACAGGGTGCGATTTTTCTCCTTGCTGAAGTCATGCTTGATTGTCTTTTCATTGCACTCGTTGCGGTTTACGGTTGGGCTGCCATCGCGAATATTACCGGAGCGACGGCGTGATTGGATACGGAATTGACGATGGCAGGCTACTCGCTTGCTTGGTCGTGTTTCTCTGCACCATACCGTTGTTCGGATATCGAGTAGCTGCTATCGAGCGACAGCCTTTGACGAGGATGGTCGCGTGGGGGTTCGTTTCGGTTTGTGTTTTGTTCGTCGAAAGGATGAGCGTGGCAGAACCCCAGGGAACCCGAATGTTGTTGATCATCGTCGCGTTATTGTGGTCGATGAAAGCCGTCGTTTATACCGAGTCGCTTCAGTATGGAAACCAGTCTCTGACATTTGGACAATGGCTCTGTTTTTGCGTAGGCTGGTTTGGGATGCGTTCCGAGCTATTCAATAGGCTGCCAAGTAACCAACTTGCGGATTGGCGGCAGTATTGTGGGCGCGGCTTGATTCGCCTAGCGCTCGGCGCCGTGTTCATCGGTGTGGCTTGGGCGCTGACGCACAGCGGCACAGAACCGAATGTGGCAATTACGCCATGGAAGCTTTGGTTCTCGACTGCATGTTTGTTGACCGGGCTGAGTCTATTCTTTCACTTTGGAATCTTTAATCTTGTTGCTGGCATGTGGCGTTTTTTTGGCGTTAAGTGTTTGGCATTGTTTCGAGCGCCTTTGCTATCGGAGTCCCTTTCCGATTTTTGGGGGTATCGATGGAATCGAGCTTTTTCGGAGATGACCGCGATTGCTGTGTTTCGTCCTCTACGTCAGCACGGAAAGAGAGCAGGGCAGTCCTCGGTCGTAGCAACCGCGGGTGCGTTTTTGTTTTCGGGGCTACTGCATGAGCTCGCAATTAGTGTTCCGGTACAAGCCGGATTCGGACTGCCAATGTTGTATTTTGCGATCCAAGCGATCGGCATGACTATCGAGAAGCGAGCGACGTTTCTAACATCAAAGTTAATCGGACGAGCATGGTCAGCAGCCTGGGTTCTCATTCCCGTGCCGATCCTCTTTCACAAGCCGTTTCTTGCAGGTTGCGTTTGGCCTCTCGTCGGAATGTAATCTGCCTCATGGCATTCGACTTGTCATAACCTCCATATCTTCGGCCCTCACATTCCAATTCTCGAGGGATTTTCGTACTCGTACCCGGCCCCGTAAGGGCAATACTCTTACTCGAGCCTGCAACGGCTGAATTACTGCCCGGGATCAACTTCAGCCTGGTTCGACAATCGCCCCGCAATCGACTACCATTGCGATGGAACGATTGGTCCACGGAGCCACGTTTCATCGAATGGTCGATACTTGCAGAAAGAACGAAGGGGTTGAAGATGGTCGGGTTAACTGTCGGATTGTTGGTCGCAGCCGGTATATGCGTACTCTTTTTGTTCTATCTGGTCTCGATTTACAATAATTTGGTTACGATGAGGAACCGATACAAGAACGCTTATGCCCAGATCGATGTTCAGCTCAAGCGTCGCTATGACTTGATTCCGAACTTGGTGGAAACGGCCAAGGGATACATGAAGCATGAGAAAGAGACTCTCGAAGCTGTGATTCGAGCAAGGAATACCGCGATGTCGGCAGGCCAACAAGCGGCAGCCAATCCCGGAGACGCTCAGTCCATGCAAAACTTGTCTACGGCCGAAGTAGCGTTGGCTGGAACGATGACCAAGTTTATTGGTTTGGCCGAAGCCTATCCCGATTTGAAAGCCAATCAGAATATGCTGGCCATTCAAGAAGAACTGACGAGCACTGAAAACAAGATTTCTTATTCGCGGCAAGCATTCAACGACTCTGTCACTTCTTATAACATTGCATGCGAGGTGTTTCCTGGCTCACTGGTCGCCGGTTTTGGTCGGTTTGAGCGTGCTACTTTGCTTGAGGCAATCAGCGCTCCACAAGAGCGAGAGGCCGTTAAAGTCCAATTCTAAACGGAGAGAACGATGGACTTTTTTGAGCATCAAGATCGCGCGCGGCGTAAGACGTCACTTCTCGTTTTTTACTTCGTTATCGCCGTCGTTATGGTGATTGCTTCGGTTTACGCCGCACTACTGGGAATTATTGTTACAGCAACACGAACTTCGGAACGCCCCATTTCTTTTTTTGAATGGCATCCGATCTTACTGACAAGTGTTGCAACGGTTGTGACGGCGATCATCTTGATCGGCAGCTTGTACAAGATTTGGTCTTTGGGCAGCGACGGCGAACAAGTTGCACTTGCGTTGGGTGGTGTCAGGATTCCGCCCAACACGGGAGTACTCGCCGAGCGCATTTTGCTAAATGTCGTCGAAGAAATGTCCTTGGCATCTGGAACGCCCGTACCACCTGTCTACCTGATGCCGCGAGAGATGGGGATCAATGCCTTCGCAGCGGGGACAACCCCTCAAAACGCAGTCATCGGTGTGACTCAAGGAGCAATCATGACTCTGAAGCGAGAGGAGCTGCAAGGGGTGATCGCACACGAGTTCAGTCACATTCTCAACGGAGATATGCGGCTCAATTTGCGATTGATGGGAATGCTGAACGGTATCTTGCTGATCGCCTTGATCGGTTATTGGACGTTGCGAATATTGGGTGAGGTAGGAATTCGATCAGGCAGCAGTGACAGCGAGGACAACAAAGGGACTCTCGCGTTGGTTGCTGCATTTGCTGCAATTGGCGGTTCGCTGGTCGCGATCGGTTACATTGGTGTGTTCTTTGCCAATCTCATTAAAGCCGCTGTATCGAGACAGCGTGAGTTTTTGGCGGATGCGTCCGCTGTGCAATTCACCCGCAATCCAAATGGAATTGGCGATGCCTTGAAACGCATTGGCGGTTGGGCACAGAAATCACGACTTGCTAGTCCTCACGCAGCAGAGGCAAGTCATATGTTTTTCGGTGAGGGAGTCGTTTCGCACTTGTTTGCAACCCATCCCGCGCTTCCGGTTCGGATCAAGAGAATCGATCCTCGTTTCGACGGTGTTTTCGAAAGGACCAGCAACGTGACGCATTCGGAAGCCGAAATGATCGATCCACGCTCTCTGTCTCTTGCCAGATCCTCGTTTGCCGACGTCCATCAAGCGGCTGTGGCGGGAGCAGCGAGTCATGAGCAGAGTCCACAGCAAGCGGTCAACCATATCGGCGAGCCTCGCCCTGAACATTTCGTGCATGCTCAAAACTTGGTCGAGGAGATGGACGATCTACTGACAGAAGACATTCGTGACCCGCTCGGTGCTGTTGCGATTGTTTACGCACTGCTTTTGGCACCCTCGGAAGATCCTGTACGAAGTCAGCAGCTTCAAATGCTCGCTGCGTCGACCGATGATCGCGTCATGGGCGAGGTCAATCGAGTTCTGATGCATGTGGACGCTTTGGCGGACGAACAGCGACTGCCAATGGCTTGTTTGGCATTACCATCGCTTCATCAATTGTCACCAAATCAGGTCATCGCGTTTCGCAAAAACGTGCGTGCACTCATCGAAGCGGATCGCAAGTGGACGATTTTTGAGTTTGCGATCCAGAGATTTGTTTCGAAGCGATTGGCGGACCGTTTGCAACGCAAAGAACGAGTCGCTTCGGTCCTCTCGAGTGATTTGCCCCTGCAAAGCTTCCAAACGGTGTTATCGACGTTAGCAAGATTGGGTAGCGATGCGAGCATTGCGGACAAGGCGTTTGCAGCAGGGCTCGCAGAGGTTCCAAACATAAACCAGGGATTGCAATTGAGCCCAAGTGCGGCGTGCACATTGAAGACACTCGATGAAGCATTAAATGTTTTGGAGCGTTCCCGAGGTATCATGAAACGCTCAATGCTCGCTGCCTGTTCCGCTTGCATTGCAGCAGATGGGAAGGTCGAAGTGCGGGAGCTAGAGCTACTGCGAGTTATCTCGGACGCAATGGGGTGCCCCATGCCACCGGTCCTTCAAACGACGGTCTAAGACCGCAGTGACCTGGCATAGGAATCTAGCCTGTGAGTAAGCGTTTTCACTGGCTGGAAGCCTATGCCACTTTAGGCGAGTCGGAAACCATTACCATCCAGGCTACGTTGAAGCGATCCGTCACCATGCCGTAACACGGGGACCAGAACGTCTTGCTTAGTGGCATCTGAACGGTTCCATTGTCTGCGAGAGCATCGAATGCTTTGTGCGCGTCCGCTTCTGTCTCAACGGAAAGGGCAAGTCGAAAGCCATCGAATTTCGACTTGTCGTCGCAACCGTCTGAGGCCATCAAAGCGACTCCACCAATCCGCAAAGTCGCATGCATTATTTTGCTTTCGAAGCCAGCTTGGAGCATTCCAGCGGGAACTGGAGCGGGGCTTTCGTCAAATCGCATCATCATTTCTATGCTTGCACCGAGTGCGTCTCGATAGAAATTCAACGCTTCTTCGCAGCGACCAGCAAAAAACAGATTCGGTGTGATTTCCAGGGGACCCATAGACTGAATTCTCGAGAAAAATGCATTCCGAAAGGCAGCATTCGAACAATCGATGCGCTTCTAATAACAGTCGATTGCAATCAAGGGAAATCGACAATTGGTTACGAATATCGTTTAACAGTCAGCCGTAGGCGTACTCTTAGCAAGTACGGCAAGTACGCCTACGGCTGACTGTTAAACTAGAGCCAAGAGAATTGATCGTATGACATACCCAAGTCGCACCCGGCAGGTGCGACCCACTTGGCAGGTGCGGCTGTTATTCGATATTCACAAGTAGCCCGGCTTACTTGAGAGGCGAGAACGATGTCGGTTTGAGGAACAAGCTCTTCACACCATCCTTTGCCGTCAACGATCCACCTGCTGCGGCTTCAGAAGCTTTGCGGGCTTTTTGCCATTCTTCGTCCGCTCCAAACTTTCCAAAGGATGCTTTGGCAGCCTCAGGCGATGCATGAGTGATGAAGTACACGAGACTGTTTCCGGCTGCAGGCAAATCAGCATCGATTTCAGCTGTCCCCTTTCCGATTGGAGAAACAGCTTCCAATAGCTTTGCGGCGGTCAGTTTTTCGCCATCGAGGACGGAGCAATACAAAATGTTGGTCATTCCGTGCTTGGTGAAAAGTCCGAGGGTATGGTTTTTGAATCTCGCATTGAGGGCTGGTAGATTGCCTTTGGAAGCGACATACGTTCGCAGTTCGAATACGCGATTGCCGACGGCTTTCACTTCCACGTTCGGGCTGTAGTCGTTGGTTGTTAAAAAGACACGCTCAAACGATGCGACGGGTCTTTTGCCATCAATCTCCGTTTTCTTTAGCGTTTCAATCCATTCAGGGTCTTTTTGGAGAGCGGAATTGGCAGCGTCGGCAGCTGCTTTGTCCTTGTGACTGAGCAACGTGAAGACACGTTCATCAGCCGCGTCAACGTTAGTCCAAGCTCCAACGAGGGTAATCTTGTGCTTGGTCATCATGGCCAGTCCGCTGTCGTTGATCAGTTTGAGAACATCAGCTTGTCGGCCAGGTGTCGCAACGTAGGATCGAAGCTCGTAGATTTTGCTGGTGGTGGGAGATTGTGCCATCACGGCGGTACCTGCCAGCATCATGAATGCGAAGGCTGCAAAAAAGTTTCTGAGCAACATAATCTTGTGAATTCCTTTGGGACATGAGGGAGGGTTTGGGCCAGGTAGGTCCTGTCTTGTCGTTGCGGAAGAGTTTTCTTCATCGGCGGCACACAGGGAGGATAGAGGGCTTAGTATACCAGTCAAATCGCACTTCGGCTCTAGGGCGTGCGTCGTGGGATAGGTAAGCCAGCGACTCAGGCACCAGTTTCACTAGCTTACGCGTCGTGCTAGCGGTTACAATCCCGACTCAGTTTTGACACAGCCGAAACCCCGGGTAGACTACGTTTTTTTCATGCCGAAGCAACTTGAAACGCATTTTAAGCAATTACGCGAATGGCTCGACATGGAATCCGAGGCCGAACGAAAGCGAATGATTGAACGTCGGAAGGTTCGTTCGCAAAAAAATGCCGAAGCCCGCGGCGATACCTTGGTCGATTTAGTGATCACCGATCATCGAATGGGGTTGGGGGGGCGTTTTTTGGTTACGTTTGTCAAACGGAATAGAACGCTGGATTTGCCTTGGAATCGATTTCGAGTCGGCTCGCCAGTGATCGCTTCCGAAGAACTGACCGAGGGAGACTGCGGATACGGGATCGTCTGTTCGAAAGAGTTCAGCTCCATCGAAGTGGCGTTCGACGAATGGCCTGAGGGCGATCGCTTTCGATTGGATCTCTCGATGGATGAGATCACTCGCAATCGGCAATTGAATGCGCTAAAGTCCTTACAAAATACAAAGGGGCGAGTTGCGCATTTGCGAGACATCCTTTTGGAATCGCGCGAACCGCGATTCGATCCTCTGGTTCCGCTAGAGATGGAACCTCGATTCAACGATTCGCAGCGACAAGCGATCGAATTCGCGTTGTCAGCCAGAGATATTGCGATCATCCACGGCCCTCCCGGAACTGGCAAAACAACGACCGTGGTAGAGTTGATTCGACAAGCGGTTGCTAAGGGAGCCAAGGTCCTTGCATGTGCACCAAGCAATACAGGCGTGGATAATTTGCTCGAAAAAATGGTTGCCAATCGAATGCGAGTCGTTCGTATAGGACACCCCGCTCGTGTCCAAGAAGAGCTGCAAGCCTACACGCTCGATGCCATCGTTGAAAAAGATCCGGCCATGAAAGTGGTCGGCGAGATGATGCGCGAGGCAGAGAAGATCGCCAGGAAGGCGAGCAAGTTTACCCGAGCCAAACCGTTGCCTGGCGAACGCAATGACATGCGCCAAGAGTCTCGCAGGTTACGCGATGACGCTCGCGTTTACGAACGGCAGATCATCGCCAACGTATTGGATCGGGCCGAAGTTATTTGTGCGACGACCAATTTTGATCCGGATATCCTTGGCGGAAGAGATTTCGATTTGGCCGTCATCGACGAAGCGTGTCAAAGTACCGAGCCCGGTAGCTGGCCAGTCGTATTGCGGGCCGATCGTATTGTGTTGGCTGGTGATCACTGCCAACTACCGCCAACCATCCTTTCTGCCGAGGCTGCCGCCGAAGGGTTCTCGATCAGTTTGATGGAACGGCTTGTCGCTTCGTATGGAACAACTATTACCAAACAGTTGATCGTCCAATATCGAATGCATGAACAGATCATGGAGTACTCCTCCAAATGCTTTTATGATGGCAGTCTGCAAGCGGATGAAACAGTTCGAACGCATTTGCTGACAGACTTGGTCGCTCCGCCGCATCCCGAAATGCTTCAGACTCCAGTAACGTTTGTTGATACGGCTGGGGCTGGTTGGGAGGAAGAGCAAGAAATCGATGGTGAGAGCCGATTCAATGCGCAAGAAGGCAACTGGATTCTGCAGCAAGTTCGAGAGCTTTGTAGCACCGGAATCGAGCCAAAGGACGTGGCGATCATTGCTCCTTATGCCGCACAAGTGCGATGGTTACGACAAAACTGTCCATTGAAGGCCGTTGAGATCGATACCGTCGATGGTTTCCAAGGGCGGGAAAAAGAAGCGATTCTCATCACGCTTGTGCGTTCCAACGCTACTGGCGAAATTGGATTTTTGGGGGACACGAGACGAATGAACGTCGCCCTAACCCGTGCCAAGCGAAAACTGATCGTGATCGGCGACAGTGCAACATTATCGACCAACGAGTTCTATGCGAGCATGATCGGATATTTCGAATCCATTGGGGCATATCGAACCATCTGGGAATGGGATCCCGCGATAGAAGGATAAACGCGATTTGCAATCGGCGTTTTTAGGCGAGCGGCAGGATGAAAACTACCCTTGGTCGTTTGGGACCATTGTCCCGAACGAATAGGCGGACGGGACAATGGTCCCATCCTACCGTAGATTTAGGTATGCCGATCGCCTTACTACCGTAGCTGGATTCGTAAGAATTCAGCTTAAATGAATTCGTTACCAGCTGAATTATTTCGAATCCAGCTAAGATTCTTGATGCTTTTGTCGGCAACTAGCAATTTTTACAAACTTGCAGGCGAGAAATGCTCCAACTGCTTATCTGCCTCTTGGATTAGCCTGTCTACTTTTTGATCGATATCTTCGACGTTTTTCTGTCGGACGGCTTCTGCGGTCGAAGCCTTGAACGATGCTCCGCATCCATGGCAGCAAACTTCCCTTCCCAATAACTCGACCGGGATTTGCAAAGTCCGCCCACAAGTTGGGCAAACTTTGGCGAAACGCACCGAACTTGACATTGTTTTTACTCCGAGAGAGGAATTCATCAGGCAGATATTATTGCGTCCAAACACACTCTGTCAATCCTTAAAGGAAAACAATACGCCTAAAATGGGTTTTTAGACAAGTTCGGATTTGGATTTTCGGCGTTCTTTGTACCGGTTTGCCGCAAAATCCGTATGCTGGGTTATCGTTGAGCAGACGAAAGCAACAACCGTGCCTAAATGGAGTCAAATTGTGTTAGTAAAGATCGCGCATGATCGTCAAGGTTTGGGGAATTTTTCGGGAGAGCTTGCTGCAGATAGGATTCGGGAACTGCTCAAAACGCAACCTCGCGTGCGTCTAGTGGTCGCGACGGGATCGAGCCAATTTGAAGTTCTTGAAGTGCTCAGCAAGTCCCTGGGAATCGATTGGTCTCGCGTTGATGGGTTTCATCTTGATGAATACTTAGGATTGGAGCGGACTCATCCTGCTAGTTTTTGTGGTTACCTAGCCGCCCGCTTTGTGGATTTGGTTCCTATTGGTTCGTTCCATTTTCTTGATGGAAAAAAGGCTCCAGCGGAAGTGGTGGAGGAAGCGTCGCGGCTATGGAAACAGGGTTCCATTGATCTAGCGATGATCGGCATCGGAGAAAACTCGCACCTTGCATTCAATGACCCACCTGCCGATTTTCAATCCCGCGAAATCTATCACGTGGTTACGCTTGATGAGGCTTGCCGGAGACAGCAAGTTGGAGAAGGCTGGTTCCCCAACTTGGAGGCTTGTCCAAGCCAGGCCATCAGTATGACGATCCATGGCATTCTTCAATCAAAGCAGATCATTTGTAGCGTACCGGATGAACGCAAGGCAGAAGCGGTGGCTGCTTCGTTGGAAGGCCCGTTGACACCGAATGTGCCAGCATCGATCCTTCGGCAGCACAGTAACGTGACCTTAGTCTTGGACGATGCAAGCGCATCGAAGCTTAGTTCCGCTACTCGCGCTCAAGCGGAACGCATTTAGGGCCTGACATGAAGTACATCGATCTTCAGGTCAACGGCGCGTATGGTGTTGACTTTAATAGCGATTCGTTGACGACTGAGCAATTCAAGTTCGCTTGTTCCAAACTAGAAGAGTCAGGAGTTGTGGGCTTTTTGCCAACGATTATTACCGACTCGTTGGATGCCATGTGCAAGCGCTTAGCCAACATTGCTTCTATCATGGAATCGAGTCCGCAATTGTCTGGTTTGGTGCGAGGTATTCACGTCGAAGGGCCATTTTTATCCGATCGTGCGGGGTTTTACGGGACGCACCCACCGCAGCATATCAAGGCGGCAAATCAGCGGGATGCGATGCGACTGGTCGAAGCTGGCCGCGGCAGGGTTCGACTGGTTACCCTTGCGCCTGAGCAAGATGCCGCATGCGAAACGACCCGAAGACTGTCCGATGAGGGGATATTGGTTTTCGCCGGTCACACGGACGCTAGTTTTGATATGCTCAAGCGAGCGGTGGACTGCGGTCTACGAGGTTTTACGCATTTAGGTAACGGTTGCATCCATCAGGTCGATCGGCAGGACAACATTATGCAGCGAGTTCTTGCTTTTCGAGACAAGCTGATGATCACTTTGATTGCCGATGGGATTCATTTGCCCGCATGGCTCCTGAAGTCCTGGCTGGAAATCATAGGGCCAACCAGGAGCATCATCATTAGCGATTCGATGAGTGCGGCGGGGATGCCG
Organism: Planctomycetaceae bacterium; assembly: GCA_947463915.1. Classification (GTDB taxonomy): domain Bacteria; phylum Planctomycetota; class Planctomycetia; order Pirellulales; family Pirellulaceae; genus JBKCUI01. Next base: position 15,238 of record CANHVO010000093.1, read on the forward strand.
GCTGGCGAATATTCGATCGGAAATCAGGCGGTGCTGGTCGAGCCGTCGCGCCGAACTAGGCACCGTGACCACGGATACCTGGCCGGTTCTGCGTCGACGATGGCAGACATGGCCCGAGTCCTAACCGAAACACTGTCCATTGGAATTGCGGTGCGTGAGCAAATTATGCATGACAATGCGTTGGCTATCTTGGCACAATGAGCGCCGACGATTGGTTTGGCTGTACGGACGGTTGAGATTTAGGTTAAAATGGGCATTGGTAATTCTGTGCCTCTGGTAACCTTACGCGTGAGGCCTTGTTGTTTTAATACTTGTCAAAATGCACTTCGTTTAACAGTCAGCCGAAGGCGTACGGTCAAATAAGCGAAAGTACGCCTTCGGCTGACTGTTAAACGACCAAATCTACCGACGAAAACAATTCCCATCCCACTTTATTCGACTCCCAAATTGAAACCAACTGACCTTTTCGATACGCTTCAAAAAACGACTCTCGATAACGGGGCTGCCGCTGCGGCGCAATTGCTTGTAAACGAAATGCGAACCCAGGAGCGATACCCTGAGCTATTCGAGTCGCTCAAAATGCTTCATCGGATCGAGCTTGGGCTGCCTGCAGTCCATACTGATTTGTCAGGCGCTCACTCGGAGAGCATGCATGAAGTCATTTCTCCGGAACTTCAGGACCAACTCGACAAGAAACTGCTTGGGGCGTGTACGGAGGTTGGTACAGCGATGATGCGCAAGGGGAATCTTCAGGAAGGCTGGATGTACCTTCGGGCTGTTGGCGACCGAGCTGCAACCGCGGAAGCAATGCAAGATGTGCCGGTGACGCAAGACAATTTGGATACCTTTCTCGGTTTGCTCGTCCACGAAGCGATCGACGTAGCGCGCGGGACCAAATTGTCGCTTGAGATGCGGGGAACTTGTAACACCATCACGATGTTGGATTCGGTGGTGTCGATGCGAGGCCGGGCGGACCAACAAGCTGCGGTTGGTACCCTGGTCGAACACGTTCATGCGGAACTGCTTGAAAGCCTCAAGTCCGACATCATCCGTCGCGAAAAGAGTGACGCGTCGAGCGACGTTCGCACAGCCAGTTCATTGGAGTTTCTGTTGTCAACGCGACCGACGTTGCTTCGGGATGGCACGTACCATTTGGATACCACTCATCTTGCCTCGACCGTCCGATTCGCAAGAATTCTTGACAACGAGGCCCAGCTTCGGCTTGCCGTCGATTTGGCGCAGTATGGTCGGCAGCTTCATTCTCAATACCAATACCCAAGCGACGAACCGTTTGCGGATCTTTACCCGATGTCGCTTGGCATGTTTCGCGCCTTGTTGGGGGAGCATGTGGATGCAGCCCTCAAAATGTTTTTGCAAAAGGCGGAATCGCTTGACCCGCAAGAGCACGGCACGGTTGCGATTGAGACCTATGCGGACTTGCTCACGCGAGTTGGTAGGCCTGCCGAGGCGATGCAGTTTTTGATCAAAAAGATGCCCCGGGGGATGCGTCCGTTTGGGATCGCACCCTCGCTTTTGGAGCTGGCTGAAGCCTCCAAGGATTTTCAGTTGATGTTGAGTCATGCGAAAGAGCGTGGTGATTTTGTCGGGTATGCCGCGGCGCTTTTGCAGTCCGTTACCTACGCGAACAAGTCACCGAAAACGGATAACCAGCCGGCTTAAACAATGGGAATCAATGTACTGCTTGTCGAAGACGACCCAAGTTTAGCCAACGCCATCCTTGAGGGATTGTCAGATCAAAGTATCAAATGCGAAATCGTTTCAACGGTACCAAATGCAATCCAAGCCGTTAGGGACCGCAGACCCGATGCGGTGATTTTGGATTTGATGCTGTCTGGCGAAAACGGTTTGGATGTTCTGAAGGCGGTACGTGCTCAGCGAGATCCTACGCCGGTTCTGATTTTGACTGCGCTTGGCTCGCTCGAGAATCGTGTCGCAGGCTTGAACGAGGGAGCTGACGACTATTTGGTCAAGCCGTTTGAGATGCTGGAACTGATTGCCAGAATCACAGCCATTACCCGTCGAAACAATCGTATCGAGGGCAGTACGCTCACCTATGGCCCGCTGCTGCTCGATCTGACGACCAGACGCGTATTTCGCGACGGCAAGGAACTGAAGCTCTCCCCTACGGAAACCTCCTTGATCGAACTTTTCATTCGCCATGAGAATCAAGTCCTCACGCGAAAGATGCTTTGCCACCAGCTTTGGGAAACCAACTGGGAAGGGGAAACCAACGTAATCGAGGTTCATATCAATCGATTGCGGAGCAAACTGGAACGCGGTTTCGAGCAGCCGCTGATTCATACCATTCGCGGCCGAGGATACATGCTATCCGAGTCTGAGCCGAAATCGAGAGCCGAGAGCCTAGAGCCTCTCGATGGCGATGAATCAAACAAACCAACAGAGAGCGAGTAGCGAAGTGGTTTTGGGCGATGAGATGACGACGCAGGAGACCGCAGGCAACTTGCTCGGTCAATCTCGGATGCGTTATTGGGGCAAATACACGTTTCGGATTCGAACGGCCGTCATTCTGACCTTGTTTATTCTGCTGACTGCGCTCGCGGTTGGATTTGCGTTTCGAAACGTTGTTTCCATACTTCTCGATAATCAGACAAATTTGGACTTGCGCGATGACGCTCAGGAGTTTGTAGAGCAGCTTGAGTCGATCCCTGGCCCGATCAGTCCGGAGCGATCTCAAGCGTGGAACCGACACGCAGCCACTCATGAACTGCATCACTGGTTTCTACGGATTTTTGATAGAGACGAAAACGTTGTCTGGGAGACAATCAGTGTCCCGGAAGCCATGATTGCGAGTGATCTCAGTAAGACCGAAATGCAAGAGTTTGGAAACTACCGATTCCTCAATCGACTGGTTTATCGTTCTTCGGAAAGTGACAAGGAGATACCGACTGGCTGGATTCAAGTGGGATGTTCCCTCGAACTTGTCCAAGATTCGCTTTCTCAATTGGATCGACTGCTGCTTTGGGTTTTTTTGATCGTCGGAGTTTTAGGGCCCATTGCGTCTTTGTTTTTGTCGGCACAGCTGCTCAATCCGTTAACCGATATGACAAAACAGGCTGCGGCACTTTCGGTAACGGACCGATCGCAGTTGCTTGGATTGCGAGGCAGTGGTGATGAATTGGATAGTTTGGCTGGAACCGTCAATGCCTTGTTGGCTCGCGTCCGATCGCAGCTACGAGCCAACGAAGACTGGATCGCAAACTCGGCGCATCAGTTGCGAAGCCCACTGGCTGCCATCACTAGCAATGTCGAAGTGGTGTTGGGCCGACTGCCGGACGGTAAGTCGTCGGACATGTTGGCAAGCGTGTTGAACGAATGCGAGTATCTGAACAAACTGGTTCAACAGTTACTGCTATTGAGCGAAGCCAATGCCGTTGGAGTCAAAGAGAAGAGGAGTGAGATAGGCTGGGACGAAATGATTCGGCAATCGAGCGACTTCTTTGAGGCGTTGGCATCAGCAAAAGATGTTTCACTCAAGTTTGATGCACTCCAGAAATGTACCGTTTTTGCCAATCCAGAGCATTTGCGAATCGTCTTGCACAACATTATCGATAATGCAATCAAGTACACGCAGCCGAACGGTACGGTAGAGATCGAATTGACGAAGTCGCCTGAGAACGAATGCACGCTTCGGGTTACAGATACCGGTATCGGTATTTCAAAAGAAGATTTAGCGCGCGTCTCACGGCGATTTTTTCGAAGCGACTCGGGACGCGATCCGGCCACGACCCCCAGGGGAACTGGCTTGGGACTAAACATAGTCAAGACGATTGTAGAAGGGCTCGATGGTCGGCTGCAGATCGAAAGCGTCCTAGGCAGCGGCACAACCCTTCGAATCGTTTTGCCAACGATAGACTAAGTACATCCGCATGTGTTTTTCGCATTAATTAGTCGATGGGCGATAGCCCCGGTTCTCGACGAGTGTCGAGCAATTGGCAAACCGGGGCTAGCGCCCAACGGCTAATTGTTTCTGTTACTCGAAGACACATACCGAAGTGCTTAGAGTACGCCTACGGCTGACTGTTAAACGTAACCACTAATACCATACCGCTAAATGCTTACTCCTTGCCAAGGTACTGGCGTGGACCGTCGCAGTCAGCGATACTAAACCGTTTTCGGCCGTCGCTGAAGCCAACAACAGTTCGAATCTTGGAGTGATTTCTTCATGCTGCGTGGATCGCTAAATTGCCTTGCATTTTTTGCGCTAGCTATGCTTGGCTGTGTTCCGAGTGGGCAGCCATCTGTACCTGTTTGGCGTGTGAAGATTGTGGCTACCTATCCCCATGACCCACGTGCATACACGCAGGGCTTGGTAATCAAAAATGGCCAGATGTATGAGGGGACAGGACGCAATGGTGCCTCGTCGCTTCGCCAAGTAGATCTAACCACCGGGGACGTCATGAAGTCATTGCCGCTCGACGAAAAGTACTTCGGCGAAGGGATCACAATCCTCAACGGAAAAATCTACCAGCTGACTTGGAGAAACAATCTTTGCTTCACCTATGACCTCGATTCGTTTCAATACAAAGAACATTTCAAATACGCTTATGAGGGGTGGGGGGTTACGGAAGATGGCAAGAACTTAATCGTGAGCGACGGCTCGTCTGATATCCGGTTCGTCGATCCAAGCACCTTCAAAGAGTTGCGAAAAATATCGGTAAAGCATGGGACCGAACGTATCAAGAACTTGAATGAGCTTGAGTTCATCAACGGGGAGATTTGGGCAAACGTTTGGTACGACGACCGTGTCGCTAGGATTTCGCCTGAGTCAGGCCAGTTGCTAGGCTGGATCGACTTGAGCAATTTGTTTCCGCGAAATCAACGTAAAGACAAGGACCAAGTGCTCAATGGCATCGCGCAAGATCCCGACACGAAAAAAATTTATGCCACCGGGAAGAACTGGCCAAATTTGTTTGAAATCGAAATCGTCAAATAGGCGATTTGGGGACAATCCATGGTTTTTTCGCGTATCGGCGGCAGCATGTGCCGTCGGCGTTCCGTTTTCTGCCGTCCACGTTCCGCGACGGTCGGGCTCGTCCCGACACGTCGCAAATGCTTGGCGCGCTAAGGGCGTGTGACGGTCGCAGCAGTGGCCGTCGCTAGTAGCACGCCAAGCATTTGCGACCATTGGGCACAAGGCCCTCGGTCGCCGAAGTTGGTCCGAATGTCGGTCGAAGTAGCACGCCAAGCATTTGCGACCATTGGGCACAAGGCCCTCGGTCGCCGAAGTTGGTCCGAGTATCGGTCGAAGTAGCACGCCA
>CANHVO010000094.1 GCA_947463915.1 Planctomycetaceae bacterium
GGGAAGGGGGCGGTGTGCGCGCAAAAAGCTAAATCTGTGTAAAATGGCCCGCGTCAACAAAAACGGCTATCGGAAATACATTTCCAGTCACCGTATGAATAATCCGGGTTTAACAGTCAGCCGAAGGCGCACTTTGCTTCAGTGACAGTTCGCCTACAGCTGACTGTTAAACGTATTGCAATTGCGCAAGCATTAAATCAACAAGCCCCTAACCTTCTAGGTGAGAGAGACCGGTCTAGACACCCTCCCGCTGGGAAGGTCGAGCGTAGCGAGGGGAGGGTAAAGTGCCAACAACGATTGCACTAGTCAGTTCCCCCTCCCCGAGGGAGGGTGACTTTGAATCCCTGAAAAACAAACCGGGGCTAACGCCCGCCGGCTAATGACCCTCCTAAGGCGTACTCACAAACGCGTACTAATGACGCTCCACTCCCAAAAAAAGCCCATCCCGAATATTCCGCGTTAGTGATTGTGGCCCAATCCTGTTAAAATGCCCTCGGTCAATCAATAGTCAACATCCCGAAAACGAATTCCCATCAAGAAAGAACGTAATGAGCGAAACGGTTACCATCGAGGGAGTAACGCTAACCCTCGGCAATCCAGTTTCGAACACGGCTAAGTGGATTGGCCAGGAGGAACCATTGCGGCAGCTTGCAGCCTGCTGGCTGACAGTGGACGAACGCGATTTGCCCCTAGCCCCACGACTGGTGGGAGTCCCCGGTGTTGGCAAGACGGCACTGGCCATGGCTGCCGCCGCAGCCAGAGAACAGGAACTTTACATTTACCAGTGCACCGCGGACACTCGGCCCGAGGACCTGCTGGTGACTCCTGTGTTAGCGAGCAATGGAAAGATCTCCTATCACGCTTCTCCGTTGGTTACAGCAATGATCCGTGGCGCCGTTTGTGTTCTCGACGAAGGCAATCGAATGAACGAAAAATCCTGGGCCTCACTCGCGCCCCTGCTCGACCAACGCCGATACGTGGAATCCATCGTTGCCGGGATTACTATCGCAGCGCATCGTGATTTTCGATGCGCGGTCACCATGAATCAGGACGATTCCACATACGAAATACCGGACTATATCCTGAGTCGTTTGCAACCAACCCTACAAGTCGGATTTCCAAATCGAAAAGACGAACTCGAGATACTTAAGTACCATTTGCCATTTGCAGAAGCCGACGTCCTTGCGATGACGGTCGATTTTTTGCAACACGCACATTCCTTGAAACTCGATTTTTCGGCCCGAGATGGTATCAATGTTCTGCGATACGCTTTAAAGCGTCTGGCTCAAAAGTCGACCCATCCGATTGCCAAAGACAAAGCCTGGCGAGAAGCGTTGCAAGCATGCTTGGGAGACGAAGCGTTGGATCTATCCGCTGCGGCAAAACGGAAACAAAAAGCAGTTGGCGGCAACACGCTGCCCATGGGACTAGGCGATTTCTTCTTCGACCCTGACGATCCTTTGCACCCCGATGATATCTGAGTGTGGGATAGGCTTCCAGCCTGTCGATCTCAACCTGCAGCCCTTTAATATCAACTTGCAGCCCGTCAATATTAGCTAAACACATCCCCATGTGTTTTTCGTGTTAATGAGCCGATGGGCGTTAGCCCCGATTTGCCAATTGCTCTACATTCGTCGAGAACCGAGGCTAGCTAGCGTCCAACGGCTATCGGTTGGTTTCACATGAAGACTCATGCCGAAATATTTATTAGCCCGGCATTTTTAACAGGACAGGCTAGAAGCCTATCCCACTACTTGGCTCGCAAAACCAAGACGGGCACTAGCATTCCCTGCACCCACTGCGCTGCAAATAACCAAAGATACACAGCGTGTTGCTTGTAAAAGGCAGCCGGAACGGATCGTTTCTCGAAATCCATGGCATGCGTCAAATGCGAATGCCAAACGAACAGAAGGACCAAGTTCAACGTCAATGTCGCTACGATCACTCCGACAACGACGCTCCTTAATCGAATCGCTTCAACAAGCAAGCACAACAAAAACAAGATCGATAGTCCGTTGTGCATTCGACTAACTTGCTGAGTCAAAAAGCCTTGCTCAACTGTCCCAATGGCCTCAGTGCCAATAGGGACCACAACAACGGCGTAAAAGAAAATGCCGCCCCACCATGTTGCCCAAACCAAGAGGAGCAGAAGTCTCCAACTTGGCAGCAACAAAGAACGTCCTGTCTTTTGAACAGAGGTCAGCTTCGGCACAAGTCGCTATTCGCTCTTCACAAAACGTTGGATACTATCACCCCGAGCCGTATCCTTCATGAAGTAGATTTCGCCATTTTGGTCTTCACCAAACGCAAGAACGGGAATACCTTTCTCGATCACTTGTTCGTTTCGAGTAGCCTTGCCTGTCGCTGCATCATAAGTCAACGCCCAGATACTTCCACTCACGTAGTCAGCGTAAATGTACTTGCCCTTGAGCTCGGGCATGCGGTCTGAGTTATAGACGCGGCCACCCGTGATCGACTTGCCTGCGGTATGGTCATACTCCCAAACAGGATCAATCGGGGCAGACACCCCTTCTACGTTCGGTCGGTTGCCAAAAGGGTGTGTTCCTTCTCGTGAGCTCCAACCGTAATTGCCACCCTTGGTAATGACGTTCACTTCTTCGAGCAATTCTTGCCCGACATCGCCGCACCAAAATCGCCCTGTTTTGCTGTCGAACGCAATTCGCCAAGGATTTCGAAGGCCATGCGCATAGATCTCAGGTCGTGCACCCTTGACCGAGACAAATGGATTGTCGGACGGAATCCCATATGCCAGACCGTTCGCTTTGCTGTTGACGTCAATTCGAATGATGGAACCGAGGAGTTGAGTTCGATCTTGGCCAGTTGCCTTTGGATCATTCCGCGATCCACCGTCACCAAAGCCTACATACAAAAAGCCATCCGGACCAAACTCGATCGATCCGCCATTATGGTTCTGATAAGGTTGCTCGACATCCAACAAAATTTCCTCTGAGTCTGGGTCAGCCTTACCCGACGTTCCCTTCATCATACGGAATCGAGAAATGATCGAATGGTTGTTTTCGCGTTTGGTGTAATAAACAAACAGCTCTCCATTTTCCTTGAAATTTGGATGCAATGCCAACCCAAGTAGCCCCTGTTCATTGGCACCTGGATCAAACCATCGGTTGACCTTCTTTTGAATATCAAGAACCAGAGTTGATTCCTCAACGTCTGGCTTGTTTTCAAAGGAAAAGATCCAGCCTCGCTGATCGATGGCAAAGAGACGATTCGAGTCTCCTTTGGCGTAGGTTAGTTCTAGAATTCGCAGAGGCTTGTTGGCGGTGCCGTTTTCATCCATTGCTTCCCAACCAAACCACTTCAATTTAGGAAATGCTGGCGTGCTCTTGATCGAAAGTTTTCCATCGATCGGTTGAGCGACCTCGCGATCTTTAGGAAGCTCACGAATCTTGATATTTCGGAAGGAAACTAAGTTTCCGTGGTCCTGCAAACAGATGTGCCCTTCGCCTGCTGCACCGAAGCCTGGGAACGCAGCGAACTTGCTATTCGCAACAAGCTCTTTCCATTTCTTGTCGCCCAGTTTGAATTGATAGTAGAGCGCTCCGTTCATGGAAACTTCGCATTGATTTTCGGCTATGCGAACATAAAGTTGATTCCATTGTCCTGCAGGTCGCGTCGCGTCCATTGTGCCCGTTTCCTTCACCCAAGGTGGAGCAACAGGTTTGTACATTTGATAGAGCCATCCCGACTTTTGCGGATCGTGCCCACCAACATTGTCTTGAATCTGGATTTCAGGTCCGCTTTGCCATGGGTTTGGATTGTCTTCGGTCACGTGAAACATAAGTCCACTGTTGCCACCTTCGGAGATGTTGTATTCCAACATAAGCTCGAAGTACTGGAACTTGTTTTTCGTGACGATATCGCCGGCCCCTTTACCGTCCCTCGTCAGCACCCCATCAACCACTTTCCATCCGTCGGAAACAGTTTCCTTTTTGTAGTTTCGCCAACCTTCTGTCGATTTGCCATCAAAAAGAAGCTTCCAGCCACTGAGCGACTCGGGTCTGGTTAACGTGTTAGGAGGGTATTCCGCAAAGACCTTGGGCTCGATCGCGACAAAACTGCTAATGGAAGCGAGCAATCCCAAAAGGGCTCGCGACTTACGAAATGACATGGGAGGATTCCTCAGGGCTGGAAAACAAACAACATTTTGACGTGGGACACGATACTAAACTGTCTATCCAACCCGGTCAATCACCAAAGAAACGCCTTCCAAGGCAATCCACCATCAGCGGAACGGCTTTAGCCAATTGGCTCTCGCTTCGTTAGTGGAACGGCGCAAGCCGTCCGATGATTGACCGCTAAATGCCGAGAAACCGGAGTGCTCGCATCTGGCCGTTTCGGCGACCCGATAGACGAACTCAAGGAGTTGCTCTCCCCGAAGAGAGCGGCCAAGAATCCCACTGGTTTAACCAGTGGAAGTTTTGGCTTTTCGCTACTAAACCGTCTCTTCACGACTGTCGCTGGTCCGCCGGATTTGCCGATGGCAAATCCGGCGGACCAGCGAACGAGGGAGGCGTTCAGGGCGTAGCGGAAAACCTAACGATCCGCAGGACAAGCCTGCGGGATTCCAACGACTTTCGCAAGCAACTCGCGTGAGACTTGCCGTAATCTCCGAATCACTGTTGCGACACAGCCGAGACAAATGATTGACAACGCAATCTTCATCAAACTACTGGGTTCAATGTAACCGCTCAACAAGGGAAGTGCGACGACGGTGCCGGATAGAATCGCCATGCGATGCTGCTTGGCCATCGGCCCTGAGAAATAATGCTTGGTACCAACCGCCGCCCCGAGAACACGCGTATAAGCCGTCATCACAGCCAGAAACGATGCGGTAATGGCTAAGACCAACAACGTCGAGTCAGACGGGGCAATCAACGCGACTCCCATTAAGATTGCCGTGTCCGCAATCCGATCCGGGAATTCGTTGTAGATGTCACCAAGCAGACTCTTCTTGGCCCCCTCGATCGCGACCATTCCGTCCAAGAGATTGCACATCAACCGAAGTTGAATCCCAAGCAGCGCAAAGATGCTGGCAGCCCACGTTCCCGATGCAAAAAACCAAAACGCAAGTGGAACCAAAAGCGAGAAGACGACACTGCATACCGAAATTTGATTCGGCGTTACCGACGTCTTCGCAAGCCATTTGGCAAACCGTTGAATCGAACCGATCGAACGAGCCTTGATTGGCCTCCGATTTTCAATAGCCACTTTAGTTACTCGCTACATGAAGGAAGAGGTACATCAAACAGTACAACGTCGGCGCCGTAAAAACGATACTATCAAGCCGATCCAATACTCCTCCGTGCCCAGGAATCAACCGGCTAAAGTCCTTGACTCCTACCGTGCGTTTGATCGATGAGAACATCAAGTCACCGGACACGCCACTCAAGGCAATACAGAAACCGACCAAAAGGGATTGCCATGCATTCAAATCGAGCATGACAGGAGCCAAGATCAAGGACAAAAGCGAAGTCATGACGAGCCCGCCAACAAATCCTGCTACCGTTTTATTCGGGCTGATCTCGACCACAAGCTTACGCTTGCCAAATAGCTTACCCGAAATGAATTGAAATACGTCATTTAGTTCCGTTACCAAAAACAAGAACAGGAACGCAACCACGGGATCAATGCGTCGAACTTCGCTTGGGTGGATATTGAGAAACAGCAGGCCCGGCGCGAAACTCAGCGAGTAGACGCACAGCATCAAACCACTTTGTGTCGCCCATAAATTCTGAATCAAGCCATCGATCTTTCGGCGCGACAGCATGATGAATGGCAGATAAATGTAAGTCATAACCGGGACGATGAACAAAAAGAAGTTTTTCCATTCAAGGAAAATGAAAATGTAGTGGGCCAACACGAGAGCCGACAACGAAAGCTTTTCCAACGGCCCGACGAAGGTTAGCTTTTGCACATCCAGGAATTCTTTCAAAGCCAACAAGCTTGCAAAACAAAAAAGCACAATGAGGCCGCTCGAACCTAACAAGCAGGCAGTTCCAAGCAGACTATTGATAATCCACCAGCCTCCGATAATCTCCCAAACTTTGGCAAAGGTCTTGTTCTCTGGATGTCGCGTCTTCATGACGGCGGTAAACAGAGTCGCACAAATCAAAAACGAGAATCCACCAACGAGACCGTAGATTAGGATGGGACTTAAGTGGTTGAACATAGTTTTTGAATACGAGCGAAGTAGTATCGCCGCGCTATCCTACGAGGCCTAACTTTTCCAAACCGCAACAAGACGAACCGAGCAATGCCGCAGAAACATCACTTTTGAGAATTTTAGTATTGGACACGGAATACTCGGAAGGCACGGACGTGTATTAGAATTGAACAATGAGGAATTACAATCGCTTGGAGCCGTGTCGTCCGTTAATTCCGTGTTCAATCACCTTTGGGAGAAACCAGAAAAAATGCCTCAGTCCAAGTCCAATTTTGAGGGAAAATACTCCAATATCACCGATCTCGTTCTCAATGCGTTTTTCAAGGTCCATCGAACCATGGGCTACGGTTTTAACGAAAAAGTCTATGAAAACTCACTCGCGATCGAACTTCGAAAAACAGGACTTCAAGTAGCACAGCAAGGGGAGATCGAAGTGTACTACGAAGGCCAGACAGTAGGAACCTATTTCGCTGACATGGTTATCAACGAAGTTGTGATGCTTGAACTAAAAGCTGTCAAGCAACTTTTGGACGAGCACGAGGCGCAGCTACTAAACTATTTGAAGGCAACATCGATGGAAGTCGGGCTCCTTCTAAACTTCGGTCCAACAGCATCAGTAAAGCGTTTCGTGTTCGATAACGATCGCAAAGGTTCAATGGATTGGATGGTAAGGAAGGATCGCGGTTGATTGGACACGGACAACACGGAAGACGCTGCGAAGAAAAGGAGAGCTTCTATGCAATTCTTCGACACTCGGATCTGCGAACCTGTTTTCCGTGCCGTCCGTGAACTCCGTGTCCAAGGAGGGACTCAGAAGTTACGATTCGCAGCCCGGGCTCAATAAAGCCTTGGTCACTCGCACCACTGGATTTCCGAAAGTGCTGCCGCCGCCGAGATCGGTCAGTCTTTCACTGGTAATGTCATTAAGGCTCTTGCGGTCCGGTGCGAGCTTTGGCCACCATTGCCCGAGCGCGATTGCGACTCCCGGTTTGCCATCCTCGCTTACGATCGCTTTGCGGAGGATACTGCCATTGACGCTGGTGACATTGACTCGATCGCCATCAGCGATACCAAGCGGAGCGGCATCCGTTGGATGAATAATGATTTGCGGCTCACCGCCGGCCATCTTGATCACGCTTGGGACATTGCCCATCGAAGTGTTAATAATAAATGGACCGGGTGGCGAGATGAGTCTCAACGGATACTCCTCGCTTGGCTGCACTTCAAAATCCAATTGTTTTGGAGCCGGCGAAAAACGAATCTTGCGATCCGAAAAATTGCTTCCGTCGGAATAGGGCAAAAAAGGTGTCGGCAGTTGTAGCTTGACACTCTTCTCTTTCATCAATCGCTCGGGAGTAATGCCCTCCAGGCGTGGGTTCGATGACGTCAACAACTCCTCGACGATCTGCTTGGGATTCCAGTACAAGCACTCGTCTTCGAAACCTAGTCGGCGAGCCAGCTCAGCAAAGATCCATCGATTCGACTTGGCCTGACCTCGAGCCGCGACAACCGGCTCGGAGTACTGGAGATGGTAGTGGCCATACGACGTATACACATCGGTATGCTCCAGAAAAGTGGTTGCAGGGAGCAAGTAGTCCGCGTAATCGGCGGTGTCCGTTTGGAAGTGTTCGAGCACAACTGTAAATAGACTCTCATTGCCGAGGCCTTGCCGAACACGTGACGAATCTGGAGCGACCGCTGCCGGGTTGCTATTGAAAACAAATAGTCCGCGAACGCTCGAGCTCTGCGGATCGAGTTCCGATGCAAGCAACGTCATGTTGACGTGCCGCGTTCCCGGCTTGATTAGATGACTACCCGAGACTCGTGAAGTATTGAGACCAAAGGCACCACTCGTCGATAGTCCACCACCGCCCCCTTGCTTCTTCCAAGCTCCAATCAAAGCAGGTAGCAACGTGATTGCTCGCAAGGCGTTGCCACCACCTTCGTTGCGAGTCATGCCATAACCGACCTTGATGTAAGATGCTTCGCTGGTTGCAAACTGCCGAACCATTTCTCGCAGTGCATCCAACGGAACATCGCAATACTCAGCGGCGCGTTCGAGCGTCCACTCCGAACAAGCTTCACGGTACTCGTCGAGCCCATGCGCAAACTCGCTCAGGTAGCTAGTGTCTTGCCAGTTGTTTCGAAAGATCTCGTTGCCGATAGCCAGAGCCAACGCAGCGTCGGTACCCACTTTGATTTGCCAATGCTCGTCGGCAAAGCGTGACGTTTCGTTGCGATAAGGGTCGATGTGGAGAATGTGGCAACCATTTCGCTTTGCCTCTTTGAGGATGGGGGCGATGTGCGAGTTGCTTCGGAGCGCATTGATGCCCCACAGTACAATGTATTTGGAATGGATGAGGTCTTCGGGGTCGGTGCTTAGCTTGTTTGGTCCATAGTTAACCTCCCAAGCGGCTCCGCCTGTTGCTGCACAAATCGTCTGGTCTAGCTCTAGCGCCCCGAGTCTGCGAAAGAAAGCAAACGGCGATGTCCCCTCGATGACTCCCATCGTGCCGCCATAGCCATATGGCAAAATCGATTGCGGACCATGTTGTTCGAGGATCGAGTGAACTCGGTCGGCGATTTCATCGAGCGCTGTCTCCCATGAAATCGTTTCGAAGCGACCTTCGCCCTTTTTGCCGACTCTTTTCTGTGGCAGCAACAGCCGATCGTCTTGCTCTTGGCGTTGTGGATAACGGGCCATCTTGGCACAAGCGAATCCTTTCGTGACCGGATGCGATGGATTGCCCGCGAGATGCGTTACCCGATCCCCTTCAACCGTAATGTGCAAAGAGCATGCGTCAGGGCAATCCAACGCACAAATGGTCGGCAGAACAACGGGAGGCATGAAAACGACTTTGCTTTCGGGGATTAATCAGTGGATTTCACTCGAACTTGAGATTTTAGCGATTTCTTTGTCGCAATGGTACGAAATTTGGAGGTAAGCACTTCGCTAGTGGTTTGACCGGACAATGAGCCGTTGGGCGATAGCCCCGGTTTTTCAAATCTCGATATTCATCCAGAACCGCGGCAATCGCTGCTCTTCGTTGTCTGATTTTTTGATTTTGCTGCCGTCGCCCCTTCACGCCTTACGCGCTGGGGGCATCCACCTGCATCGCAGCCAATTCATTGCCGCTTGGGTCGAGAAAATGGAAGCGGCGACCGCCCGGAAACCCAAAGATCGGTTTGGTGATGGTGGCACCTGTTTCGATAACCGCAGCGATTGTGGCCTCGAGATCCTTTACTTCAATAACCGGCAGAGGAGCTTTTGTCACCTCGGCCTGGTCCGCTTGAAGACCAATATCAACGTCACCCGTTAGCGTGCATGCATAGGTCGGGCCGAATTCTGTCATTTTCATGCCAAAAACCCGCTCGAAAAACAATTGGCTATTTGCAAGATCATGCGTCGGTAGCTCAATGAAATTGGGTCTGCCCATAGTGGTCTCCGCTCTAAATGTTTCGTTCGAATTTTCGCGTCGTGTTAAACTAGTCTAATCGATTTCCTAAGCATGTCGGCGCAAGTCATTGGGTGAAATTGACTATTAGCCGTCCGGCGCTAGCCGCGATAGCGGCGACACTTCGGTAGCGAAAGTCGTCAAGACTTTCGGCTGCATTGCATGAACCACCGAAACTCTTGACGAGTTTCGCTACAAAATGCGTCACTGGTGAATCAGGTTCATTAGCTAACGAACCTTGCTAAGCGAGATCAAACAGCATGACCTCTGCATCACCAAAGGCGACCAAGCTTAATTGCAACGCGTCTTGCACGGCAGCACCGTCACCTGCCGTCATTGATTCGCCGTCTAAAGTGATTTTTCCGCGAAGGACTTGCAGCCATGCGAAACGTTTTGCGGTAGTTGTAAACTCGACAGTGGCCCCTTCATCGAGACGAGACAAGTAGATACGAGCATCTTGATGAATGGAAAGGGAGCCATTGCGACCATCAGGTGATGCCACTAATCGCAGTTCGTTTCTTAGCTCAGCGGGATCGAAATTCTTCTGCTCGTAGCTAGGCTCGATTCCCTTGCGTTCGGGTAGCAACCAAATTTGATAGAAATGCGTCGATTTCGAAGACGACGGGTTGAACTCACTGTGAGTAATACCGGTTCCCGCAGTGATGCGCTGAAACTCTCTTGGACGCAAGACTTCGCCATTGCCCATCGAATCTTTGTGTTCTAGTTCACCATCGAGAACATAGGAGACAATCTCCATATCGTGGTGAGCGTGAGTGCCGAAGCCTTGACCAGCTGCAACACGATCTTCATTCATCACTCGCAAAGAACGAAACCCCATGTGCCGTGGATCTTGGTAACTGGCAAAAGAAAAGGTGTGATAAGAGTTTAGCCAACCGTGATCTGCGTGTCCTCGGTCGTTTGCTCTGCGAATGGTGATCATGATTTTTCGTTCTGGCTATCTCAACGCCGTTCGCGGCAAGCCCCACGGCTACATAGTGTCGCCCCGAACGCGGCTAGGAAACGTGCCGCCGCAATCGCGGCTAGGAAGCAAAGCGAACGTTACATTCGCACAATTGTCTTGCCGTGTTTGGTAATCACGACTTCGACGCATTCGCCGCATGCGAATTTGAAGGTCAATACTTTGCGACCGAATACGCCTGGATGCCATCCAACGAGGCAAGGTGTCTCGCATTTGCAACAAGCTGGTAAGCAAGCCGATACGGTGTACTTGCAGCAAGTACATGGATCCTCAACACACCACGAAACTTCAACTGGTTGTGGTGGTGGTGGGACACAACAAACTGGTTTGGTACAGCAATCACCTGCCGTCGCATCACTTAGATGACTGCCAAAAGCGAAAACGCATGCTAACACTACACATCCAAATAGCTTTGCCATGATGTCCCTCACAAAGTCGGAAATCAACCAGCACAAACGTGCTGGTCTTGCGGTTGTATGCGAGCCACGCTCGCAACACAGACATTTTATCTTAACCATTCCACCCATCCTGCCAAGCATCGTGCCTCAGTTCATTTTCGCTACCCACCTGCGGCATGGTGACACTCGCCCCCCCATTGGTTCTAGATGAGCGCTCTCAGCCAAGGGAACATTGGCTTCAACTCTGGCGCTGCAGCACAAACCTCAAATGAGGGTAAAGATTGATGGAGTTTGCAATCCAAGCATAAGGGTTTTCCTGGCACCTAGCTACTTCGCCAGGATGCCACTTGAACCACTGGTTAAGTACACCTGCGTGATCAGGGTACGTTTACGATCATTGGGAACGAACCTGAGACCGGGACCTCAATCTTGTCAAACTCCACGGTGTACTTTGCCGTCATCGTGATTTTTTTGTCGGCAATACGCTCGCTTGCCTCCAAGAAATTCACATAGTGCTTGACCGCTTGCAACAAGCTGCCTTTTTCATCGACTGCGTCCAGGAATTTGTCTGCACCAACTTGATAAGCATCGTTCGACCTGGATAACGATACATCGTCAAATAGCACCGGTGCCAATCGATCATCACCGTTTGACAAGTAAAGCCGAACACTGCGGCGGGCAGGTCCCACCAGCGAGTCTTTGGGCAATCTAATTGGAGGCAGCATAGAACTGCGCACGTCGAGCTTTGAGATATCTCCATTCTTTGCTCGAATTATGGTGGATTCGATTCCGTCACTAGAGGTGTGAAGCGTCGTCGGTAGGCACGGCTTCGGCTCTTCAGGTTTCGGTTCTTCGGGGCGTATAGCAGGGATGAGCAAGTGAGAACTGACACCGTAAGGGGTTGCGACCTGAAGGTCGACGTAACCGCTGTAACGCTGATCGTGTGGGATTCGCGAATTCTCATGTTCCAACAATCGCGAATCCTTAAGAATTGGGAGATTCGCCGGTAACGTGACTTGCAGAATTTGACGAGAAATCAGCTTGATGTTGTCCTTCGGCAGATAGTGATTACCGCAAATGACATGCGTCTGTTTGATACTAAAATTGTCGCCAGCGACAAAGAACGAAGCACCCGTTGTTGGGTCATAACCAGGTGATCCATAAGAACCCGAGACCTCCGGAGCCAACTGTCGCGTTCCATTCGAAAAGAGTTCGAACCCGCCGTGTGTGTTTTCGATTGGAACCTGACAAGAAATAGTTTGCAATGGAAGACGTCGTTCGAGTTGTTGGACACGAGCCATGACACGATCGACCTCGCCATCACGATAAAGATGAGCACAACGTACGCTAGTTGCGGCACAGTCTTGCATCTGTTTGATGGCTCGACTTAGCTGCACCTCTTCTTGAATCGAGGTGCCTGTATGTCCAGGCTTTACCAGTTTGAACCAATGGCCATGTGTCTCGAAGGTGACGTATGGAACAAACGAAGGCATCAAAATGATGGCCGTACACTCTCGCATGCCAGGCTCGATTTCGTATCCTCGCTCCAACTGTTTGTCTGTTGGTCCACCTGAAATCAGATCGCGGAAGAAGACTTTTGCGTTGCCTTCGACAGGGGGCGTCTGAAATCTTGGTTGGAACCGCCAGCCAAAAGTGTCTTCTCCATGCCCGAACGCAATCGCGGTTCGGTTAAGGTCGATGGTCGCTCGATCGCGTTGTAGGTTTCGAATCGTATCCAACGCCGCCGAGAGTCCGATCTCGCCACTTGAGAAACCGAGCACGACAGCCAGCTGCATTTGTCGTACCACTGAGGAAGCATCGGAGACACTTTGCTGGTCAACCTGTGGGTCCAAAGCGAACACGCGAACCGGCCAACGTGATTGAACGTATTGTGCAAACGTATCGCGAGCCTCGGACGTCGGATTGGGACCAAAGTACGGCATCCAGCACGGCGAGGGAAAGGAAGTTGAGCGAGTCCCAGCAGTCTCTCGCATGTCGTCGTTGAGCCGTTCGTTAAGCAGAATCGAGTCAACAAAGACACACCACGCCAAGCATCGAGTTAGATTGCTTCTTCCTGTCGCAGGAATTGTTTCTAAAAACTCGTTGCGGTACTGTTCGATCTCGGATGTGCTTCGATGTCGTATGAGTTGATACAAACATCGTTCGCCGGTCGACTCACGATCCCAGAACTGTTGCATATTGCCAGAGTACATTAGTTCGATGGCCGCAACGAGCTCTTCTCGCAAAAACGCTTTGACATCTGCGACATGCACTACCCGACGATTGGGAAGATCCTCTCGAAGCCCCTTTAACGCGGACAGTGCAAGCTCTTTCATTTCCTCCAATCCATAAACATCGATGATCTGAGTAGGCGGAAACGGCTGAGTTCCTCGTCTAGACTGATTGCCGGAAAACGAAATGGCGCAAACCGAAGTTAGCTGCTCCGCCGAGAGCATTGAATCGTCGTTGAGTCCATCCGCATTTTCGAGCTCCTGCGGCAAAGGAGGTGCGCTGCCGAACTGTCTGCTTACCGTATAGGGATGGACTTCGGTACCACGATTTTCAAGGTGAGCTTTCGCGAGTTCTTTGGCTCTGGCTTTTTTTGCTAACCCAAGCAGAAGGTCCGCTCCATTCGGATCGCTATTGATGAACTTTACCAACGGGATCGACAGTTGATCCGTCAAGTCATTCAAGACCATGTCCCGAAATGTCATCGGTAGTAAGTCAGGTCCCAGATAGGATTTGGCAGTGAATGTAATCTCGGCTCCGTAACCTTGTTTGGTAAGCGTACCGGGCAACAACGAAACCGGTACTCGAACTAGGTTAAGGGAATAACCTGGGGCATCCGAAGTGTCGTCCCCCTCATTGATACGACGATGCTGATTCACATGTTGAATGTAACGCTGCATCTGGTCGATCATCTGGGTCTGCTCAAGTCCCAATGTTCCGCCAAGAAATTTCGTTGTTTCAGCACTAAAAGCGCTCGCATTTCCTACCACAGTTGAGTTGACCGATATATTTGGTGCAGCTACTCCAGATCCTTGATTTTGCAATGCCAGAGCGAACGATAGAATTGCAGAGTCAGAGACTTGCTGTGCGCCACTAATGAGACCAGGATTGAAGTTTTTTCGTTGTGGACCAAGAATTTCTTCCACTTCGTCTCGGTATTGTGTCAACCTCGCTTCACCCCAAACGTCCGGTGCTTTGGATGTCACGCTGCCCCATTGATTGATATGGTGCTCGAGCCAATCAACGTTTGCTGCAAGTTGCTCTAGTGCCTTGTCCTCGGCTGTGACGGGTGGCTTGCCATGGGATTTGGCCCACGAGGTGAGTTTGGTCAGAACGGGACCTTGCGCTTGTGACATGGCCGGAGTACCTATTGCCAGTGTCGACGCAATTACAGAAAAGAAAACCTTTCGAAACGGTGCACAGTTTCTTCTAGCATTGACGGGGGCTTTCATAGCAGTTTTCGAACCTCTTCAACTGTTGACTAATTGTGTGCTAGCAAACAAAAGAGGTCGGACGGTTGTACCACTTTTTTTGCCTGGACCTTTTAGTCGGATCGCAACAGTGCAAAAGGTGCATTTGCCAAGTGAATTACTCGCCCTTAGCTCAAAAAGTGGCATTCCATTCGAAAGAACCGGCAGAGTTTAACTGACCAGTTAACCAAGGCTGAAAGGCATTTTCTATGCCATACAAAGAGCCACCCAACTCAGCATAATGGCGCAAAAGAACATCTTTCATCGAGGTTGTATTCACCCAGCGAATTCCCAATGGAGAATACACTTCCGGTGTAAAGTCTTCTGCCGTAAAGCGGTCGCTTTTCAGCCGCCTTGATGCCATCAAGATGAAGATTCGAAAAGTTGTATCGCTGAATCCAAACCCGTCCGGTTTCGACTCCGCCAGGGTTCCCACCAAAAGATCCAGATCGTCGACACTATCGCTTCCATCCGGCAGTGGCTTGTAAACCTGTCGCAGCCTGCTCGCAACATCCGGCGAATCTGGCGTGTTAAACTCATCGAACGATCGAAGCGGTTTCATTCGTAGCTCTTGGCGAAATCGGTTGTAGCGTGGAACCTGTCGCTCGCGATCTCGCAAAATGTCGATCGTTGCAATGTCGATTGGCTCCGTCGATCCGGGCTTGGTAAATCGTCTCAGTGAGTTCGGGAAATTGTTGAGAGTTAAACTCCCTGGAAAGCTTGTGCCAAAGGAGTACAACAAGTCGGATTGAGAAAAGCTATTCCAGGCAGTCAATGATCCTTGGTCACCCACGATGCCCTTACCCGACTGAGTGCTGAACGATTGCGTGCCTTCGCCCGAGAGCTTTCGCAGAATTATCTCGTCCGGAATCAACGAATGCATCCGGTAAACCGACACAAATTCTTCTGTGAGTACATAGGGTGCCGAGTGGTGATTGATTCCGGAGCCAGGGATTCCCCAGAACGCTTCGTTCAGTCCCAATCGTCCAAAGGCATCGATGACGCGTTGCGTAAAAAGTCCCGACCAATTTGCATTCATGGAAATGCGCAAGGCTGGATTATTGAGTATCGCAGGCGTCCATTCGATGGTATGAATCTTTGCCATCAAAGCGGCATTGATCAGTCTTGCTTTTTCAAAGACCAGCTCATTGCTCCATGACGGATACTCCGTCTTTAATGCGACGCAAATCGCATTGTGTTCCTTGACAAAGAGTTCGTGAAGGATTCCAAGCCCAAGCCACCAGTTGTCGAAGAAGCCTGTGTTCGCATCCCCCGAAGGATTGTGAATCGAAGGCATAAAGGGGCATTGATTACCGACCAAGGATTGGGTTCTGGATGGTTGTGTCCCGTAGACCTGCGAAGCGTCCCACCAATGAGCTTCTGAATTGACAAAGGTCATCGGGCAACCGAGATTGCTTTTTGGAACAAAACTGGACAGGTTGTCGCCTGCGACGCGCGTTGGGTCAGGCCGTGTTCGGCGCACTAGCATCGGTTGTGTCGGCCATCGATCATCGTGTGGATCATTCGAGGTGTCGACTTCAAACGGGGCGACATCCGTCGGCTCTCCGTGGCTAAACCAATCGTGAGATTGAAACTGGATCCACGCTGCCGCTAAAAGATTGAGAGACTTGGCGTAGTCGGTACCTTGGTTGGGCTTGTTGGAGTCGCGTGCAAGCAACTTGCAACTGATTTCTCGGGGGTTTGGCACCAACAGCCGAGTCGAATCGGTCTCTAACGCTTCGAACGGCATGTTGCGTCCGAAACGTGCATCCGGGTGGCTGTGTGTGAATTGAGTCGATGCGTTTCCTGTGGGTGCGAAACTAGATATGCCCATCGAGTCCGCAACTGGATCATTGAAGAACCCATCGCTATGCCTGCAAAGATTCGCATTCGCGGGTTTCCACGGTATGGGCCTTAGACCGGCGGGACATGTTACGGCTATCTTGTCCTCGGCGGTGCTATGCAGATTATGCTCACGAAGTTCTTCTCGAAGCGCTGCAAGGTTTGCCACTCCAACCCAGACGGGAAGCTCATCCCATTTCCAAAATCGGTTGATTTGCCGAAATAGAAATAAGAAACCTTGACCGAAAAGGGTTCGCGGATCAAACGGCTGTAAGGCAGTTCGCGCGATCAGTGCAACTGCAATCAAGAATGCTCCAAAGGTGAAACAGAGCCAGACGGGCACCGAGTTGGTAACGATGGTGGCTAAGAAACACTGTAAGAACACGACCAAGTTTAGCCAGCTTCTTTGCCATCGAAGGTTGCGGTCTGAATCAGATTCAAGATAATTCTCCAACGGATTACGAGACTGGGGATTGGCTGATTTTGAATCGGCAAAGATCGCTAAGCCGGAATGAGTTAGATCAAAGGCCCACCAGCACAAAAGCATTAGGCGCATCGAACCTTGAATGCCATAGGCAAATACTTCGTAGATCGAAGGGAGCGAAAACGAGACAAAGGCCAATAGCCAGATTGCCCACCACGCAATCGTCCTGTTGCGTCGGGAATGGGCAAACGCAATGGGATCATCCGCCTTTCGGGGCCGTTCGTAGGGATGCGAAGTCAGTTGTCGGTGAAAGATGAAAATCCCGAAGGCGACTGAGCTCAAGACAATCTCGACCGATAGCCAAGCACCGTAGCGATCATGATCTTGATCGTAGAGCCCTGCCAGCCATATCAGTCCGTAAGCAGCAAACACAACCACTGCAACAACAATTGCCAAAGCCGTGACCATAAAGGCAACAGGCTTAAATCGCTTTTCCCTCAGCAGATTGTACATGTCCAAGATCTCGTGAATTAGTAGATGTTCGTTGTTCTAATAACCAGGTCAATGTCGCGCTCCGACAATTGGAGACGCAATAATCCAAGGTAATGGGCTTGAGTTACGTAAGTCATGGTTGCAAAACTTCTTTATCAAACTTGAGAATCTGCCGAAGCCTTTCGGGAGACATGAGTCGTTCATCAGTCTCGTTTTTGCCCGGTGCGGCCGCCCTGGCGTTTCCTTTGAGTCGTTGGAGCTGATTCTCCCAAGCTAAATCAATTCGATACTTGTCGTAGGGCGAAAGCATCCAAGAAAGTGGTGGATCCGGCACTTTCGTATCTTTTCCTGTTCCTCTTTTCTTCTCGCCGCCTAACTTCGCATCTGCTCCCGTACGTGGATCAAATCGAAATTGCATGCAGGCGATTGAGAGCTTAAATGCAGAATTTGCTTCTTGGTCTTCAGAACGGGTCAAGAGCTCAAGTTCAAGCTCTGCCCTTTCTGCCTGAGACGCGACGCGGGATGCGAAAATGGCAGACAGAGGACCAATGACCCCACTGGAAATACCTGTCACATCATCATCCGTTTCCACTAAGTTGTCGGGAAAAGACTCAATCGAAAGAAAGAGAATTCGGTCAAAAGGGGGTGCAGATTTTTCTTCGATATGCTGGTTGATGAGGTCCATGATTACCCGAACGGCAGCAACCAATCCCGTATTCTCCGAATAGCCGCCGTCGCATAAATGGTAATTTGCTCGCCGCTTCATTAAGTCTGTGAGATTTGGATTGAGCAAGTGATCAGGTAACGTCGGCAGTGCCACTGGGGTCACATAGGCGAAGGAGGAAGACAATCGAACTGCTGTCGACACACGCGGATTGACATCCAAGGGATTGAGAAACAAAGGCTCATAAAAACCAAAAAAATCGATCGGTTTCGAAATGCGTTCGTACTCGATCCTGTTCGTCGAGGTTTTCGAGCTCGTTGCGTCTGGGTTGGTTGCAAACGTCGCGATCATGGTACGTTGGCCGGTCTCCACCGTTGTTGCATTAAAGATCACCGGTGGTACGAGTCCCTGGTTCGTTGCAGGCAATAGATCGCGCATGCGAAGCTCTCGCATCATGCTCGTTTCTTCCTGCGCTTTTTCGGCATCCGATTCCCCACTTCGATTGCTTAGCCGTGGCCTTCCAATCCTCGTCCACCATTGAGACTCGAGAGCCAAGCCTCGGTCATCCTCTTTGCCAACTTTGAGATTTAAGCCAGGAACCATCCTTGCCAAATCAGGGAATGCCAATCCCCAGCCAATGGCCTCTAGGGAGGAATCGGACGCAGCCTTTTGAATTGCATCTCTCGTTTTCGGAGCGATGGACATGCAGACTGGAGGCCTCTGATCTTCATTCTTCGAGTTTTTCCGAAAGCCTCTTTTACCCAAATAATACATCGAACCGACGCTTCCCCCAGACACGCCACTGACAAGGCCAATGGACTCCGAGAATGCAGAGCATTCTGCATCCATGTTGGCGAGCACTTTGGCCGTCCATGCGGATGCTTGAATGCCCCCTCCCGAGGCTGTCACCACGACCATAGTTCGTTTGCCATCTGGGCCTCGCGGAATATGCCATTTACCCTCTTTATCCTTTCCGTAAACCTCCTTGAGTGTCTTCCTTTCCGAATCGCCTGATCTGGAAGAATCGCTAACGGCCGATTCAAACTTCGATTTGGCAATGCGTACAAAGGAGCCGTCTTCGTCAGTGATATCGGAAAGTTGAGTTCGTTTCACTTCAACCCTTCCTCTGCCTTTAGGCTCAACGATCGCGACGTATCGATTCATGTCCCATCCGATGAATCCTCCAAAGCGTACGAAAAGCAACAGGAACAGAACGCCACCACATAGCGCCATCGATACCGAAGCGAGATGGAACCGCAGTCTTCCCAGGATAAAACTAAGCAGTGCCGCAGCGCCTCCCATCAAGAACAGCAATAGCATCGCGTAAACACCGACAGGAAACCATGCTGACGACCAACCGGTTTTTCCATAGGCACTATCAAACAAAAGGTAGTACCCAACAAGTGCAAAACCCATGAAAAAAACAAGTTGCAGGTGCCCAGGCAATAGCCTCGCCGTCGACGGGCTAAAAAAACCTGGCCCCAAGAATCTGCGAAGCATACGGCCCAACGCACTGTGTGCAACGAAGTCTACTTGAGTTTGTTCGTTCGTTACCGGGCCTAGCCATCGGTCAAGTATCCATGCGGCGAGGTCCTCGAAAGGCAATAGACCACATGCAGACCGGCTTTTGCGGGTTCTCATTAAATGCGCAATCGAGACCATCAGCAAGAAGGAACTTGCGAAACTTGCTCCACCAACGATTCCCAATAAGACACCGCCCCATTGGACGCAAGGCACTTTATGCTGCGGATCGATCTCAAGAATGTAGCCAATATCCGTCAGTGTTTCCCAGCAGCAGTAAAGTGGATATCCGATCGAAACACTTCCCCAAAGAATGACAATGGCAAGTGGCCAAGCAGTTGATTGACGACTCCACCACCATCGATCCAAGGTTCGTCTATCTAGCGGACTGTGAATGGACTCTGCATCCGACTGGTATCCAAATTGAAGCATGGCATAGAGATCGAACATGCGCACGATTGCCGCACCTAGCGCCGAAACGAACATCCCCATAGCAGTAAGATAGGCGCAGTCCCAAGAGTACTCCATCGCAGCGTTTTCGGTTCTTAGCAAGACCAACCCACGCAACATATTGGGAACGAAATAGCCTGCCAGTGCCATTAACAGTGGAGAAAAGAAGAGGCTCCAACCGATAAACGGCCAAAGGATCCGACTCTTCAATCGCATTGATTCACCCGATTCGTGGCTTTTCATTTTTCAATCTGTCCTTACCTTCGTACTCCCACAGTTCTCGATTGCTAACCATTACCGAGAAAGAAAATGTTCGCTGGCTGTTGACCAAACAGGATTAGGACAAAAAGATTCAGCCGAAGCGACCACCCAAAAGAACCGCACAGTCAAAGCAAGATCTAAAAACAACCATGAGCAAACTCCGTTGCTAGAATCGATTGAAACCAATGCTAGCAGCCCGTTGAACAAATGAGGATTTTGGAGCAACGCATTTCCTTTTTCGAGACGCGTGCGTTTCGTTGCCAAAGGCCGATTTTATTCTCCGAGATGACTCGAAACCGATTGTAGTGCGTTCTGGTGA
>CANHVO010000095.1 GCA_947463915.1 Planctomycetaceae bacterium
AAAGAGAAGTCTCGTCGGGGCACATGCCGCAGCCTCGAGTTATTGCGCCTGCTCGCAAACGACCTTAGCCGATCGGCAGGCGGAAAACAACCGTAGCTGGATTCGCCAGAATTCAGAACGTACTGAATTTTTGTGAATCCAGCAACGAATGGTGGTATGTTCTCTCCCCGCTCGCCTGAGAGCAAAATCGGGCTTCGCAGCACTTCGTAAATGGTTTCGTGAGAAACCACTTTTCATTCAAAGGTTCTAGAACGCTGGTCCCTCACGAAACCAGCTACAGGTGAAGACCTGTTGCTACCAAAACGAGGGGAACAGTGTAGTGACCACGAAAAAGATCAGAAGAATCAAGGCGACGTACCACCAAAAACTTTGCATTTTGGAGAAAACGCCAATCGAGGACTGTTCTTTTTCTTCCTCCGCCTCATCATCATGATCATCTTTTCCGTACCCGCCCAAGGATAGGGCTGCATGCGCATAGGCCTCCGGATCTTCGTCTAGATCGGTCGTCGCGATTGTATCCCGAGGGCCTGGCCGTCTTTTGGCTAACGAGCCAACATCGCGCTTCGTGTTGCAATGG
Organism: Planctomycetaceae bacterium; assembly: GCA_947463915.1. Classification (GTDB taxonomy): domain Bacteria; phylum Planctomycetota; class Planctomycetia; order Pirellulales; family Pirellulaceae; genus JBKCUI01. Next base: position 578 of record CANHVO010000095.1, read on the forward strand.
CGACAAATGGTTGCGGTTGTGGCTACGCGTTTCCCGCATCCATGGCAGTCGGTGAATTCAAGTCTTTCAGAAGGTGATGGCGGCATAATTGTGCTTCATCGGATGTGGCAGATTAGGTGAGCGGTACCTTGATGGTTGCTTAGCATGACGAACAAGCTAGTGAATTCGACGTGAAATTCACTAGCTTGGGCGTCGTGCTAGCTTCGACATCGAGACATTTGGAGGTAAGAGCAGCTATCATTATAGACATGAAACGGAAAAACTGCGTTCCAAAACATCAGGCACAATGTCCCTCGATCCTCCCCGCCTCAACCAGAAACCATGACAAATCGACGCCGCTTCCTTTATTCGGCTTCCGCTGCCTTCGGAGCAGCAACATCCATTGACATAGGCCGGCTTCTTTCATCCGAATTTGACGGTAGTCGACCAGCCATTGAGTTGATTGAATCCAAGGTTATCAGCTGGAAGCCTCCCTTGTACCATGGCTGGCCCACTTTGACGCAACGCAAAAACGGAGAATTGCTGCTGGCGTTTTCGGGCGGACGCGAGGGACATGTATGTCCGTTTGGTCGATTGGAACTCATGCGTTCCAAGGATAATGGGCTTACATGGAGTTGGCCACAGGTTCTCTACGATGGTCCCATTGATGATCGAGACGCGGGAGTCGTTGAAACGACGCGCGGCAGCGTTCTGGTAACAACGTTTACCTCGTTGGCGTACGAAGCCAAATTGGCTCGAGCTGAAAAAGCCTTGCCTGGTGAGCCGGGAGCCTTCTCCGATCCGAAGTTACTTCTAGAGTGGCGAGCAGTCCAAAGCCGATTGACCGCTGAGCAACGCAAATCCGAGCTCGGGAATTTTATGCTGCGTTCGGTGGATGGAGGCGTCACTTGGTCAGGGCGGTACCGCGTCCCTCTCAATAGCCCGCACGGTCCTGCCGTCTTGCGCGATGGCAGATTGTTGTATGCAGGCAAAGCAATTTACGCAGACGAAAGGATTGGCGTTTGCGAGTCCACCGATGACGGCGTTAGCTGGAACTGGTTGGCAACAATTCCGCAACGTCCTGGAGATGATCCAACTCGGTACCACGAGCTCCATTTGGTTGACGCTGGGCAGGGTAAATTGATTTGCCATATTCGAAATGAGAACAAAACCGACGATGGCCAGACGCTTCAAAGCGAATCCACGGACGGCGGGCGGACTTGGACGATGCCGCACACTATTGGTGTGTGGGGCTTGCCTTCTCATTTGCTGCGCCTGCGAAATGGGAATCTGTTAATGTCTTATGGTCATCGGAGAAGTCCACTTGGCATTCAAGCTCGATTGAGTCGCGATGCCGGCGCAACCTGGAGCGATTCAATCCTGATAACCAGTGATTCAAAATCCGCCGATTTAGGATACCCGTCGACTGTGGAATGCGAGGACGGAACGATGGTGACCGTATGGTACGAAATCCTCGAAGGCTCGCCTTTGGCTCAGTTGAGACAATCGCGATGGAAGTGGTTATAGTATGGGCTAGTTTGGTTGCGATATCCTTCCACTTTTTAATCCAATTCCTCACGCTCACAATGACCACACAAAACTTCAAGTATCAGTTGCTGAACGAAGCCGGACAGCCGACCACTTTCCTTTCGAAGAAAGGGAGCTTTGATGGAGAGCAACTTGACCTGGCAGGAGAAAGTTATCGAGCAGCCGACATTCTTCATACCATGCAGGTCAAAAAGGCCTTTATCTTCGTCGTGCCCGTTTCGGATGGGGAGCCAAAGGCAATTTCCATTCTGATGCATTCAGGGAATGTAAAGCAGCTACGGTCCGATATTGATCGCATTCGAAGTGCAGTACAAGTTGGCAAGGAAGAAGAAGCCTGGCAGGCTGGTGGACGAGTTGGCGTATTCCGAAAGGAGCAATGCCCGTGTTGTACAGCGACACTGAATCTTAGTCGATTCGAACCGACGCCCCAACTGTTTTGCGACTACTGCGACACTGTGTTCACTGTTCCAATTCAGCCGGAAACGCCAAAGAACGAAGTGGAATACAAACTGTGCGAACACTGTGGAATGTATTCGCATCCGCGGCATTTCACGGAGTTTTATTTCTACTTTCTTTTTGTTATCTACGGTTATTGGACGAATGAGTCGACGCGATGCCCGGCGTGCATGCGAGGAACAGCCTGGAAGATGCTGGCCGTCAATTTCCTATTTGTTATCGGTATCATTCCCGCCGTCTACCAACTTATCCGCGCTTATGCGAGCGACAAAATCGCCGGTCCCTTTTCAGGGCTCCATGCTGCCAACTTAAAAGCGACCAAACGCAACTATTCGGCAGCCACAAAAATCTACCAATCTATTCTCGATCGCGTACCGTTTGCCGCCGGAGTGCATTACAACTTGGGACTGGCTCTCGTTCAGAACAAAGAATGGGAGAGAGCCTCAGCGGCTTTCGAGCTGTCACTCGACGATTGCAGCAATTACCGTTATGCCGCCGGTGGACTGATGCATTGCTACGAAGCGCTTGGCCGAACCGACGATTTCAAAGCGATGCAGTCACAGTGGGGAAGCCCCGAGGCCGAAAATGAAACACCAATCGACGCCACCTCCGCTCAAGTGTGAGCATTTTCCTCTGCTGAAAACAGGGCTTTCTGTAGCGAAAGTCGTCAAGACTTTCGGCTGCATCACATGAACCACCGAAACTCTTGACGAGTTTCGCTACAAAATGCTGACATACTTAGAACAATGAATGAGAGACCGTCGAACATGGAGTTTCAGTCCCAACGAAGGCAATTCTTCTCGCAGTCTGCCGCAGGACTCGGCTCGATCGCATTGGCCAGCATGTTGAGTGCGGACTCGCAAAGAGCCTTAGGGGCGCTCGGGACTGGAGTGCCGGGCGTCCTGACGGAACTTCATCACAAGCCGTCAGCGAAACGGGTTATCTATCTCTTCCAGTCAGGTGGCCCATCGCAACTGGATTTGTTTGACTACAAGCCGAGCTTGAGTGCACAGCATGGCCAGCCACTTCCTGACTCCGTGCGTAATGGACAACGGTTGACAGGCATGAGTGGCAACCAAGCGATCTTGCCTCTAGCGAAAAGCATTTTTCAGTTTCAACAGCACGGCGAATCGGGGGCATGGATTAGCGAGTTGTTGCCGTACACCGCAAAGATTGCAGACAAGCTCTGCATCGTGCGATCCATGACAACGCAAGCGATCAATCATGATCCCGCAATTACCTTTTTTCAAACCGGGTCGGAAATGGCGGGACGGCCCTCGATCGGCTCGTGGATGTCCTATGGGCTTGGAACGGAGAACGAGAATTTGCCCGCCTTCGTGGTTTTGGTGACCAAGGACAAAGGGGGACAGCCTCTCTATCAACGGCTTTGGGGAAGCGGTTTTTTGCAGTCACGCTATCAAGGCGTTCAGCTGCGAGCTGGGGCTGAGCCAGTATTGTTTCTCAACGATCCGGATGGGGTTTCACGAAGCCAACGCCGCTCCATGTTGGACTTGAGTCGCGATATGGATTTGGCTCAGCGCGAGCAAACGCTCGATCCTGGCATCGACGAGCGCATCGCGCAATACGAAATGGCCTATCGACTGCAGTCCTCGATCCCCGAAGTGAATAACTTGGCCGATGAGCCGGAACATGTTTTGAATTTGTATGGTCCCGATGTCAAGAAACCAGGATCGTTTGCAGCAAATTGCTTGTTAGCTCGGCGACTTGTGGAACGCGGAGTGCGATTTGTCCAACTCTTTCACCAGGACTGGGACCACCATGGAGGTTTGCCGGCTGGTCTTAAAAGAGAATGTTTGCAAACCGACCAACCATCGGCTGCTTTAGTAGCCGACCTGGAACGATGCGGACTGCTCGAGGATACCTTGGTCGTTTGGGGAGGCGAATTCGGTAGAACGAACTACTGTCAGGGTAAACTAACGGATACGGATTACGGTCGAGATCACCATCCGCGGTGCTTTAGCATGTGGATGGCTGGTGGTGGCGCCAAGCCAGGTCTGTCATTCGGGCAAACGGATGAGTTGGGCTACAACGTCGTAGACAAACCAGTTCAAGTGCATGATCTGCATGCCACGATTTTGCATATGTTGGGCGTTGATCATCAACGATTGACGTACCCATTCCAAGGTCGCAGGTTCCGACTAACGGATGTGCATGGTGTTGTTCAGCATGAGATGCTCACAAGCTAGCTGATCGCCGTACAGGTCATTTAGCAGGTCCGGCTCGGGCTGGTCCCAACCGGACACCGCTTTGGAGTTCTAATGGGCCTCGTAATGAAAATGACAACTCTGGATTCGTCGTACCGCCATTGGCGGTGCGACGAATCCAGAGTTGTCCGATCAGGCGACGTGAATGTAGAACGCCAAAGCTGCGGACGGTGGGGTCAAGCCCCAGCCGTCCTGAAATTCTTTACAGCGTTGCAAAACCGGGCGAGGGGAGAAAATCGCATGGGGAAGATACACTAGCTACCCTCTAACCGCCGAATTCTTTTAGCCACTTATTTCTTTCTTCTTCGCTTAGCTCTCGATTCTTGGACTCGCATTCCATGTCTGCTATCGACTCTGGGCTATCGGGTCCTTGTCGGGCGATTCGGGCTCGATTTTCCAGCTGCAGATCGAGCCACTCGTCACTATCGAGGACTTTGGCTCCCCGTGCTGACGCTTTGCGATGGATTGCATGATCAGAGGAAACCACAGTCAATGTCTTAGGGGCCGAATGGCGACGGATTTCCGTTTGAATCAATTCGTCTGCAGAATCCCAGTCTCGCGCAAAAACAACTTGAATCCCGTAATGCGTATATTTGTCCGGCAGCCCCGGAGGTGCTTTTTTGGCATCGAATACGATCATCGTTTTGTCCCGCATCGACTCGTCGATGAGATCGAGCAGTAAATGCAACAATCGTCCGCGAGCTGCTCGAAGAGCATTCTTGCCGTCCATTCCGCGTTCGACCGACGTGCTCTCGAACATCAAGTTGTAACCGTCGATCAACAATCGCATTTTTCAGTACTACCGATTCGCCAATCGACTGTTGCGGTAGCCATAAACAAAATACACCGCTAAACCGACCAAGCACCAAACGCCGAACCTCAACCAATTGAGATGCCCGATTCCTGCAATCAAATACAGATTGGTAATAACCCCAAGCACGGGAATAAGGGACCATTTTCGAATCGAAGTCAAAATAGAGAGCGATAGGAACACTGCCCAAAAAACAAAGTACGGGAACTTTTCCCAAGACCAGTCATGGGTCAAGTCGTGATTGTCGGGCATCGATCGCATGAAGGCGGAATAAAGAAGAAACAGAACGGGCACTACAAACTGGCCATTGAAATAAGGGACTTTGAATCCTGATCGCACCACCGCGTTGCCGCTTATGGCTGTTTCATTTCGGTCAATCGCATTGAGTTCGAGAATTCCGCCACAAACCAAAACGAATGCGAACAACGTCCCAATCGAACAGAGATCCAAAACGATTTGAGAGTTCAAGAACAACGTCGGTATCGCGACAGCAATGCCAGTCACAATGGTCGAAAACGACGGGGTCTTGAATCGTGGGTGAATCTTGGCAAACTGCTTAGGAAGTAAACCGTCGCGGGCCATACTCATAAAGATTCGCGGCTGCCCGAGCTGGAAAACGAGAAATACGCTAGCGACAGCAATCACAGCGCTCATGGAAATAATTCCAGACAGCCAATTCAGATTGTGTTTGGAGAAGACGATCGCCAACGGATCATCCACGTCCAGCTCTTTGTAGCTCACCATTCCAGTAAGCACAAACGCCAAGATCACGTACAAAACAGTACAGATTCCAAGCGTGAGTAGCGTTGCCAACGGAAGGTCCCGCTTAGGGTTTTTGCACTCCTCTGCGGTGGTTGAGATAGCATCGAAGCCGATATAGGTAAAAAAGACCGCCGCGATCCCTTGCAAAACACCTGTTGCCCCATTGGGTGCGAAAGGAATCCAATTGGACGGTGTCACATAAAAGGCACCGATGACGATCACTCCGATGACGACACCGAGCTTTAAGAATACCATCGTGTTGCTCGCCAGTTTGGATTCTTGGATTCCAACATAGACCAAGCAAGTGATGATGACATTGATGGCGAGGGCTGGTAAATCCAAAATGATGCGTAAACCTCCCAACCGAGGTGCGTTCTCCCAAATTGCGACTAGATCCGCTTTGAACGCCGGATTCTTGAGCGTGTCGGCGGCCTTTCCTGCTTCCTCGGCGCAAGAGTAGTAATCGGTTTCTAACCAGCCAGGCAAAGGGCAACCTATTCCGTTGAGAATGTTTGAAAAATAGTCTGACCATGAAAATGCAATCGTACTATTGCCGATGGCATATTCCATAAGCAGATTCCAGCCGATGAGCCACGCGATTAACTCGCCGAAAACAGCATAGGAATAGGTGTAGGCACTGCCACTGACGGGTATTCGTGAGGCGAATTCAGAGTAGCACAACGCGGAAAACAAACAGGTGACAGCGGTTAGCACAAACAAGATGCTAACGGCTGGTCCACCATCTGCGGCTGCTTTTCCAAGTGTTGTGAAGATGCCTGCCCCAACGACGGCTGCGATGCCAAAGCAGGTCAAGTCGAGCAAGTTCAGACTCTTTACCAGAGACGTTCCCGCGTTCTCTCGATCGGTTGATTCTTGATGAAGTTCCTCAACGCTCTTCTTTCGGAAGATCCGATCCAAAAACGATCCAGTACTCATGCTCGTTGCACCATTCCAAAAGATAAAGTTTGTCGTTCAACTGGTTTTTCGAGCGTTTGTCGATCGGGAGGAGGCGATCACAAAGCCGCTAAATACAATCAAGGCCAGCCAGACCAGCGCGAATCCAAAAGCGCGGCCCAGCGATACCGATTCATGAAATAGAAACACACCAAAGAGGAATTGTAGCGAAGGAGCTATGTACTGGAGCATCCCCATGGCTGCCATCGGCACGGTTTTGGCAGCAGCCGCAAACAAAACGAGCGGCAGTGTCGTGATTGGGCCCCCCAGCACAAGAAGCATCCAAGTTGTTGCGGTGCGCGGTTCACTATCGTGCGAAACATAAGCAAAGTAAGCAAGTGCAATGAGCGTGATCGGAGTCAAGAGTGCGGTCTCCATGCCGAGCCCTGCTACTGCCGGCAATGTGGTTTTCTTCTTCGCTGCAGCGTACAACGCGAACGAAATCGCCAGCGAAATCGCAATGAATGGGAATTCTCCAGTTTGCACAGTCATGACCGCAACCCCCAAGGCTGCAATGGAAATGGCGAGCCACTGAACCGGATGCATTTTCTCTTGAAAAAGAAGGACACCAAGCACCACGTTGAGCAACGGGTTGATGAAGTAGCCTAGACTCGTTTCGACGACAAATCCGTTTTGAACAGCCCAGATGAAAACCAACCAGTTGATACTGATCAAGCTCGCCGAAACGAAACATAAGGCAAGACGTTTTTTGTCCTTGAGGAGCTCGCGAATCGCGGGCCATTGCCGTCCAATGCTGATCACCATCAGCAGTGTCATCAACGACCAGACGATGCGATGGCAAATGATTTCAAATGAATTTACCGGTCGCAGCAGTTTCCAATAGAGTGGAAAAATCCCCCAAAGAATGTAAGCTGCGACGGCTTGAAGATAGTTCAATTCGTCCCCCGCAAGATTTGGTCAGGCAGAAAGTGCATTACGCTTTCAGCTTTCCGTCAAGCGCGAGCTGATGGAAGAAGTGGGGAGTCGATTCTTGGTTTTTGAGCAACCAGTCAATCGTTGGCTCATTGTTCATGGCTTTAGCAATGGCTTTGGTGGTAGCTTCGCGGTTGGTCTTGAACAACAGTTCTGGATCGTATTCGACATCGACAATGGACGGATCAAGCCAGACCGAGACAATGATTCCCAGGTCGTTGGCTTTTTCCTTGGGGATGTGACCGGCGCGAACAGCGTCGAGCACACCGTGAGCGATTGCGGCCTGGACGGTGCCCATCAAGATATTGGTGTAGAGGGAGCTGTTGACGGTAACTTTGCTGACCATGACGGTCGCTGGCTTGACTTGGACGTCACTGTTCAGAATTGCGAAAACCTTGGTGTGCCCTTTGACTTGGTTTCCGATCAACTGCGCGATGGCAAAACCGACTGGACCGTCAAGTTCACCAATCACAATTTCGGGCTCGGCGGCGGACCATGCCGGTTCGGCCTCGACCAACGCTTCGCCAGTGCGCATGACGATTCGCCCCATTGGTTTGGTTTTGGACTTGGTGGAAGCTTTCTTTTTCTTGGCCATGTTGAAATCTCGTGATGGAGGGGAGGGTAGTAAAGTATTGAGTTGTTGAATGGGCGAAATGCTTCAACGATGACAAAAGTAAGCCTGAGGGGCTTGGCGAGTTTTCTCGACCAACAAAATCGGCTGGGGCCTCCGGCTCATGTCAACAAAAATGGTTTTTTGTTGGCTGCGTCGATTGTACTCAAATCACTTTCGCAGAGCATGGTTGGCAGACCGTTACGTCCAACAAACTCAATGACTATTTTCCTACGAAAATAATGGAAGGCCTCCCAATTCATTTCTATTTGGAAAGCAGAGAGGAGCCCCCGATTTTGGGCCCAACCAGGGCTTTCATGTCGCTGGACATGAAAACCCACTATAAAAAACGGAGAGGACAGGATTTGAACCTGCGGTAAGAATTTCTTCCTACGCCGAATTAGCAATCCGGTGCTTTCGACCACTCAGCCACCTCTCCAATTACCCGTATTCTGCCTAATTCTGCAAGGAATGCAAGATGGATTGCCAGATTCCTTTTGGTTATCCAGGTTCCGTTTCCGTCAACGGGGGTTCCATCGTCAAAATCCAGTATCGAATTAAATCGGTAAGGCGAATTATGCCTAGCTTTTCCATGGCTTTCGATCTTCTTGCCTCGATTGTTCGCATGGATACCCCCAATTTTTTGGCGATCGATTTGTTCAGCTCACCTTGGACGACGAGCGCGCAGACTTCGATCTCATTCTTGTTTAGCAATGTCATTCGCTCGCGGACTTTCTGCAGATTCACCTCACCCAAAACATGCTTTTGGAAATCCTCGCGAAAGCGTGCAGCCATACCAACGACCCCGATTGGAATATCCCGCTCCAAAACGAGGCTGCGCCAGAGCTCCAACCCGACCGGCTCCAGGGCGGAGTTCAAGACTTCAATTTTGGTTCGATAAACTTTTCCCGCTTCAAGCTCTTGGTCTGGCCGTGCCAAGCATTGGTTTAATGGATGTTGAGTAAGAAAATCGCCAAACGTTTTTTGAACCCAGTCCTCACGACGAATTCCGCAAACCGACCAAATAGATTCGGTCAGATAGATCATGGTGCGTTTGAGATCGTGAGTGAAGAAAAAGTACTCGCCGCCCAGTCCATTGGCCAAAATCGGCAACCAAATATTGGGTTGGGCAAGGATTGGGTTCGATCCGTCTGCAGGTTCTGAGCCCGAGAAAAAAGCCATTTCAACCAACCCAAACTACGAGTCCACGTATTTTGTCATCATTAAGCGTCGGAACACAAGTTTCGGGTGACTCGCTCCACATAACGGCATTTTGCATCCGGAATTTGCACATACAAGTCAAGTGGTCAAATGTTCAAGGAGCGAAATGTTCAACGAGGAAGCTGAATGGATGGCGTATTCAATCCTCGAGAGAGCGAGGCTCCTTCCGAGCGAAGCGGGCTGTTGATTTAATCCTATCCCGAAGCGTGGGCGAGGGATTCCTTGCCCCTCGCTTACGCGTCGGGTTGTGATAGGAACGTGGCCGAGCGGCAAACCCATTAAATCAACAGTCCGCTTGCCCCACAGTTCGGCAGGACCGTTACCCTCCCGATTATTGCATTTTCGCGCTAGCTACGCCAAGTTTTCGGGAGCCTCACCGCATCATGTTCCCGGCAATCCATAGACTTTCACAAATCGTTGTATCCCCATTCGAATCGCGGCCGTGCCTCCAAAAAAAACGAACAGGAGTTTGCCATCGCACCGTTCGGGTGCAATCTTTATTCGTCGATCATGGGCGATCGATTGCGAAGCCAGCCGTGACTCAGTCTCACGGTGAAAGTGGCTAAACGTTGCTACGGTATAGGGTAATTCGCACGCGCCCATTTTCGGTTTTTGGCTCGAACTATCACGGACGACTTTCTACAGGGTGTTACGATGCGAAGCATGATGCACGCAGCAGTGTTCTTTTTGGCCAGCGCTCCCCTCCTTCAAGCTCAAACCCCAAGCCTGAAGCCGCTTCCGCCTCAACCAAGTGCAAAGCATTCCTTACTCTCCATGTCATCTGAGGTGCACGACGATGATGAAGTCGCGGCCGAGCAACAGGTTCCTGTCTCTACAATGATGGGGACACAGACAAATCCAGTTTCCTTTATTCGTCGGGATTCCGGACGTCCGTACTCTCAACTTGAAGGCTACATGAGCTGCAACGATTGGAGCCCAAACACTTGGAATGGATACGCCAGTGAAAGAGCCGCTAGGGTTGCTGTGATCACCCAACATGTGGACATGCAATGCCGCTGTTTTGATTGCAAGAAGAATTGCCTGCACAATCAAGCGTCCGCCTGCGGCATCGACAGTTGCTCTCACGGAGATTGTTTCGGTAAAGTTGGTACAAAGGTCGTAAATCGCTACCGACAATCCATGTCAACACTGCATGTCGAGCCTTCCGATTCTTGCGGGGCTACGTGCGGAACCCATTGTTCTGCTCAGTCCTGTGACGCACCTTCGGCTTGCAGTACCGGAACTTGTGCCGCCAGGGCGCTTTATCCAGCCTCTCAAACACACCATGCGATAGGCATGCAACCATCGCGACCAATGATTGCCAATCCCGTCATCAACAACCCTCGCTCAGCAATGAACGTCCATGACGGCTATCCCAAGTTCGATTCCCGACGATAGATTGCACGGATTGCACAGCCCTCAAAGAGACTTTGAGGGTTGAGACGATTCTTCGCCCGCCCTCAAAATTTCCACCATTTCCCATCGATGCTTGCCGAAGAATAAACAAGCACGGATTGGGAAGTCGGGTCAGTTGCAAGACTGATCGGCTGACATCATGGTCGTGGTGTGACGATGGAGCGGCATACCACGGCCTTTTTTATTGCTTTTTTGACGACCATAGCACTGGGGGTTGGCTTAAGCTCTTCAAGTATCTGTCGATAAACTCTTGGAACTCACTATTGGCCACTTTCTGGGCCGCCATTGTTGCGGCTCCTGCTCGAATCCCTTGGTCTAGTGTGGCGTTATTTATCCCCGCGGTCTCAAACTGTTCCTGAATCGCTTTGACTTGCGGGTCTTCCAAAATACGACTTATCGCGTCTTGTTTTTGATCCGCCAAACTCTGGACAGAAGCGGCATGCCATGCGATTGTCCATTTCCCGGTTGCTTGCAGGGCAAGAAACGCGGAGTCTACTGTCGAGGTGCCAGCTAGGACATCGGTGCGAACATTCGTCGCCCTGAAATAACTAGCCTTCATTTTCTCCGCTTTGGAAATTGCACTTTTGATCCAATCACTATCTTCCAAAGTTTTTCGGGAAGGCTTCTTTCCTGTTCCCGTCAACTCTTCTAACAAGGAGCTCATCTGAGACTGCATCAATTGTCCCATCAGAGACGACAGATCAGGCTGTTGGTCCTTTGAGTCGACCAGCAACATAACGTCGCCTGAGCCTTGAAACTCAACAGGCTTGTCCAAACCATGCGAGACAATCGCCAATCGAATGGTCCATTGCTCTTCGCTCTCTTCCGTTGGATAAAATCGGTCCGAAAGATCGGGAGGGACACGTGTCGGATCGACTTTCTTATCCTTAAGCTCATCGACTAAACTACTTGGCTTTCGCGTCTCGATATCTGCAAGTCTTTCATGCCAACTCCAAACAGCTAACTTGCGATTTTGGTCGCTTGCGATGTTCACTCTCGAAAGAGTTGCGGGTTTGATTTTGAGGATCACAAATTGATACGGTTCGTTTTGAGGGTTCTCTAATTCGGCATCGATACGCTCCAGCTCTTTGCCGAGAAAGAAATGGAATGCGCCATTTCTCGCGGCCGGCTGACCAACTGCTTGAGCATCGGCATTGAGAAGTTTTTGGATACGTTCCTTCAAAGTTAACTTGGCTTTGGCCGCCGACTGCTTGGCGAATTCGACTGCCTGCAAACACGCATCTCGGTCCTCTTTTTCCAACCAACTTTTGGCAATCGCGATCTGCAATTCGTCCATTTTCTGACTCAAGACGAAACCGCGAAGCTGCTTTTGATTTTTGAGGTAAACAACATCGACCGCCAGTCTCGCATGATCCCGAGATTGGCCAAGCAAGCAGCTTCCCACAGCTGCAACAAACGCCCACACGAGTGCAAAACAGACAATCTTAAGTCTAAACATGGGTACATTCCGATAGCTGATTGAGCTCGAACGGCTAACTTGGGACGACTTCGGGCACCTGCGAACGTTAAGGCCAGCGGCGGTTTCCTTTTATATTTAGCACGACCCGCAGGCTAGTGAATTGGATAGTCAATTCACTAGCCTGCGCGTCGTGCTTAGGTAGTTTTTATGCTACCTCTCGCCTCAGAAGTGTTGTTTTCCGTGGTTCTTTAAGGTTAGTGTATCAGCTTGGCGATGTCTAAGTTACACTTGAGGTTGCTTTGAAATCGAACATTTTGTTGCATATTGCAAGTTCGAGACCGTTTTGACTAGCCTGGAGAATAAAAAAGGACGCATGAACTCAAATCAGCCATCGACCGACGAAAACAATCAGCCTATCGAAGACACTGCGGACTTGGTTGAGGGCAGCAGTTTGGGAGCTCAGGTCAAGAAAAAACCACCCATGTATCAAGGGGATGCCACTGAACTGCTGCCGCAATTGCAGCTCTATGCGACACCTCTAGAAATGACGGATATTTCTCCCGAGGCCTGGAATAGTATCGTCGAGTACTGTCTCCAGATTTGGTCTTGGAATCAAAGCATCAACTTGACGCGTCACACGACTCCCGAACTCTTTGTAAAACGCGATCTGCTCGACGCATGGCACTTAGCTAAATTGCTTGAGCCGGACGAAGAGATCTTGGACATTGGGGCTGGAGGTGGCGTTCCTGGAGTCCTTGTCGCGATCCTTCGGCCCGATGTTCAAGTAACTTTGTGCGATAGTGTTGCCAAAAAGATGACGGTCTTAACACGCGTCATCGACCATTTGAAATTGAAGATCCCCGTCTACCCGCTGAGTGTCCAGAAGGTCCTTGAAGAGTTTCGATACGATACGTTGACGGCTAGAGCCGTTGGTCCGCTTTCGCGACTATGCGCTTGGCTTGAAGACGACTGGCACAAGTTCCGAAGGCTGCTTGCGATCAAAGGCCCCCGTTGGGTTGAAGAACGAGGCGAGGCCCGCCATAAAGGTCTCATGAAGAACATCGAATTGCGACGCGTAGCTGGCTACAACATGCCAGATACCGATTCGGAAAGCACGATTCTTCAATTGCTCCGTCCGAGACCGTAATGCTCTCGGTTTAAGTGAAGTGACGCATTCAGGATTCGTCATTTAACTCAACGCCATGCAAACATTTGTTGAACAGTCAGCCGAAGGCGTACTCGGCACGTTTGGAAGTACGCCCACGGCTGACTTTTAAACGAATGTCCGTCGAAACTATTCCTCGTTGAACGGTATTGAATTCAAACGAGCTCGATTCAAACCTTAGACGGCACGCCCGGCTTCTTCGAGGCGCGCGGATGCGCTTTGGTGTACGCTTGCTTGAGCGCGGCGGTGCTCACATGCGTGTAAATTTGCGTGGTAACAAGGCTCTTGTGGCCGAGCATTTCTTGCACGCTTCGAATGTCCGCCCCACGATCTAACAAATGCGTCGCAAAACTGTGTCGCAGCGTGTGCGGCGTCGTTCGAGTATCTAGGCCGCACTGCTTGATATGCTTCTCGAGCATTCGAGCAATGCTGCGCGTCGTGAGTCGCTGTCCAAATTTGTTCGTAAAGGTCGGCAGGTCCTTGGAATCGCCGTGGTCCGCTCGTTTGCGAACGGCATAGTAGGAATGCAACGCTTTGGCGGCATGCGTCCCAATCGAACCGATCCGCTCCTTTTTGCCTTTGCCGCGAATGCGAACCGTCCCTTCGTCAAAGTCCAGATCGCGATCGTTCATGCCAACCACTTCGCTGACTCGCAATCCCGCGCTGTAGATGACTTCAAATATGGCGATGTCTCTCAAGCCCATTGCATCATTCGAATCGGGCGAGGAGATCAAGGTAAGGACTTCTTCGGCCGTTAAGAAGTGCGGAAGCTTTCGCTGGCCACGTGGATTACGAAGCGGTTTGGCTGGATTCGTGTCCGCCATTTGCTGTCGTTGAGCAAATCGATAAAAGCTGCGAAGCGAGGCGAGCTTTCGGGCTATGCTCGTGCGCGCGTAGCCCGCGTCGTGCAACGCGGAAACGTAGACTCGGAGATGGGAAGCGTCAACATCCCGAGGTACCACTTTTTTCTGACCTTCTTCGGTCAAAAAGTCCGCTAAATCCATCAAGTCTTCGCGATAGGATTTGATGGTCAAATCGGAAGCGTTACGCTCTACGTCCAAATAGCGTAAAAACTGAGCAATTTCAGCGTGCATCCATGTGTCCTTTCGATTGTAGGAACTTTCTACTTAAGTATTCTACAACGCAAAACACTGCCACGCCTAAACAACCAGAAACGGCTTTTCCAATCGTGCCGACTCGGGCGTTACAACGGCGATCTCATATCCTTCGTCGGTCCCCGCCGATCCCCAACGTCCCTTTTTGTCGATTGCCAAAAAATTGATGTGTAGATCCGCTGGTTTTTTCTTTTCTGTTTTCGCAATGCGCTCAATGGCTGCCCGACAAGCTGCTGTTGGCTCCATGCCTGATCGCATGAACTCGACAATCAAAAAAGAACCGCAGTACCGCATTACATTTTCGCCAATCCCTGTTGCGCCCGCTGCGCCTATTTCGCCATCGACGTAAAGACCACTGCCGAGAATGGGGCTATCGCCAACTCGGCCCGGCATCTTGTAAGCCAAGCCACTGGTCGAGCAACCGCCTGCGATATGCCCGGTTGCATCCATTCCAACCAGCGCGATCGTATCGTGGTTCGGTGGCGCTACATTGTCGGCAGCCTTCGCGGCCTTCGCTTGATCAGCCAGCCACTTTTCCCACTTCTTTTTCTGTTCGCTTGTCAAAATATCTTGTGCTTCAAACCCCTGTTTTTTTGCGAAGTCGGCTGCCCCCGCTCCGACCAACAACACGTGCTTGGTTTTCTCCATAACTCGGCGTGCAACCGAAATCGGATGCGGGTAATTTTCCAAAGCTGCGACCGAACCGGCTTTGTGCGTTTCACCATCCATGAAACATGCGTCCAATTGAACGACACCATTCGCATTGGGAGCTCCGCCAACGCCAACCGAATCGACGCTCGTGTCCGCCTCCGCAACGCGAATCCCCATCTCAATTGCATCAAGAATCGACTTGGTTTTGTTCAAAGTCTCCAGTGACTGCTTGCAAGCAGGCAACCCAAAATTCCAGGTTGCCACAAACAAGGGCTGTTGACTCGAGACGCTTGCCGCTCCTCGCTTTGCTACTCCCAACGCAGCTGCCGCACTCAACATACCAGCAAATTGTCGACGATCGATTTTCATGATGCTACTTTCTTAATCCGTGAATAAAACGATTTACCGTACCTTTCCCGTGATTGTCTTTTGCGATCGCGAGAGGTAACGGTCCAACTGCAATTCGGGTGTGACTATTGTAAGCCGACACGAATGCCGCCGTCAGGACCAAACCAATGCCATGACTTCAGGGAAATTGAACCACCAATCGTTAGGGGAGAGCGAGGCCACCGCTGTAAACATGTTTCCAACGAGTTTACCTCAGCAATTCATTGCTCGGGAGGGTGAGGCTCCTGCCGAACCTTTGCACCGTTGGCTCGGCAGGAGCCTCGCCCTCCCTAAGGTTGTCAATGGGATCGACTTTGCAAAGATGTTTAGAGCGGTGGCCTCACTCTCCCGATGGTTTTCGAGCAATTGGGCGGCCCACTGATGTTGAATTGGGAGCCGCATCCCTCGCCACGATCGAAAACAACTCATCTAAGTTTTTTTAGAAAAAATCTGGCGGAAACCAACCTGGGTTCGGCACTACGTAGGAAGCAAAGCAACTTACTCGCAATCAATTGACTCATTCACCCACACTCTACGAATTGAACTTGGAAATGTTTCTCAGAACTCCCAACCGTCGACAGATGCTTACTACGTCTCTAGGAATCGCAGCGAGTTTGTATGCGAGCAAAGGGCTCTTTGCGGATTTGCTTAGTTCGCCATCGTTGACCGAGGGACCTTTCTACCCCGATCATTTGCCGCTCGATCTGGACAACGACCTTATTCTGATCAACGACAACATCACCCCTGCAGTCGGAGTAATTACCCAACTGTCCGGTCGAGTACTAGACACCAAAGGGGACCCGATCAAGGGACTGACGGTCGAGATTTGGCAATGTGATGCCAAGGAAGTTTACCTGCACTCACGTGACAGCAATCAGAAAAAGAAACAGCAGGATGCTAACTTTCAAGGTTTCGGGCGTTTTGAAACGAGCGCCAAAGGTGAATACCGATTTCGTACGATTAAGCCGGTTCCATACCCTGGCAGACCAGCACCGCACATTCACTTCAAAGTGAAACGTGGAGAACGCGAACTGCTTACGACACAGCTCATGATCCGCGGGCACGAAGGAAACAAACGCGATGGGATCTTTTCCCAAGCCGGTGACGCAATCGATCAGGAGCTTATCCAAGCGGACTTCCTGCCAGTTCCAGATTCCAAGACAGGCGAACATTACGCTCATTTCGACATCGTCCTAGGCAAAACGCCGGAAGACAAGCATTGAGGCAATGCCCAGAGTCGCCATTCCCTACATTAAAACAAAACTAACCAACACAACGATACCAAATGGCCCTTTCTAAGATTTCAATGTCCATATTCACTATCTGTTCCACCGTTGCACTGATGACCATCTGCATGGCGCAACCACCTCGAGGTGGCGGCCGAGGTCCGGGCGGTGCGGGAGCCGGTGGTCCAGGCCCCGGTCGTGGAGGAGCTAACGCAGCAACTACAGTTGAAGCTTTCATCGCTAAGTGGCTGACCATGGACGAGAACGCCGACGGTCTTCTATCCAAAGAGGAAATGAAGGACGAGCGTCTCAAGCACTTGTTCAAGTCCTCCGACAAAAATACAGATGGAGTTCTCACCAAAGAAGAAATGCAACTCCTGTTTGAAGCTTCAAGCAGCTCGCGATCGTCAGGGCAACGACCGGAACCTGGAGGTCGTCCCCCTCGATAAACGAGCAGCTGGAGGACTCGTGGCCATAGATAATAGATAATAGTCGTTTAACGGTCAGCCGTTGGCGTACCGATGCTTTTGGAAGTACGCCTACGGCTGACTGTTAAACGAAGTCCCTTTACCGGAGGGCTCGCGCCCTGTCGCTACAAAAACGCATTCGGAAGTGACTGTCGGTTGGTTTACGCCCCACAGTGCGTTCAACGGAATAACCGTGAAATCGATTTGCCCTGGATTTATTTCATGCAACGATAAAAGGCGACAGCGATAACTTTTGACAACATTCGTCAAATGGTCAAGTTGTTCGGCGGGAGCCGCAAATCCAAACTTGTCAAAACTCTTTTCTCAGTCTTAGGCCCATAAAGGGAAAGTGCTTTCATGAAAACGATCTGTACCATGTCCATTGGTTTGTTAGTTGGTTTCGGTGGCACTGAAGTTGCGTTTGCGCAACGAGGCGGTAGTGGAGGCTGCAATCACAGCCAAAACTCGAACACTGGCTCAAGCTACAACAACACCATGTCACCGCTCGCTTCGCAATACTCGCCGCAAACGTATTTGGCACAGCGAAACTATCAGCAACAGCAGTACATGCAACAACTCTACGTTCAGCAGCTTTACATGCAACAGCAGCAAGCACTTATGCAAGTGTCCGCTGAGAATCAAAAGCGAGCACAATTTCTTGAAGCTGAGCGTTTGGCGAATGCCCGCAAAGTAGCCGAGGCTCGCAGGTCTGCGGATGAGAAAAAACGCGCCATACGTGCAGAGAAGCTTGCTGCCGCAAAGGCCAAGAAAGAAGCGTAGGGGCTAATCGTCCATTTGTGTGGAAGCGTTGTATGCCTTGTCGGCTGAAGACATTCGGGAGGGCCGCAGTCATGTTTTCGACGAGTTTGTTTAAACAATTTGTTGCTAGGGAGGGTGAGGCTCCTGCCGAACCGTTGCGTCGTAAGCTCGGCAGGAGCCTCGCCCTCCCCATTCAGGAAATTGCCTACTCGTTCCAAGGCTCCGCCTCAAGCTAAGTACATCAGCATGTATTTTTCGCACTGCTGTTGGGCGCCAGCCCCAGTTTTCAAATGACTCGACTTTCGGCGAGAACCGGGGCTAGCGCCCGCCCGACGGCTATTGTTTCATTTCACTCGAAGACTTGCTCATCGTCCCCGGGCTTTCCATCAGCTATTTTTGTGAATCGAGAGGCTCATCTTGTCCACCGCATCTCCTCCCGTGCAAACCAGCGCGCGAATTCGATACGCAACTCCGCCGAAAGAATTGCCAAATCGAAAAGCCAAAGCGGAACCACAGACAGAGCCATCGAAAGAGCAGAAACGAACGCTCTTGGGCCGTCTGTCGAAGTGGCAATCGGAAATGCCAGAAGACTCGGTTTCGTTTCTATTCAGCTTGGTTGTGCATGTGATTCTAGTTCTTGTACTAGCACTGCTCACGACTTCGCTGCATACCGGACTAAGGCCGCTTCAGATTAGTACCAGCGAGGGAGAATGGGATACTGCAGCACTTAGCTCGGTGTCGTTCGATAGCGCTGCGATAAGTCTTGACTCCATGCCATCAGCCGAATCGACGGAGAATGTATCCGAGATCAAGCTGAATGTTTCCGAGTCCGAAGTTCAACTAGCTGAAGTTGTCGCTCCGACTTTGACCAGAGACTTATCTACCAAGAATTGGGTACCAGCCGGTTCGATGGCGGCATCTTCCACATCGAAATCTAGCCTCTCCAAGAGTGGCGGGTCCGATCTCTTCGCAGGCAGTTCCTTAGAAGGGCGCTCGTCGGGGAATCGCAAAGGTTTGGCGCTGAAAAACGGCGGGAGCAAAGAGAGCGAGGCAGCCGTCGATGCCGCTCTGGTTTGGTTCGCAGCTCATCAAGCGGTCGACGGCTCGTGGAGCACTGACATGATGGATAAACCATGCAACGGCCAATGCCGGCATGGAACGGTTGACATTGGCAAGCCGAAAAGGATCGCCGCAACGGGACTCGCTTTACTATGTTTCTTGGGAGCGGGGCATACACATAAAGAAGGTGACTACAGGGACGTAGTTTACAAGGCGATCAATTATTTGACCAGCGCGATCAAATCGAGTTCACCAAATGTCCGCGATTTCCGACCTACAGGCCGCTTTCTCGACGACAATTCGGAATACGAAATGTACGAACATGGTATCGCCGTGTTGGCCATGTGTGAAGCCTATGAAATGACCGGTGATTCCATCTTGCGATCACCTTGCGATAACGGCATCGATTTCATTCAACGATCCCAGCATGCCGATGGTTCCTGGGGCTATCGACCAGGCACCTCGGGAGACTTGTCCATCGTAGGTTGGCAAATGATGGCGTTGAAAAGCGCTAGAAAGATAGGGATGAAAGTTCGACCTGAAGTCATTCAACGGGCTGATAAATTTTTGGATAGTCAACAGAGCGACAATGGCTCTTACTACGGTTACCGATCCACGCAAAAGGAGGCA
>CANHVO010000096.1 GCA_947463915.1 Planctomycetaceae bacterium
TCGTTTGCCCCCGCCTTGCTTTACTTGCCGCTTAAGACAGCAACGGGTGCGTCTTGGCCCGGTAGCAACGCTGGCTTGCTCTTCTTCTTTGTCCTGATCACGCAGATTTCAGATGTCTTTCAATGGGGCTGGGGACGTGTTGCAAACAAACGAGTTATCGCAAAAGATGTCAGCAGTTCTCGTACCTGGGAAGGAATGGTTGGGGGAGCTTTGTCCACGGGAATCGTCGGTGCAACGCTTTACTGGGTAACACCGTTTACCCCTTGGGAATCGGCACTTATGGCCATCGTGGTGGCCGCCCTGGGGTTTGCCGGTGGGATGACAATGAGCGCGATCAAACGAGATCGAGGAGTCCATGACTATGGTACACTGGTACGAGGTCACGCCGGCGTTTTGGATCGAATCGATACGCTCTGTTTTTCCGCTCCAATTTTCTATCATTTGACACGCTTTTTCTTTTCGTGATTGGGATTTGATGGGGCTGATCGATACGCATGCGCACTTGGCCGACAAATCGTTGGTATGCCAGCTTCCAGACGTTTTAGATCGAGCCTGTAAAGCTGGTGTCACTCAAATGATTTGTGTTGCGGTCGATGCTGAAACCGCAGGCCAAGCGATCGCGATTGCGGAAGCCAACAAAATGGTTTGGGCTTCGGTTGGGATTCACCCCAACTATGCGCATGAAGCCGCTCCGGACCATTGGCCACGGATCGTTGAACACACGAATCACCCTCGAGTTTGTGCACTCGGCGAAACGGGCTTGGACCTGCATTGGGACGATTGCCCTTTTGAAGTCCAGCAGGCAAACTTTGAACGGCATTGGGAGTTGAGTCGTCGAACCGATTTGCCGCTCATCATTCACATGCGGGATTGCGAACGCGAAATGCTGACCGCTTTAGAAAAACAAGCGGCTTTGAAAGCTCCTTTGCGCGGCGTCATGCACTCGTTTGCAGGGAGCACGGAAACGGCCGAGCAATGTTTGGCCCATGGCCTGTATATCAGTTTTGCAGGGATGTTGACCTACAAAAAATCCGATGAGCTTCGAAAAACGGCCAAAACAATTCCTCTGGATCGGCTTTTGGTAGAGACCGATTGCCCGTATCTGACTCCGGAACCAAATCGTTCCAGACGCCCCAACGAACCTGCTTTTGTTGCTCATACAGCTAGGTGTTTGGCAGAAACGATTGGGATTTCCACAAAGGAATTAGGCGAAATCACGACCGAAAACGCAAAAAGGCTGTTTTGGCGAATGGTCGACAAGTGAAATCGACGATTTTCGGTATTTGTTTGCACTTGGCGTCCGTTGAAGTACCATTGAGGGAATTCACCATCAAGAAATCGTCATCTCGCGCGCTACCAAATTTTTGCGTGCTGGGTGGTGGTTTTGACGAATTTCGCTTAACCAATTGGGCTAAATTTATGCGAACCCGACCTTTTGCAAGTCTTTTCACTGTAGTCTCCCTTTCGCTTGCCAACTTTGTGCATGCCCAAGATCCGCTAGACGAAATGTACGGCCAAGCTGTTCACTCGTACTTCCGAGGCGATTCGGCCAATGCCCAGCTATTGCTCACTGAAGTCATCGATGCAGGCAGCCTCGATCCGCGAGCTTTTTTCTTTCGCGGCCTCTGCCAATCCTACGGCGGTGTCGATGCATCCAATCCTGACTTTGAAAGAGCCGCACAGCTTGAAATCGAAGGCAAGAAAGTAGTGAACATCGGTAAAGCTCTAGAACGCATCCAAGGCCCAACGCGAGTTGCGATCGAAAAGGCCCGAGCCAAGGCCAGATTGGCGTCCCGTGCACGGGTGCTAGAAATGCAACGAGCTCGGTACGAGGAAATGCAACGAGGTGGTGCCGGCGGTGAGTCCGTTAAAGGCGGCCTCGTCGTACCACCGCGAGTAGACGCTGCTCCTGCTCCAAGTCCTTTTGCCCCCAATGATCCATTCAACGAAGGAATGACCAAGGGCAATCCAAAGGCAATGGACAAAGAGCCAGCAGATGCATTCGATCCAGATGCAACAGCAACGCCACCTGCGGACGATAAAGCGGACGCAATGCCTGCCGCTGATGACGATCCGTTCAAGTAGTCGAGTGACTACGCTTTAGCTTCTGGTTTCGCACTCTCACAAATCTCGGTGCGAAACCATTTTGTGCAATCTTCTACGACAGCCACTCTGGCTTTTGACATTGTCCGCTCAGATAAGCGGCCTTTCTTGTAATCCGAGCTTGCAAAGGGTAGCAAGTGGTGGGCTCGTCCTGCCTAAGTCGCAAATGCTTGGTGTGCCACTCGGCCGAGCGTGCGTTGATCTTTAGCACGCCAAGCATGTTGCGAACTCTGGGCACAAGGCCCAAGTTCGCTGCGGTGCGTGAAGCCCAAGTTCGCTGCGGTGCGTGAAGCCCAAGTTCGCTGCGGTGCGTGAAACCCAAGCTTGCGAGGGGCAGCGACTGGTGGGCTTGTCCCACCGAAGTCGCAAATGCTTGGTGTGCTACACGGCCGAGCGTGCGTTGAATGTCAGGCTTAGTTCCATTGCCTCTCGGCAAACAAAAATTCACTTAGCGACGTCGGGACAGTTTCTTAACTGGCCCAACAACATAATTGGGATTACGAGCGATTGCCTGCGCAGATGCTTGAGAGCTATCGCGTGCCGTCACCACAACATTGATTGGATAGCCATACACTCCTTGGGCTGGATACATGTAGACTTCCCAAAGATCGACTGCTCCGGTGTTCACAGCGAGCAACTGTAGCTGGGCGACCGCCATTTGTTGCTGAACGGCAAGCTGATTCTGTACGTTCTGCTGATAGGTGCTTGCTTGAGATTGCAGGTACAAGCTGTGTTCTCGCTTTTGTTCCTCATCTGCTTTTTCTGCGGACCATTGCTCCCAGCTTGGCCTAATTGCCTTCAGATCGCTCTCGGAAAAGAGAAAGAACGGAATTGCATATTCGTCACCATTTTCAAACTCGAGAATCACTCCTTCGCATTGAAACGTCTTGGGCTTGCCGCGAAGCGTGAGCACCCACTTTTCCAGGTCTTTTTCGGTTGGAATGCTAACCTTTTCAAATTCCT
This sequence comes from Planctomycetaceae bacterium, assembly GCA_947463915.1. Classification (GTDB taxonomy): domain Bacteria; phylum Planctomycetota; class Planctomycetia; order Pirellulales; family Pirellulaceae; genus JBKCUI01. The sequence goes on from CANHVO010000096.1 coordinate 3,067, forward strand.
CCACAACCTTAGGGAATATCTTCTGATAAACCTCAGGCAGATTGGAGAAAAGTCGATCGTTCACGTAAATTCTGTCGCGTCGACGTTGAACGGTAACGTCCTTTCGGACAAAGTCGACGATCTTCCCAACGACCGTGGAACCGTCTCTCATCGTCCAGCTTTGCCGTTTGTCCAATTGCAAATTGGCGTCGACCGCTTCCTTTGAATTCAAATATTCTTGGTCGACTTCCGAGAGGTCCTTTCTTGGAATGGAGATCAGTTCATGCCCATTCATTCGCTCTTTTTCCGTTGATTTAAGCACAACGGTGTTGCTATCGAAGGCCACAAGAATGGCACTAAATTGGTAATTACCAGACTTGTCCGACCACTCCTTTTTGGGTGCGACTTGGGTCTGCAACAAAACGAGACAGATGGTCAATAAACAATGAAGTTGAGGCATAACAGTCATCCCGAAATTCGCAAAGCTTGAGATTGAAACGTGGATCCGTATTGTAGAACGAATGACTTAGAATTCCAATCATCTTCCCCGCTGCAAGATACCGCGAAGGCAAAAAGGCACGGCTAAAGACCAGCCAGTCAGTCGTGCTGTTGCTCGCCTTTGAGTTCTTGCAAACACGTGGGTACAAGTCCTTCTGTAGCCTTCTAGGGAGTAAGGCCGGCCTAGACACCCTCCCGCTGGGAGGGTCGAGCGTAGCGAGGGGAGGGTGAAGTGCCAACCACTATTGCATAAGTCAGTCCTCCCCTCCCCGGGCCAAACGGGAATGGCGTTGAATTAAGTCTGTACTCGTAGCGGAAGTTGTAAAACTTCCTGGAGTTTGAGGCACTACAGGAACTCTCACGAGATTCCACTACTTGCTATCTCAACGCCATTCGGGCCAAACGGCCCGACCCTCCCAGCGGGAGGGTGACTTTTGATCTCTGCAAAACAAACGGGTCTAGCGTCCGCCGGCTAATTGACGGGTAGAGTACATCGCGACGTGCCCTATGCAATCATGCTCTATGCAATAATGTCGTGGACGACGTTGCCGTGAACGTCGGTAAGACGGAAGTCGCGACCGGCATAACGATATGTCAGCCTGGTGTGATCGAATCCCAACAAGTGCAAAATGGTCGCATGCAAATCATGCACATGCACCTTGTTCTCCACTGCCTGGAAGCCTAAATCGTCGGTCGCTCCATGAATGTGTCCGCCTTTGACCCCTCCGCCAGCCAACCACATGGTGAAGCCGTGGTGATTGTGGTCCCGACCGCTATTGGTGCCCGCATTGGCACCTGGTTTCGGAAGCTCGACGGTGGGTGTTCGCCCAAATTCGCCCCCCCAGATCACTAGCGTACTATCCAAGAGCCCACGTTGTTTAAGGTCTCGAAGCAATGCACCGATTGCCTGCGAGCATTCGCCGGCTAACTTGCGATGGTTCTCTTCGATCTTGTCGTGGCTATCCCACGGTTGTCCCTGACCATGCCATAGTTGAATATAACGAACTCCTCGCTCTACCAAACGACGAGCAATGAGTATTTGTTTCGCTTGCACTGTTTCACCGTACATCTCGCGCGTCGCTTTGGGTTCACGACTGATATCGAATGCATCACTGGCCTCCATTTGCATCCGATAGGCTAACTCGAAGCTCTGCAAACGAGCTTCCAATTCCGTATCCTGTTGACGGGCCTCTTGATGCTGTATGTTGAGGGTTTTGAGAAGATCCAACTGGCGACGTTGTTCGCTTCGATTAATGCCAGAGGCGTTGCGAATATTGGCAATGAGCTTTTCGATCTCTTGGTTTTTGGTGTCGACATAAGTACCTTGAAATGCACCGGGCAAGAAACCAGATTGCCAGTTTTCAGAGCCCTTAATGGGATAACCACCAGGACACATTGCAATGAAGCCTGGCAAATTCTGATTCTCGCTACCGAGCCCATAGGTGATCCAAGAGCCTACCGACGGTCGCACGAGCGTGGCGTCACCACAATTCATGAGCATGAGCGATGGTTCATGATTAGGTACGTTGGCGTGCATCGAACGAACGACACACACATCGTCGATCATCTCACCGACATGAGAAAAAAGCTCACTGACTTCGATACCGCTTTGTCCATACTTTTGGAATTTAAATGGAGAACGATACGCTGCTCCAGTCTCTCGCTCGGTTCTCAAATTGTTCGGTACCGGTTGACCATGGAGTTTGTCGAGAGCAGGTTTTGGATCGAACGTGTCGACATGCGACGGCCCACCGTTCATAAACAAATGGATGACGGCTTTTGCCTTGCCCGGAAACTGCGGTTTCTTTGGGGACATAGGATTTAGTTGTTGCTTGCCGTCCGAGATGGTTGCATCCGCCCACAACTTCGCCGACTCATCCGCCAACATGCTGGCCATGGCAAGCGAACCAAAGCCGGTGCCGCTTCGGCGCAAGAACTCGCGTCGACTCGAGGGCGTCGCCGCCAACCGGCGAATCAACATTTGAGAAGCAAGTTGAATGTCCATGGCTCAATTCTTTGGTTAATCGACAAAGGTAAATTCATTACTTAACAACAATACTTGAGACAATTCAACCCAAGGATCGATCTTCGGTGCAGGCAATTGGCTTTGAGAAGCCTTGGCGAATTCACGTGTAGCATTCCATGCAGAGTCTTTTTCAAGTCCATTGTTCGATGCGCTCTTCACGCGAATCTTCGGTTTCCATTGATAACCATCATTGGAATCAGATTCGCGGCAATCGACTACGAAATCAAGGGTATCCCCAGCCAAAACGGCGACATTTGGCACGGAAGTAGTTGCTTCACCATGCTGCGCGATCCAGGTCCCCTGCACCCCGTGTCGGCTCGAAATAATGTTTGCACGAACTCCGTCACCTTGATCGCTCGGATGTTTGAGCACCCCGTCGATCGAAACCACTCCTTCCCCAGGTGCTGTCCAACGCAGAATCGTACTATGCGCTCCATCGCGTCCAGGATGCCCGCCACTTGCATCCAAACTGGTGTAGGCGAACGTAGCGTCCGGCATTTGGGCAGAACCCTGCCACGACGATCCGGTATAGTGAGGTAGCTCCGCAAATTTCACGCTTTTGGTCGCTTCGTCATACTGGCCAAAACCAAATCGCCAAGCTGGCCGCGATTCCCCGTTTGAGTCAACATTTTGGTCAAGGCTGCGGTCGGCTTGGATGAAGCCCATGGCCAACGCAAGTTCTTGGTCGCTGGGATCGCGTGCCAGTACGCCTCGATAAAGTGACTTGACTCTTTCGACAGGCGAATCGATCGACGCTGACTTTGTCGCCAGAATCTCGGCTTGTCCGATGACAAATTTGGAATTGATGAGGAAGAGAGCTTGCTGAGGGACCGTGGTCCGAGCTCGCGTTGCTTGGCTGGCATCCGGACTTGGCAAATCAAAACTCGCAAGCAGCCCAGGAATGTCTTCTCGATCCACATAGGAATAAAGCCCTCTTCGGACGGCATCTTCATGAATCATCACGGAGCGTCCACCGATTGTGCGATCAAGCTTATCAGTCGTTGAGAGCAAACGATCTCTCATCGGCTCAAACTCAAGCCTTCGACGCGGCATGTGCCAGAGCAGTCGATTCTCTGGATCGACTGATTGGCCCTGCGGATGCACGTTGCTAGATTGCTGCCACGTTGAGGACATCATGATTCGTTTTTGAAGTCGTTTAATGGACCAGCCGTCCTTCACAAACTCGCTTGCAACATAGTCCAAGAGCTCTGAATGCGAGGGAGCTTCGCCACGTGCGCCGAAGTCACTTGCACTCGAAACCAATCCAACTCCAAAGTGATGTTGCCAGATACGATTGACAATGACGCGCGGCGTGAGTGGATTATTGGGGCTTGCAATCGCTTGCGCCAGTTCCAATCGGCCACTCCCTTGCGTGAACGGCTTGCCACCATCGACATGAGATAGCAACTGGAGAAATCGGCGGGGAACTGGATCGCCGCGATTCCCAGGCTGCCCTCGGCGGAAGATGACGGGATCATAAAGCCCCGGTTTGTCCTCGAGCACCATTCCGCGTGCAGGAGCGCCATGATGACTCGCTTCGACTCCTTTGATTTTGCCGAGCTGCACATTGTATTCGTTGCGTTCCGATTGATCTAAGTTGGCGATCATTTGCTCGCTTGTAAGCGAAGTAGGATTGTCCGCAGCCATGAGAGCCAGACGCAACGATTCGTTGTTGTCGTCCGGCAAACGTGTCGCAGTATTCTCGCTCTTCTTGAGGGCTTTCCATTGTTCGTAAATCTCCTCAATCTTTTTCCCGACGACATGGATGGCGTCAGCAGCAGATTCCGGAGTGGCCGATTGAAGCGAAGCCACTATGGCTGGATGAAGCGATAGGAATTTGTCGTCCTTGAGCAACTGAGTCATTTGCTCTTTAAAATTATCGGCCGACAAAGCGTTGAGCCGAGCAACCGCGCCCCAAACAGGGTGTTCATTCGTGGATGGAGCCGCGATGAACTCTTGCCAACGAGCGAAAGCCCGCGGTCGCAACACACCTCGTTCTCCACTTCTGTTACCACGTTTTCCACCGGATTGCGAATTCGGTTTGGTTAGCTGCGTTAAATAGTCAGCCAGCCGCGTGCGAAGCTCATCTTCGGTTGCTACTCTCTTTGCCTCCAACCAAGTGTCGATCTCTTTTTGCTTGACGGCCTTGGCTGCGAGAAACTCCTCGTAGCCAGGCGAAGCTGCCGGATCTCCTAAGAGTGGTAGCTCCTCAGGCTCTTTGCAGCTCGCAAAAACACCATAAAGGGAATAGTAGTCTGCCGTAGGTACCGGATCGTATTTGTGATCATGACAGCGTGCACATGCCACACTCGTGCCAAGAAAAGCGCGAGTAACGACGTCGATCTGATCGTCGATAATGTCATTAGGATTCCCCATAAATTTGCGTCCCACAGTAAGGAACCCCAACGCCGCCAGATTTTGCATATCCGGACCTTTCAGCTGAAGCTGATCGGCAGCCAATTGCTCGATGATGAACTGATTGAAGGGTTTATCCTCGTTTAATGCGCGAATCACATAGTCGCGATAGGTATAGGCATAGGGATACCGAGTGTCCCGATTTCCCGCTTGGTAGCCAGTCGTCTCTGCAAATCGAGCGACATCCAGCCAGTGCCGCGCCCATCGCTCGCCGTAATGTCGACTCTCAAGCAAACGATCGACCAATTTCTCGAATGCATTAGGCGACTCGTCTGCAACAAACGCTGATATCTCATCGTAGGTTGGAGGTAATCCAGTCACCATGAAGTGAGCTCGCAGCATTAGCGTTCGCCGGTCCGCTTTCGGATTCGGTTTGAGTCCCTTGGCTTCTTGCTTGGACAAAATGAAGTGATCGAGGGCTTGATGAGGCCAAGCGGTATCGTGGACGACTGGAGGTTGGTATTCTCCTAATGCCTTGTACGCCCAATGAGATGCACGAATTTGATCGATTCGTTGAGCTGGAGGTAACGACATGGTAGCCGTCGCATCTTTGTCTTTAGGCCAGAACGCACCGGTTCGAACCCATTCCACGACAATAGCGATTTCCTCATCCGATAACTTCCCGTCCGGAGGCATTTTCAACTCGCTCTCCTTGTATTGAACGGCGCGGACGATCAGGCTCTTTTCCGTTTCGCCTGCAACAAAAGCAGGACCAGTGCTACCACCTTTTGCTGCGGAGGCTTGCAAATCAAGGCGGAGGTCTCCCGACTGCTCTTTCGGACCGTGGCATTCAATGCAATGCTTGACCAACAGTGGTCGAACTTTCGACTCAAAATACTGTTCCGACTCAGGCGCCTCTTGGGCGGGAGCGTTTTCGATCGATATCGAAACGAACACCGAAAATACGATCCCTGTCAGCGCTATGAAACCAGACGGGCGTCTGAAGAGCGAGTTGAAAAATGAGGATTCGAACGGCACAGCGAAATCCTTCCTTCGCCTTGGGCGAAGGGGTGTCTCAAGTGGAAAAATCTAGGCTTTTGGCGAACGTCGCCGGGTGGGAATACCTTCAAGATTATACGAAAACCCAAGAAAAAGCAATGTTTGTCTTCCAACCCCGATCGCTTGCATGAAGAACGAAACCAAGCAAGTAGCTTGGGACCATTGTTCCGAGCGAGGATACTCCCAAACAAGGGGGTGCTCGGACGGGACAATGGTCCCATCCTACTTGTCAGCCAAGCGCTGAACTTCTTCTATTGCCTTCGCATTTGAAACAGCTTGAACATTGGGTCTGAGATTTTTGAAGCGCTGGCTTCTGAGAGTTCTTCGGACAGGATTTGGTCCAATTGCCCCTGGAAAATCTTTTCAGCCCGGCCGCCGTTGAAGTAGGCTGCTCCGTCTTGCGTGCTTCGCATCGATGAAATCATTTGCGAAAACAACGTCTGCCCAACGAAGTCTTGAAACGCCTTGCGCAAGTCCTCCCCTTCAGGTTTTGATGGCGAGTCAGTTAAGCTCGTCACTTTATCCTCTTCCGCCCCAAGATCGAGCTTGAACTCTGAGCTTGAATCAAGTTTCCCAAACGTCTGCTCTGCTTTCGAACGAGCAAGATCGCTTGGACCGAACGAAGAGGTCGCGCTTCGTAGATTTGGGAGTTCCATGATGAATGCTGATTCGTTTAAAAAAGTGGGATAGGCTTCCAGCCTGTCATAAGGAGTTTGTCATTTTCAGCGAGACAGGCTTGGAGCCTATCCCACCTACTCTATGATCAACTCGCCGAACAAAAGCCCGTCCTTCTTTAGTGCCTTAATGATGGAAATTTGATCCGCGGTCGGAACCGCCAATACGTTCAGTGCGTCAGTCAGATTTTTCAGTGTAGGTCGTTCCGCATCACCGTCTTTAGAACTCATCGAAACGAAGTTCCCTTTTGGCTTGGCCGGTCCACGTGCTGAGATCGTCAAGTTCTTGTGAGAGATTGCCACGGGAGCAATCGAAACTTCCTCCCCAATGATCAACACTCCCTCACGCTCGTCGATATAAACCCTCTTTTTGTTTTCCAGATTGAGCAGCTTCAAATCGAGCACCAAGGAGACAAACTGAATAGGATACTCTTTGTAAATACCTGGGATCGTGACCTCGATGGTCGTTTGATCAATCGCCTTGGCTGTCTTGTTTTTTTCAGCTTTGCCATAGCGGTTGGGATTGCTATTACTATTGATAGAAGACGTGCTTTCAACGCTGCTCTGGTACTCGTTGATGCTGTCTTCGATGTTCTGCGAAGTTGCGATCGACCGATGATCCGGATCGACGATCAGTGAAATCTTATTGTTAGCGATAAACTCGTTGACGACAGCCAACTCCATTTTGCATCCATCAACTATTTTGCCCGAGGTAGGGACCTTTGGGCTATCAATAACAATTGGACCACTCGCCAGCCCATAAACTACCGGCCGATCAGCTCGAGGCCCCAGCAGATGAGTCAGCATCAAGTTGCCACCTTCGAGACTCTTTGCGCTGATCGCACTTACTTTGCAACTCAGCTTGTCACCAGGCTGGGCACCACTTGGGGGAACCGTCACTTCGACGAAGACCAATGCAACGTTCTTGGCATTGGCCATTTCCTTTTCCAGGAGCCGTCCCTGAATATCGGCAGCGACTTGGCCACCCATTTTTTGAATAACTTGAGAAAGCGCTCGAATTCCCGGCTTGCTGTCCCCTCCGTCGCCAGTTCCCTTCAAGCCTACAACGAGACCAAGCCCTTGGAGCGTGTTTTCTTCCTGTCCCTTCAGGCGACAGATGTTCTTGATCCGAAGATCGTTTTGAGCGCTGACATTGGACGGTGCGAAGCTGACGGCCATCGTCAAAAGGAACACGCGACTGAGGATTCGATTGAATACTTCCACTGACGGCCTCTTACCGCGATTGCGGTGGTTGTCTGTCCGAAAACCGGGGCTGACGCCCGTCGGCTGATGATTGCGATTGTTTCATCGGTTTAATCAACAAGCCCCGTCCTAAAGCAACCTAAGGGACGGGAAAGACTTGTTACGCTCGTAATTAGCAATCTTCCGTCTGCGTTGCTACGGTGTTTCAGAAACGAGGGAAGATTGGGCAAAATAGGGAGATTCAATTATTGATATTGCAAAAAATTCCGAAATTCACCCGCTTGCGTTATGGCATAGGTACTGGCTACTCTGTGAAACAGTAAATGATTGCATTTTCAACAGCTGGTAGTGACCAAGTTTTCGGAGAGACAAATGGCGACAGGCTCAGATGGGTCGGGCGGATTCATTCGACTAAAATTGTTCTTGATGATGGTGTTGCAGTTCTTCATTTGGGGAGCATGGTTGCCGCTTATTTTTGGATACATTGATAAGAGTGGATTGGGTTTCACTCCTTTTCAACAGTCCCTCATCCTCAACGCTTTCCCGATCGCCGCAATTGTGGGAATGTTCTTCAGCAACCAGTTTGCGGATCGAAATTTCGCGGCCGAGAAGTTCCTAGCATTCAGCCATTTGGTTGGCGGTTTGGCAATCCTTGGCTGCGGCTTCGTGACCAGTTTCAATGCTTTCTTCGTTTTGATGCTTGTTCACTGCTTGCTCTATGTGCCGACGATTTCGATTACGAATTCGATCGCGTTTGCAAACATGAAGGATGCGCAAAATGAGTTTGGAATCGTTCGCATGGGAGGGACGATTGGCTGGATTCTAGCTGCGTGGCCGTTTACGTTTATTTTTGTTGACTGGGCCGCCGTTTCTGCATCTAGCCCAGCAGGCTTTGTTGACTGGATTGGTGCAGCCCTCGCCAATGGATTGTCAGGCGAGCCCCTTAAAAACGCTACGAAATGGACTTTCATCGTGGCTGGAATCGCTTCCTTGATTCTGTCGGCATTTAGCCTTCTGCTGCCGCACACACCAGCCAAGAAATCCGCCGATGGCACACAGAGTTTGGCATGGCTCGAAGCGGTAAAGCTATTGGCTCACCCGTTTGTTTTGGTACTTTGGATCGTCACCTTTGCAGATTCTTTTGTCCACAATTGTTATTTCAACTGGACCGGTCGTTTTCTTGGAGCGGCTAAGGAAGCCGGCGGAGTTGGTATCCCAGGCAATTGGATTATGCCCGTGATGAGCGTTGGGCAGTTAGCCGAAATTTTGACGATGTTTGTTTTGGGAATCACGCTCAAAAATTTGGGATGGCGAACCACCATGATCGTTGGCATTTTGGGACACGCAGCCCGCTTTGCAGTCTACGCCTTTTTTCCAGATAACGCGGCTCTGATCATCATTGTGCAAGTCCTTCACGGTATTTGCTACGCTTTCTTTTTCGCAACCGTTTACATTTTCGTCGATGAACACTTTCCAAAGGATGCTAGAAACAGCGCTCAAGGGCTGTTCAATGTGATGATTCTTGGAGTAGGTGCGTTGGTTGCGAATTCCATTTGCCCTTGGCTTTTGGAAAAGCAATTTACCAATGCCGATGGATCGATCGATTTCCGGGGACTCTTTCTGGTTCCTTGCTTGATCGCAACCTTGGCCGCGATCTCCCTCGCTCTATTTTTCCATCCGCCAAAGATCGCGTCGAAAGACGCATAATCGAACTTCTTCCCTATGGATTAGATTAGTTCGAGTGCAAAACGAATGATAGGCTTAACGATTCTTGGAACCGACACGGAGGTCGGTAAGACTTACACGGCTTGCCGTATCATCGAATCGTTGGTGCGGAATGGAGTCGCTGTCGGTGCCTATAAGCCCGTAGCCAGCGGAGCGCCAACGCCCGAACAAAGCGATGGCTATCAGCTATGGCAAGCGACCGGCAAACGCAGAAAACTTGTCGACGTTTGCCCACAGAGTTTTTTAGCGCCACTCGCTCCCCCCGTTGCAGCAGAATTAGAGGGAAAGCAGGTATCGGATCATCTGATACTCTCCGGGGCAAAGGCTTGGAGTGATCATTGCGAGATGCTCATCCTCGAAGGAGCCGGTGGTCTCATGTCTCCAATCAGTTGGAGCATGACCAACGCCGATTTAGCCAAAAAAATGCAGTTCCCCGTCATTTTGGTTTCGCAGAATCGACTCGGGGTAGTCAATCAGATTTTGACGACATTAACTGCTGCTCATTCTCTCGGCTTGACGGTTGCGTGTGTTGTCCTGAATACCCCACAAGATATTGAGCCAGGATTGGCGGAGACCAACGAATGCCTTTTGAGGAGTTTTGTTCAACGCACCGCTGATAGTCCGCCTATCGTTCATCTTGACCAAAACGCTCGTGAATTTCAGCGGAAAATCGCTTGGCAGGAATTAGCAAGGTAGCAGTCACCCTCCCGCTGGGAGGGTCGAGCGTAGCGAGGGGAGGGTGACGTGCCAGCGAGGACGACACCGACACTTCACCCTCCCCGGCCTAAAGGCCGACCATCCCCGAGGGAGGGTTACAATTGTTGAAAATCCCTGCAAAACAAACCGGACGAGTATTAAACCCACAAACGAGATGCATTTTAGATATACTGACAAAATACACCGCATGCCAGTTCCAAATTGTCGCCTCGCAATCCCGCCTCTCAGCCATGAACAGTCTCTTCGAACATCAATTGCTGCAAACCCGACGCCAGTTTTTTGGTACCAACGGACTGCGAATGGGAGGTTTGGCTATGGCCGCGCTGGCAGGCCAGTCCGCATTGGACTATTCGCTGAATCGAGGGTTTGCTGAACAGCCAGGCGCGAGAGTTCATCCACCGTTGCCCGGTCTTCCGCACTTTGCACCCAAGGCAAAATCGATCATTTATCTGCACATGAACGGTGGACCTTCGCAGATCGATATGTGGGACTACAAACCCACCATGCAGGAGCAATTCGACAAAGATTTGCCGGACTCCATTCGCAACGGCCAACGCATCACCACGATGACGAGTGGCCAAGCTCGATTTCCTGTCGCACCGTCCAAGTTCAAGTTCACGCAACACGGCCAGTGCCAACGCTGGGTCAGCGAACTATTGCCCCACACCGCAAAAATCGTAGACGAATTGGCGATCGTTAAGTCAGTTCACACCAACGCAATCAACCACGACCCGGCTTGTACGTTTGTGATGACGGGCAATGAAGTTCCAGGCAAGGCCAGCTTGGGCTCATGGCTTGCCTATGGTTTAGGAAGCGAAAGCGACAATCTCCCGGCCTTTGTTGTGTTGACGCCGACTTGGACAAGCAGCGCCGCGGCTCAAGCTCTTTTCACTCGTATGTGGTCCAGCGGGTTTCTGCCCACTCGCTATGCCGGCGTCGCACTCCGGACGGGTGGCGACCCAGTACTCTATCTCCCCAACCCCGACGGCGTGACCTCGTCCGATCGACGCGCAATGTTAGATGCGCTCGGTCAATTAAACCAACAACGTCTCGCCGAGTTGCACGATCCCGAAATCGAAACGCGAATCTCGCAATACGAAATGGCGTTTCGCATGCAGAGCAGCGTGCCGGATTTGGTCGACTTGAGTAACGAACCAAAGTCCGTTCTAGACCTTTATGGCCCCGACGCGTCTAATCCTGGCACGTTTGCAGCAAGCACCTTGTTGGCTCGCCGAATGGTCGAACGAGGAGTCCGTGTCGTTCAGCTTCTCCACCGCGGCTGGGATCAACACGGAAACATTGCAAACGATCTTCCAGCGCAATGCCGTGATATCGATCAAGCCAGCGCGGCACTCATCACAGACCTTAAACAGCGAGGATTGCTCGATTCAACCCTGGTTGTTTGGGGCGGTGAATTCGGCCGAACCGTCTACTGCCAAGGTAAACTCACCAAAGAAAACTATGGCCGTGACCACCATCCCAAGTGCTTTACGATGTGGATGGCCGGTGGTGGAATCAAGGGGGGCGTCGAATACGGCCAAACTGACGATTTCAGTTACAACATCGTCGAAAATCCCGTTCACGTTAATGATCTCAATGCAACTCTCTTGCATTGCATGGGCATCGATCATGAACGCTTAGCTTTCCCATTTCAAGGACTAGAACAACGGCTCACAGGCGTAGAGCACCAGCGAGTCATCAAGGAAATTCTAAGCGTGTAAGCCACACCGCTTCCTAAACCTTAAGCCGACGGTCGCTAGCCCCGGTTTTCCTTAGAACGCGAAGCGTTTTCGATAACCGGCGGGTGATGCATTTTGTAGCGAAACTCGTCAAGAGTTTCGGTCATTCAGGCGATGCAGCCGAAAGTTTTGACGACTTTCGCTACCCAAAAGGACGACTTTCACTAACAAAAAGGCTGTTTCTGCAATGAAATGCTTCACAGCGTTACAAGAATATCGCCAGCCGGCTAATCGCAAAAGGCAGCCTGAATGTGACATCCCGCCGCTAGGCTGAATGCTTATCGACGCAGGCTTTGATTGCCGCAAAAACGAGTTCTTCGGATTGCATTCCGTCAACTTGCTCCAATTTCCCCTGCGACGCATAGTACTCTGTGAGCGGAGCTGTTTGTGTTTTGAAAACGTGAAGGCGTTCGCGAATGGTCTCGTAGTTGTCGTCAGCCCGGCCATCGATCTGAGCTCGCTTTAGAAGTCGCTGTATGAGCTCTTCCTCGACCACCTTCAGCTCTAAAGCCATATCAAGCTTGATTCCTTGCTCAACGAGATAGTCGTCTAACAATTGGGCTTGAATAATGGTTCGCGGGAAGCCATCGAACAGAGCGCCATTAACGCATTCATCGCTTTGGAGACGCTGCGCGACAATTCGCATTACCAAGTGATCTGGAGCTAGTTTCCCGGCATCGATGTACGACGCCACCCAACGCGACAATGCAGTGTCCTGTCGCTTGACAGCCCTGAGCATTTCCCCAGTCGAAAGATGAGGTATCCTCAGCAAATCAACCAAGCGCTTACACTGAGTTCCCTTACCCGCCCCTGGCGGGCCGATGAACACCAATCGCATTGCAGCGGCCCCTCCCTTGCTTTCAGTAAGTTTGCTTTGATCCAACTCTACTGCTCAAGCAGCCCCTTGTAGTTTCTCATCAACAGATGGCTATCGATCTTCTGAATCAAATCGAACGCTACGCTAACGACGATCAACAATCCCGTTCCACCATACAATCCAGCGACGGTGTATGGTACGGCAAACTGAGAGTTGATGATCGTAGGCACGATTGCAACTATAGCCAAGAACGCTGCCCCCACGTAAGTAATGCGTACCATCACTTTCTCAAGATAGTCAGCGGTTCGCTTGCCCGGCCGATAACCAGGAATAAACGCACCCGAATCCTGCAAGTTCTGCGACATTTCCTTTGGATTGAACATAATTGAAGTCCAAAAGAAGCAGAAGAAGAAAATGAAGATCACGTAAAGCACATTGTATGAGAACGATGATCCGCTAGTAAACATGTTGGACAAAGATTGGAAAATCGTTGCCGCAACTCCACTCCATCCCGATGCAGCGTCTTCGCCACTGGCGAAAAACGACGCAAGACCACCGAAGGCAAATCCAGGAATCATCAGCATACTGCCCGCGAAAATGATCGGCATCACGCCGGACTGATTGATTTTCAGAGGTAGAAACTGCTTCGTCCCACCAAAAACTCTACGACCTCGAACATGCTTGGCGCTTTGCATCTGAATGCGTCGCTGCGCCATTGTGATGAATACAACAGCAAAAACCACGCTGATGAAGAGGAACGCCAGAACGATCAGAACGTCCGGCCCGATCGTACTCTGCGATACACCGCTCAAGCTACTCGACATGTTCTGGCGCAAGTCCCAAAGTGCCCTAGGCATCTGGGCCAAAATACCGGCCATAATCAACAGCGAAACACCGTTGCCGATCCCGTACTCGTCAATCTGCTCGCCAAGCCACATCAAAAACATCGAGCCTGCAGTCATGATGGCAACGGTCGTTAGTATCCAACCGAAGGAAAGTTGCGAACCACTGAAGAACACAGACGAGACCGTTTTGTCCTCCGCACCGACGACCTGATACTGGAGATAGGCCCAACTCTGAACAATGCAAATGACGACGGTCAAGTAACGAGTGTATTCGTTAATCTTCTTGCGTCCCACAGCACCTTCCTTACGAAGCTGCTCGATGGGAGCCCAAACGGTACCAAGCAACTGGAAGATAATCGAGGCAGAAATATAGGGCGCGATGCCTAATCCGAAGATCGTCAACGAACGAAGATCGGTTGCTGAAAACAAGGCGACCTTGTCCAAAAACGTTCTCATTTCACCTGTCATCGCCGAGTCCACGCCTGTCAGAACAGGAAGTCGAACGTGATAACCAATTCGGTAAACTGCCAACAAAAACAGCGTCAAAAATATCTTCTGACGTAGCTCCGGTATGGAGAAAACTACCCTAAGCTTTTCAAACATGTCGTCATGTTCCTGCGAGTGGTGTGAGGCAATTCCTCAAAAGTAATGGCCGACATTGATCTTGCGTCAACGCCGGCCATCTCATTGTTTCGGATATTCGTTTTTGCTGCTAGCCTAATTCAAGCAAACAAAGCCCTGTACTAGCTGCCAGCTTCCGCTTTGAGAGCTGCCACGCGTTCCTTTGGAGTTCGTTTCGCGGCGATAATTTCAATCGTACCGCCAGCCTTCACGATCTTTTCTTTGGCTGACTCGCTTGCTCTTGTGACAACAAACTTCAAGACTTTGGTCAATTCACCATCGCCAAGAATCTTAATCTCGTCACAGACGACCTTGACCAACCCTTTTTCTCGAAGGGTGGTTGCGGTCACTTCTTCACCGGCCGAGTACACTTCGTCAATTGCGCCAAGATTGACGCCAAACACGATTTCAGCCCAGCGGTTATGGAACCCTCGCTTTGGAATACGCCGAACCAATGGCAAATCGCCACCGTTGAACATTGGATGCCGCGAGTAACCTGAACGTGACTTGTGTCCGTTGTGCCCACGTCCCGATGTCTTACCGGTCTTGCTACCGATACCGCGACCAATACGCTTTCGCGCCTTATTGGTCTGAATGTCTTTGTTGATTTCTTCTAGATTCATGACAGTTTCACGCCTCGGAGTCGTTCGACGTCTTCACGCGTTCTTAGTTGCGACAGCGCGTCAAAAGTCGCTTTGATCAATACTACTGGATTGTTTGAGCGAAAGCTCTTGGTCAAAATATCTTGAATACCGACCGCTTCACAAACGGCTCGAACCGCCTGGCCAGCGATGATACCAGTACCTGGGCTTGCCGGCATCAACAATACGTGAGCGGCTCCATAACGGCCGGAAACGACGTGAGGAATGGTTCCGTTCAACAAAGGAACGTTGATCATCGCTCGATTCGCACCCTTTTGCGCTTTCGCAACGCTCGGTGGAACTTCGTTTGCTTTGCCATAGCCGTAGCCAACGCGCCCCTTACCGTCTCCGACAACCACTAGGGCAGCGAAGCTAAACCGACGACCACCCTTGACCACAGCGGCACAGCGCTTGATCTTGAGCACGCGATCGATAAGATCGCCTTGTCCACCACCACCAGATGAATTGTTTGCCACTCTATTGATCGCTCCGAATTAAAACTCTAAACCAGCTTCGCGGGCCGCATCGGCGAACGCCGCTACGCGACCATGGTACTTGCAAGAACCTCGGTCCAATGCAACTTGTTTGATTCCTGCTTTGATTGCACGTTCGGCCAGAATTTTTCCTAGCTTCGTCGCGGCTTCGCAGTTTCCACCGTAACCGACAACCGAACGCAGCTCTTTGTCTCGGGACGAAGCCGATACCAAAGTTCTGCCTGTCGAATCATCGATTACCTGGCAAGAAAAATTCTGCAACGAACGAGTGATGCTCAATCGTGGACGCGATGTCGTACCGCGAACACGCTTCCGCACGCGAAACGCACGTCGCTCACGCTGACCGTCCACCACTTTTCGAATATCCACTTCAAACCTCTATGATCTCGACGCGTTCAACTGCGTCCCGAAAAATCTAAAAAAATTAACTAAGTCCTGCGTAGCAGTAACTACTAGGTTGCACTCTTGCCGGCCTTGAGCTTAACCTGCTCACCAACATATCGAACACCCTTGCCCTTGTACGGCTCGGGCTTGCGTAACGATCGAATGTAAGCGGCGAACTGGCCAACAGCCTGCTTATCGCATCCCTTGATATTGATGTGGGTCTGGTCAGGGCACTTGACTTCTAGAACATCAGGAATCGTCAACTGCAGTTCATTCGCAAACCCGACGCGAAGTTGCAAAACCTTTCCCTTAATTGTAGCCAAATATCCAACGCCAATAACCTCAAGCTTCTTTTCGTATCCAGTCTTAACGCCAAGGATCATATTGTTGATCAAAGCTCGCGTTAAACCATGGAATGCTCGAGACTCTCGCTCGTCGTTGTGGCGCGTTACGTTTATCGACTTTCCGTCTTCGCTAAGAGCCACATCGATCTCTTCACGGTGGGTAAACGTCAATTTTCCCAATGGACCCTCGACGTCGACCTTACGGTCGGCGATCGACACTTTGACTCCATCGATAATCGGAATCGGTTTTTTACCTACGCGGGACATTTCTGTTTACTACTCACTTTAATGGAATGTATTGCACAAGCGAACAGCTTGCAGTCTTCCTGGTTTGAATCTACGCTCGCCTATCGGCTTAGCAAACTTCGCAAAGAACTTCGCCACCAAGCTTTTGCTGGCGTGCCTCGCGGTCGCTTACCACACCTTTGGAAGTGCTAACAATCGAAATACCTAATCCGTTCAGGACAGGCTTCAATTCTTCACACTTCTTGTAAATCCGTCTGCCTGGTTTGCTAACCCGCTTCACGGTTTGAATTACTTTTTCCCCGTTCGGACCATACTTCAACTCGATGCGTAGCATCTTCGCTGGCACAGCCTCTACTTCGGAATAATCCCAAATATACCCTTCGCGTTTTAACACGTCCGCCACACCCACTCGAAACCGAGAAAGCGGGACGTCCACAAACGGTCGCTCGATACGAACGGCGTTGCGAATTCGGGTAATCATGTCTGAAATTGGGTCACTGATCATAATGTGGATGCCCCCGTAACCTTACCAGCTAGCTTTTCGAACACCAGGAATGAGACCTTTGTCTGCCAATTGTCGGAAACAAATCCGACAAATGCCAAACTTGCGATACACCGCACGTGGGCGACCACAAAGTTTGCAACGGTTCTCACGGCGAGTCGAAAACTTTGGCTCGCGATTGGCTTTGGCAATTTTGCTTTTGCTGGCCACAGGTGGGTTTTCCGGTAATTCAAGGTAAAATGGTAAGTAACTGTTTTTGTCAGTCGTCGGCTTACGCCTCCGACATCGTATAACCA
>CANHVO010000097.1 GCA_947463915.1 Planctomycetaceae bacterium
TCCCCTTCGTGTTTAAACGAACGAATCGATTGATTGCGAGTGATGCCTTCTTTTTGAAATGCCGTGCCGTTGATATTCATCGTAATCGAGGCGCCTGCCAAAACAGAATCGGTCACTTCACCTGCGATCAATTGCAATGCTGCTTCCAATGACTCTTGTTCAAAACCAATGGTGATTTTTGACTCCAGTATTTCTTCGATCGATTTCGTCGCCGACTTGGAGGCTGGCTTGGTAGGTGAAGCAATGGTTGATCCGGAATTTACAACCGGATTTTGCAATGCCATCCAGCTTGCGATTGCGATATTGTTCATCGCATCGGTTGGAAGATAAACGTTGGTGACAACTTGTCCGTCCTCAAGTCCAAACCGTCCATAACGATTGAGGGCTCGCATCATTTGCGGGAAACGCAGTCCCAATGCTCGCCAATAAGGATGAACCACCGAGCCGGATGTAAGTCCCTTTTCGAAGCCCTCAGGGATTTCGGTCAACGTAGACTTGAGGGCAGAGGAGAACTTTCCAGCATCTCGAGTTTCGGAGCCAAGCATCCGGAGTTCCATGTACCAACGTGGCTCGATGGTGGTGGTAAAAGTAACAGCTTGCATTGTCTCATCGATGGATTCGCGGAGCGTTGATTGGAGTTTGGGAGAGGAAGCCAGCAATTCTCTGCCATCGCCGAAGAGAAAGCTCGGAGCAAAAAGGAGGGTAAGATCCGATCGACTATCCGTCGTTTTCAGGAGTGTCTCCAACTGGCGACGAACAGGAGCGGGAGCACCATTCAGTTCGGGCAACGTCGCAATCAATTCTTGCGGACCAACAACGACCCGTTTGATCATCGCGCTGGCGTCTGTCTGCATGCCGTCCATCAAGGCGGCTAAAGGGTTCGAGGTCGCTTCGTTGCTCCAAAGTCCTTTGCGATTGTCTTTTTTCGGATCGAACAACTGCATGGAAAAACCCGTTAGACGCTGTGTTACGGAATCAATAGAGACCGGCTGCGAATAAGAGAAACGAAATACAGCCTGGGGCACGCCAGGCTTCTTGCTTGGCTGAAGCGCGATTGCGATCGAGTTGACTCGGTCGTCGGAACCGAGCGGGATCGTCGAGAGTAGTTTGCTAAGCTCGGGCTGCATATCTAGCCACCATTGGGATATCCCCGCAGCGTTGCCGCGTCGATGCCATAGATTGCCAGAGACGAACACCATGGCTTCGACACCTGCCGGAAGCATTTCAAGGGAATAAGGTGAACCAGCCTGGGGTGGCGCCCAGAGCATTTGGCCGTCATCAGGTTCGACGGCGAAATACTCGCTTACCGAGTCCGTTGGAGGACGTTGCGCATTAGTCTCCGTGTTTCCGGTGCCCGATGGTTGTGTGGGTGGCGAACTTAGTTCTGAAGAATTCGGATTGGTGACAATCACTGTTGGGGGAGTGACTTTGATTTCGCTGGTTCCGTTTTGGACGAGAACGGCAACAATGGCTGCGAAAATCAGACAACAACCGCCGATCATCGCCGGGAGAAACCAGACGGGCTTCTTTTTCTTCTTAGATTTCTTCTTTTTCGAATTTGCCTTGGTGGTGGTCGTAGTCTTGGGCTTCTTTGGCTGTGGAGGGGGAGTCTGGACCTTTACAGGGGCTATCTCTTGTGCAGCGAGTGCAGGCTTCTCTAGCGCAGGTTTCTCTAGCACTGGCTTTTCAGTCACTGGCTTTTCTGGCGAAAGTTCTGCTGGAACAAAATCATCTTGATTGACAATTTCGGTTTCAACTACGTTCTTTGCCGCGACAGTTTGCTTCTCCGAATTGGCGACAGATGTTGGAATTGAAGCTGGCTTTGAAGACTGCTTATTTGGTTCAGCTTGAGCGGCCGCTTGGACTGGTTTGTTGGGAACGGGTTTGGCTGCGGGGGGCGAAGGCGACACCTTCTTTGGTTTCGGATCGGAGTCGATCGGCATCGATGCAACTGACTCGGGTGCTGCAGTCTTGGACGCAGCCGGTTGTACTTGCTCAGGTGTATCTGTTTGTTCGGATATGGCTTCGACCGCAAACTCGATGGCATGCACCAGTTTCGATGCGGATTGGAATCGCGACGTTGGGTTCTTTGCCAGGAGATGCGCGAGGCATTGCTGGATTGGTTGAGGTAGATCGGATTGACTTAGAGGCCGAAAGCGTTGTGAGAAGTGGGCCTTGGACCAAGTCTGAAACGACGCATTCTGCTCGACCACATAAGGAGAGCGTCTTGCAATGGATTGGTACCAAACGCAGCCGAGGGCATACAAGTCGGATTGAAAGGAGAGTGATGCGTTTGGAAGTGTTAACTCAGGTGCGGCCGTTTGGAATAGGCCGATCGGCTGCTCAGAGAAAACAGAATTTCCAGTTGCCAGATACGGGTTTACGGGTGGGAACACAGGATCGCGTCGGAGAACAAACTCACCATCATTGACACACCATATGGCATCGACACCGATTCGTCCGTGCACAATTCCCGCATCGTGCATCTTTTGAAGACCGGCAGCGATTTGCTCGATCATATTTGCCGACTCGGACCACGTTAATGATCGACTGCCGAGCAATTCATTTAAGGACTGACCTTCGAGAGATTCACAAATACCGACAAAATTGGTTTTCTCGACTCCCGCAAAAAGCCACTTGTCGAGAGAGGGATGCAAAACTTCGATCTGTTTGTTAGCCAATCGCACGCTTGGAGGCCAACCGCGAATTTCAGGACGAAGGAGGCCATCCGGATTTAGAAAAAAACACCAGCAGGCCGGGCGTTTGTTCCGACTGGTATCGATTGCTTTTAGCCAGTGTGTTCCGAGTCTAGACTCTAAAGATTCGGTGATTCGAAAGGAACCGATGGAAAGCGGGACGGCTAAAGTACCAAACAATACGTTGGCTTGGAAAGAAGTGATTTTGCCAATTCGAATCAGTTCACCAGCCAGGCGATTGGGATCCTGAAGGCTTTCCGGCGATGACCTGCTGATTTCGATGGCCCAACTTCGGCATTCGTCGGGCGATGCGAGTCCGGCGGCATGGATACGCTCCCAAAGTTGAACCGTCGTTGGCGTCACTGTTATTGCCCTAGAACGTAGGCGAAAATAAGGGGTGCTACGATACTTGCGTCGCTATGGATCATGAACTTAGGCGAATCTGGCGTCAACTTGTTCCATGTGATTTTTTCATTGGGGACGGCTCCACTGTATCCACCGTAGCTGGTTTCGGCGTCACTGATCTGCGCGAAATAGGCCCATCTTCGCGTATTGGGCTCATCGCAATCCTGAATGAGCAAGGGTACGACGCAAATGGCAAAGTCTCCTGCGATCCCTCCCCCGATTTGAAAGAATCCGACGCCTCGGTCCTGGCTAAATTCGCGGTACCAGTGGGCTAGCCGTTCAAGTTGATGCGTACCACTTTTGAGGGCGTGGTGGCTGGAAACGGTCCCATCCATGACTCGCGCGGTAAACATATTCCCCAGAGTGCTATCCTCAATCCCTGGCGAAAAGACCGGGATACCGGCTTCTTTGGCAGCGATCATCCAAGAATGCTCGGCTGGTATTTTGTAGAGTGGCTTGAGCTCGGGATCATCTAGCAGCATAAACATGTATTCATAAGGGAAATAGCTTCTGCCCTCGGAAGCTGCTTTGGCCCAATACTTGACGAGCCGGCTCTGCATATGCTTCATCACGGTTTCGGGAATGCACGTGTCCGTCACTCGGTTGAAACCGGCGTCACGTAAATCGACTTCGTCCTGCACGCTCAAAGCGCGCCAGTTGTCGATGACTTTGTATTCATCGTGCGCGAACAAGTTAAAGAGGTCTTCTTCAAGATTCGCGGCAGTGCATGAGATTGCGTGGACTTTTCCACGTCGAATCATTTCGGCCAGCGAGACACCAATTTCGGCCGTGCTCATCGCTCCGGCCAAAGAGACCATCATGGTGCCATGCTCATTGTCCACGAAGTTTTTGTACGATTTAGCTGCTGCAAGAGTTTCGCGTGCATTGAAATGCCGAAAGTGCTTTTCCATGAACGCCGAAATGGTCATATTGAATCCCATTGATTACTGGATTGTTGATTTAGTCGTTTAACAGTCAGCCGCAGGCGTACTGAGTTGAATTGACAGTACGCCTGCGGCTGACTGTTAAGCGAAATGCATTGAACAAGTGTTAAGTTCTCGCCATTGGCATAACCACGTAGGTATAGCCGTCGTCGGTCGAAAACATGGCGGGCTCTGCATTGCTGCGGACTTCAATGGCAAAATTCTTTTCCAAATCCAAAGCTTTAAAGAAATCCAAAACGAATCGATAGTCCATCGTTATTTTGACTTCTTCGCCCGTGTACGCGATGGGCATTTCAATACGAGATTGGCCGATGTCGGCAGTTCTAGCGGCCACGATGAGGGTGCCGTTGCCGAATACGAACTCAACGCCGCGGCTTTCTGGGTCGGCAACGATGGAAGCCTGTCGAATTGCGGTATGAAACGGACCTACCATTCCCTCAATGCGAGTTTTCCCTTCTCGACTAGGAATAACCTGTCGCCAATTCGGGTATCTGCCTTCGACCAGTCTGGAATAGATTGTGCACCGGTTGGTTCGAATCAAAATATCATTGCTGCGGGCGGCGAGATGGACCATTTCGTCTTTTTCGCTAATCGAGCGGTCCATCAGTGTCAGCGTCTTGGTGGGGACAATTGTTGACATCCCAGAGTTCTTGAAGCCACCGATCGAAGTTCCTGTTCCATGCATGCATGCGAGACGACGGCCATCTGTCGCAACGGTGGTAATCTGCTCTCCATCCATTTCAAAAAGCACACCACCAAGCTGGTATCGGGTGCTTTCGTTATCTGTTGCGAATATGGTTCGCTTTACCAGTTCTTTGAACAGCCTGGCGGGAAGTTCAAAATAACTTTCTTCTGCAAACTCAACTACGCTTGGGAACTCATCTGGATTAGCGCGAGGCAGATGAAACTCGGAATGGCTACCTGTGAAGTCGAGAGAATTTTCGGTCGATTCAATCGTAAGCATTTCATCGCTGGCTTCGCGAAGGATGTTTCCTACCCGTTGGACATTGAGCAGGGCTCTTCCCGGGGCGAGCACCTGGACATTTTCAACTTCCAATCGAATTCCCGCCTCGAGGTCGGTCGCCATGAGAACAACACGACCTTCGGTCGCGTCGATTTTGATGTTGTTGAGGACTTCTTTTGGGCTGCGGGTGGGGGCGATTCCAGCGGCGATTTGAAAAGCGCCAAGCAATTTCTCACGGTTACAAATAATTTTCATATGGCAAGACTCGCTCGATTGGCAGTTGTTTCTTGGTTTTGTTTTTTGAACCTAATGTTGTAGCCTGAATAGCGGAAAAACTGTAGTGGGCAGGTTGCGTGTTGTCGGCGATGAATCGACCGCTTTTTGTCTTTGGTGTGTGTATTTTGCGGACGACGGCCAGTCTCGCTATTGGAGGATTCTTTCCAAGGGGGCATAATGACACACGGGTTGTGAGGGTAGTTTCGGCATTCAGGAGGAAAGCATGGACGCAAGCTGGCACGAGACCTTTGTGGACTTTGGCGATGATCCGTTGATGCCTTTCCCAATTCCTCCCTTGACCCGAATCCAATCAGAAAAGACGGATGAGTTACGGGGATTGGTTTCTCGAAATGCGCCGAAGCTTCCAGGCGTATATGGGATGCTTGATGCGACAGGGCGGTTGATTTACGTTGGGAAATCCAAATCGCTACGAAATCGTCTGCTCAGCTATTTCATGCCCAACAACACCGATGAAAAAGCAGGGCGAATCATCCAATCTGCGGAAACAATTGTTTGGGAGAAGCAGCCGAGCGACTTTGGGGCTTTGTTGCGAGAACAAATGCTGATACGACGCTGGCAGCCGCGGCTCAATGTGGTTGGAATGCCCAAACGCCAACAGCAAGCGTTTGTTTGCATTGGAAATGCGCCTGCCGAACACTTTTACTTGAGCAAGCACTTTGATGCCGAGGCGAAGTGTTGTCATGGCCCCTTTTCTGGAATGGGAAATCTACACAGGGCCATCGAAACACTGAATCGGTTGTATTTGCTGAGGGATTGCAGCCAAAAGACGCCAATGATGTATACCGATCAAATGCAACTCTTCGATTTGGAGTTGCGAGCCGGATGTGTGCGTCAGGAAATTGGTACCTGTTTGGCTCCATGCTTGAGCACCTGCAGTCGCCAGCGCTATGGCGAACAAGTTGAAAAAGCGATCCATTTTCTCAACGGAATGTCGGTCGAGGTTCTTGGGCTGGTCGAACAGCAGATGAACAAAGCTGCAGCCGGCCAGCACTTTGAGCATGCCGCCAGGATGCGGGACGATTTCAAAATTTTGAAATGGCTTTCAAATCGGCTTGCTAGTTTCAAACGCGCTCGCGAACAGTATTCGTTCATTTACGCCGTCAAAGGTTGTGACGGCCGCGATATTTGGTACTTGATTCGCAAAGGGGGGATTGAGCATGCGATTGCGATGCCCAAAAATGCATCTCATTGGCGTTCCGCTCGAACCGCTTTGTCTCGGTGGCATGAGAGCAACGAATCGGTTGGTGCAGGGTTTTTGCGATATGAAGAAACCATTGGTTTGGTCACAACTTGGTTCCAAAAGAATCGCGATGAGTTGCGGGAAACCAAGTCTGTAGCAGAAATCCCTGCTCGTTGGAGCGAAATGAAAATCTCGATGAATCTACGGCAACTAACCGTCGGATAAGCACTAAAAATTTTTGAGTTCTGCTGCGAGCTCTTGAATCTCTGCGTCTTCGCCAAAATCACCGGTCAGTTGCTGGCCCCAATTTCGAAGCTGCAGAGCGTTTGCTGTGTTCGTGGCACCGGTAAGCGTCTTCAATTTGACTTTCGCGGCGCGAAGGCAGATTTTCCTAAGATTTTTGTCAAACTCGTTTAGGTCAGAAGTAGCGTCTGAGATACCCAACAATTCCGGAATGCAAAAATACATCTCCTTTACCGCAACTTGCTGCACGAGGGGCCACAAAAGCTTGGCCTTGGTCGGATTGCGAAAGGACCAAGCGTCCCAGAGATTCACTCCATCCGCATTGTTGAACTGCAAAAAATCAATCAAAATTTTGGGGCCAAATTCCTTCGAATAGACGCCTTGATGTGCGCTGGATAAATGCCAATCGGTTTGGGAGCTGGCTGGCAGATGCTGCAAAATGTCCTTGCCACTGGGGCTAACCCCGGGGGTCAACGTAGTTCGGGATACGCGAATCTTCGTTCCGGGAATTCGCCAGTAAGTAAACTCTCGCTTTTGAAACAGTTGCGGACAAAATTCTTCGCCATGAATGACCATACTCGAGACAAAGTAGGGGAGTGCCATCAGCACCACAAAGCCGATCACTCCAATGACAATGAGCCATCCAAGCACGGGATTTCGAGTCTGTTTCAGTTCTGCCATATTGAGATAAGGTTACGTATCGGGGAACGATTGTATTTTTGATGTCTCAAAATTCATTTCCTTTTTCACGGTTTCAGTATAACCTTGTCAGCCGCGGAATGGGGATACAATGGACCAATGCGAGACAACATTCAAGGATCGAATCGAGCTATGGAACCCTTCAGACCCATGCGCTTAGCGAGAGTCAAACAGCGTTTCGGTTTTCCCATGGCGGGTGACTCGCGGTCAGGTCGAGCCTTGCTCCAACAGCGTCGTCTTTCGCCCTCCCCGTTGATGCAGCAAAATGTCGGGGCGACCGACGAAAACGTAGAAAGCACGCATGTTCTGCCTCCGTCGGAACCTCTTCCACCTGAGGTAAAGTGCCGCATCCTGGAGGCGATTTTGTTGATCGCGAAAGAGCCGCTTTCTGCGAGAAAACTGGCGAGTTTAGCTGGATTGGCAGATCCAACGGAGGCAAGGACGTTGGCGCGACAACTGAATGAACAATTCGATTCCTGCGGACATGCATTCCGAATCGAGGAAATCGCTGGCGGGATGCAGTTCTTGACCCGACCGCAATTCGCCCCCTGGCTGAGGAGATTGGAACATGTCAAAGGGGAGGAATTGCTAAGCCAAGGAATGCTGGAAACCCTTTCCATTGTCGCCTATCGCCAGCCGCTGCTCCGAGCGGAAATTGAGGCAATTCGGGGTGTCAGCTGCGACGAAGTCCTTCGGCAACTTATGCAAAGGGATCTTGTCAGAATTTGTGGAAGGCTAGAGGATTTAGGTCGACCCTACCTCTACGGTACAACCAAGCGATTTTTACAACTTTTTGGTCTGCAATCTTTGGATTCGTTGCCAAGAGCACAAAAGATTCGGCTAGCGGAAGCCGAAATTGCATCCAGACTTGCGGCAGATCCGAACACAGCGCAAGATATCGTTGAAAAAGCGGACCCAAGAGCTGGTTCGCCGGACTCAACTTAGACTGACCGCCATTGACCACATTGGAACATTGAGTAATCATGCTTGGTTCGAGACCAAAACCTTTCAAATTCCTCCACTCTGCTACTCAGGTAGTGGTCACAGGAAATTCGATTGGTACTATAGAACACAGTTTGTTGAATCCCTCCGTCCCTATTTTCGTCTGCTCAAAAAAGTAAGGAGTCCATTGTGAAGATGACGCTAGCGACCACCAAGTTGCGTGGAACACAGAAGTCCGAATTGTTAAATTGGAATTGGTCGTCGATCGAACAGACCGGAACTCCTATTGTTATGGTCGATGAAGACGAATTCGATGAAGACGAAGATGAGTTCGATGATGACGATGATGAAGACGACGACGATGACGATATCGAAGACGACGAAATCCTCGATGATGACGACGATCTAGACGAAGACGATTTGGACGAGGACGATGATGATCTGGATGGCGTCAAGGGCAAGAAATCCAAGAAAAAGGGATTGGCCGTAGACGACGAATGGGAAGAAGTCGGCGAAGATGACGACGAAGACGAAGATGATGAGGATGAAGACGAAGATGAGGACGACGACGACTGGGATGACGACGACGATTGGGACGATGATGACGACGATGAAGATGACGAAGATGAAGATGAAGACGATTGATCTTCTTTTCGTCTAGGAGAATCGTACGTAAGATAGTCTAAAGCCCCGTTGGACCGACGGGGCTTTTTGTTTTATCGCAAGATCCATAGAGGCTTGATATCCGTCGATGCCAAACGCAAAGTGTTTCCTAGCAGTCTACGCGTTGGTTTTTTGTCTCGAGTTAGGCAGATGGATCGGATTATCGCCTCGCGGCAAATCTTGGTTGATGAAGCTGCTCATCTTCACAACTGCGACAGGCTTACTTACCCACAGTCTCTACTTGCTGGATCGGGTTTTTCTTTCGGCGGCATCGGCGCAATCTTGGCGATTGGCTTTTTCCTGGCACGACTGGGGAATTCTTACCGCTTGGGCGTTGGCTATCGCATACGGGATTCTACTGCTGCGCCGCAGTGAAAGCTGGATTGGGCTTTTTGTCCTGCCATTGCTTTTGGCCATAATCGGGGCCTCCATTTCGGTCCCAAGCGTGCCATTGAACCAAGCCTCGTCTGCAAGCCTTTGGCGGCTCGTACATGGAGTTGCAATGACCCTAGGAACGATGTTAGTCACATTAGGTTTCGCCATGGCAATCATGTATCTGATCCAAGAGTGGCGATTGAAAGCGAAACGGTTAGGAAAAAGTCTCTTGCGGTTGCCATCTCTAGAATATCTGCAGAGCTTTGGCAGTAAATGTCTGGTGTGCAGCGCTTCTGCGATCGGTTTTGGTGTCGTCTCCGGAGTTGTGATGAACTTGGTCAAGGATGGGCAAGTAAACTGGACCGATCGAGGGATCGTCTTTTCTGGTGGGCTATTCTTGTGGTTGGTTCTCGCATGCATCCTGCAATGGTACTATGCCAAGCGAGGCAGCGGTCACATCACCGCATGGATGAATATGCTCTCCTTTGTCATCGTCGCGATCGCATTGTATTTGGTCGTTAGCGCACCGCATGGCCGAAGCGAAGACAAATCGACTTCGTTTCAAACATCCCGGCCCGACCGATCCAGCGGGGGTGTTGGGTGAAATTTCGAATGATTGGGTGCAGTCATCACTCGATGCCGTTGGCAATTCGAGAGCGACTCTCCTTTACCAACGAGCAATGCGGCATGGCACTTTCCGCGTTTCGCGAGAAGTTCCCGGATTGCGAATGCGTCTTGCTTAATACCTGCAACCGAGTGGAATTGTACGTCGGCAGCCAGACAGACATTGAACTCCCGACGACGACCGAGTTGATTGAGTTCGTAACTGGTTTCCACAATGAATCGATCGAAGAGTTTGAATCGCACTTTTTGAAACTAGACGCAAAACCAGCGATCGATCATTTGTTTTCTGTGGCAAGTAGCATTGACTCGATCGTATTGGGCGAAACCCAAATTTCGGCACAAGTGCATGAAGCCTATGAACGCGCCACGAGCGGCGGGTACGCTGGCCCGACGATGCATGCTGCGTTTCAACACGCCAATCAAGTCGCCAAAAGAGTTATCAACGAAACCGAAATCCATCGACGACGCATCAGTGTTCCGAGCGTCGCCGTCAGCGAGATTGCTTCTGACTTTTTTGAACGCTTTGACGACAAGCAAATCGTTGTTATCGGCAGCGGGGAAATGGGAGTCGAAACACTCCAGTACCTGAAGGGGGCTGGAGCTACCAAAATTACCATCGTCAACCGCTCCGAAGACAAGGCGAAAGCGGTTGCTGAAAAGTTTTCTATAAAAGCGATGCCTTGGGAAAAACTGGACTCTTTGCTATGGGACGCGGATCTGGTCGTGAGTACGACGGGTGCATCCCAACCGATAATGACCGAAAGTCGCTATCGAGCCATCGCAACGAATCGCAGCAAGCGGACACTGCTGGTCTTGGATTTGGCTGTTCCGCGGGACTTCGAGGCTGCCATCGGAAAAATGCCTGGAGTGTACCTTTACTCAGTAGACGACCTCCAAGCGGTTTGCGATCGCAATCGTACGTTTCGCGAACAGCAGCTTCCCAAAGCACAGCGGATCATCGGCGAAGAGTCGGAGCGACTGCTCGGAGATTGGAACCATCGATCATCTGGAGCCACGATTCGCGCATTGCGAGATCAAGCCGAACAGATGAAACAGACCGAATTGAGTCGTCTCTTTAGCAAGCAAGTCATGGACGACTCTACCCCTGAGATGCA
The DNA here is from genome assembly GCA_947463915.1 of Planctomycetaceae bacterium. Classification (GTDB taxonomy): domain Bacteria; phylum Planctomycetota; class Planctomycetia; order Pirellulales; family Pirellulaceae; genus JBKCUI01. The sequence continues at coordinate 11,148 of CANHVO010000097.1, forward strand.
AGCGGAAATTGGTGCTGCCTTCGAGCGTTTGATCAACAAGATGTTGCATTCGCCATTGCAATCGATCCGCGAGGTTGCGCAAAGTGAACAGCGCGATACATTCTTGTCTGTCCTGCGAAAGCTGTTTCAAATTCGGTAAGGCGAGCGGCAGGATGAAGACTACCTTAGCACGACGCGCAAGCTAGTGAATTGAAGGTAAATTCACTAGAGCATTTTTGTTAATCGCGTAGGAAGTTTTGTGTTGCTGATAGATAATCGCAGTAGCCGCACGCTACCTTCGAGCAGCGAAGGACGACATTGTCGCTCGTCGCTCCGCGACGATTGCGTGTACCCGACCGAGATTTGAGAGCGACAAAGAGAACGGATAAACCAAATGCTGGTTCCAAGACTATGTCAATTTCCAATATGCTCTAATGTGTTTCGAAAGCCCGTACAACAAGGTCATGACGCATTACTTAATCGGGGCTTTCCGCTCCCGCAGACGAGTTGACAAGAAATAGAGAATAGGAACACCGAAAAGAAGTCTTCCGAGTATTGAGCCCACTTGTCTGGGAAGGACGGCGAGAATTAACGGATTTGAAAAATCGAGGAATAGTAGCTGTGTCAACGCAATCATTCCAGTCACGACATTGTAGAACCAACATAGAATCGATAGCTGAAAGCCTATCTTCATGCCTCGCCAAAGTGAGACAGCTCCGATCAATCCGCATAGTCCTCTCGCAACAACTGCGAGAGTGGTAAGAGAAAGGATTGCTAAATCAACAGGGACCTGCATAAGCACAACCCCTCCGAACAGGAGGAGTCCACCCAATAAACCTGCCAGGCCATGCAAGAATGTAAAAACAGCAACGATCCTTCGAATCATCAGATCGCTTTTGCGCGTCGTCGCTGGTGCAGTGCGAGGACCTATTGAACTACTTTCAACGCCATCGTTTTGACTCTCACTCGTCGCTAACGATGGGAGTTTGAAGGTTCTTTCTTGCTCGGGAAACGGAGCCTTGCAAAGCACACATCGTTTTGACATGTCGGTTTGCGCGGTGTATCCGCAACTAGAAAACGTTCTCGCCATACACCCGCCTCAATTCGGTAACTTGAAAATCGCTAAATCGTCAAGCTTCGCGCTCGTGCGACCACCGGCCACTTTTCGCCAGCCATTCGGTTCGTTACCGTCCAAACTTCATTGTGCAATGCTACCGTTGGACAAATGTGCTTCGGTAGACCATACACCACGGTCCCAACCGGAAACAAATCGCTCTTGTCTGTTTCCAAGACCAAATGCTCTTCGCTGTGAATAACCGCGGTCGCGTCTTCTAGTCCAAACCAACGGACTCTAGGTTGCGTCATTTCGGAAGCGACCGCCTTGTGTCCCAAATCGATGCAGATTCGGTTCGGAGTAGGATGGCTTATGACGCGAGCCAATAGCACCGCCGCGTTTTGGAAATCCAAGTACGGGGAGGTAATCGATTGCCCGAAATCCCAAAGAACCGCCGTTCCGAGACCTACCTCCACGTCACCACGTTTCGCTAACAAGCCTGACGTTGGAGTTCCCGCAGCAATGATGTTTGGTACTTCGAAACCATCCTTCCGAAGTCCTTCGATCCAACTCCAAACGGGTTCGAAAACTTGTTTGTTTTTTTCCGTTATCTCTGCGAGATCGGATTGATGCAGATGGCCATCGTAGGCATGCACTCCTCCTGCGGAAACACCATCCGCGCTACAAAGTGCTTTGTAGAGTTGAGCGGCTTCAGGACCGGGGACGATTCCCGTTCGATTCATGCCAACATTCAAGTCGACGTACAAGCAGGCGACGACTCCATTCGCTTTGGCACAATTTGCAATTTCGAGAAGCGAAGCGAGGTTGTCAACTAAGGCGGAGAAGTGAGTTTCGGGGAACCGCCGAATCAGCTCCACGAACCGACGAACGTTAGGGCCGACTGGCTGGTAGGCCATCAAAATGTCCTTGCCGCCAGCGCTTGCCGTCATTTCGGACTCGGCGATGGTAGACGTTTTGAATTTGTCGATACCAAGGGCTCGCTTCATCGCAATGATTTGAGGCATCTTGTGCGTTTTCACATGCGGCCGAAGCAACGTGACGTCCCCTGCCAAACGAATCATGCGACGTAAGTTTTCTTCGATGCGATCGGGATAGACCAACAGGGTCGGCGACGGCACATCGTCCGGATTATCGATAGAGTACCAAGGGTTCATATAGTTGGATTGGGGAGATATGGGTTGATTGGGGATATGTGGGTTGATTTGGTGTACTGAAGCGAGGGGCTCATGCGGTTGAGTCACACTCCCGCTGATAGGGTCGAGCGTAGCGAGGGGAGGGTGAAGTGGCAGCGACCATTGCACGAGTCAGTTCACCCTCCCCGGCCTCTGGCCGACCCTCCCAGAGGGAGGGTTACTTTGTGGACGGCACATGGAATGTGCCAAGTACTTTTAGCTACCGTTTCGTGGTTGAAACCACTTTGCCGTTGATGATAACACCGACGCAGTGAGTGGTGTATTCGAGCGGGTCGCCATCGTAAAGTGCCAGATCAGCATCTTTACCAACTTCAAGAGAGCCAACCCGATCCTGGATTCCCAAGATGCGAGCGGGAGAGATTGTGATGGATTCGATGGCCGCTTCGTAGCTGAGCCCATGAGCAGCCGCAATAGCCGCCTCAAAAAGCACAACCCGGACCTTAGGAACGTATGCTTCAAATCCACCTTGGATGGCGAACGGAATCTGCGCTGCTTGCAATTTCGCGGCCGTCAAAAACGATTGGTTTTCTTTTTCGCCGCTCGCTCTGGCCATCGATGGATGCAATAAGACACTGATCCCAGCAGCCTTGATCTGCGGAATCATCAGATGCGCATCGGCTGCGCTATCGAGCCAAATTTTGATTTTGAACTCCTCGGCCAAGCGAATCGCCGAGGCGATATCTTGAGCCCGGTCGGCAGTGATCAAGATAGCCTTCTTGCCCGCCAAGACCTGCATCACCGCTTCCAATCGCAAATTGCGTGCAATTGGTTCCGGCTTCTTTTCTTTGTCGCTGACTTTGTCACTTTGCTTGCTGCTGTCAGCATCTGATTTTTCGGTGAGCTTTGGGTTCGCTTTGGCGTCCATTTTCGCTTGAAGCTCTTGTGCTTCGATGAAGAGCGTTCGCAGCATGGCCATCTGCTTGCCTCGGGTTCCCGGACTGGACTTGCCTGATTTCGAGGACGCTTCCGCAAGAGTTGCTGCAATCGCGCGGCCATCAACGATCAGCGCTTCTTCAATAGAGTTCCCGATCGTCTTTGCGATGAGCGTCTGCCCCGAAATGAGCTCGCCCGGTGCGTGACCGGTATGAATGGTGGTTACGCCGAAGCTGCGAATGTATTCGACCAACTCTTCTCTTGGGTTGTATGCATCGATAGCTCGGAGCTCAGGTTGAAGTGGCGAGGAACTTTCAAGGTGGTCGCTGTCGTGATCGACGTTGAGAATCCCAGAGAGTCCAGCGCAGGTCCGAACATCGATCATGCCCGGCATCGCAACTTCGCTTTGCATGATTGAGGCTTTCTCAGGAATAGCAACTTCGCCAGTCTTACCGATGGCCTTGATTTTGCCATCGACGCAGACAACCGTTCCGTTCTCGATCGTTTTGCCAGCCGCCGTAATGACCTTTTTGGCTTGGACGACCAGAGGCTGTTGGGCCTCGGAATGGCCACAGGAAAGAACGACTGCAATGATCGCGACTGTTAATTGGCTTTTGCAGAGAATCACTTTGCACCTCCTTGCCATGCGGGAGCAAAGCAACATAAGAATGGATCGATATCGCTGCCCGCGTTTACGCCCCCTTCGGCGTAGAGCTGGTCATCGGGTTTGCTGAGATCAAAGGCCTTTTTGCCTTCGACCCATGTTTCTAAAACGTGCGAGTATACGCTAAGCGGATCGCCGTTGAGGATTGCGAAGTCAGCGTCTTTGCCGACTGACAAGGAACCGATTCGATCGCTCAACCCGAGCATCTCGGCACCCGCTAGCGTCAGACCAGCGATCGCTTTGTCACGATTCATGCCGGCGCGAACAGCCAATGCGGCCGAACGCATAAACAAGCGAGAGTCGGTGATCCAGTCGTCGGTATGGAACGCGACCTTTACGCCGGCTTCATCGAGCACACGACCATTGCTAAAGGTCATGTCCTTGGCTTCCACTTTTCCACCCGGTGAGTCGAGAACAATGATCGAACAAGGCATTTTGGCGTCTGCAATCTCTTTTGCAACTTTCCATCCCTCGCTGACGTGATGCAGGACGGTCTGGAAGCCAAACTCTTGCGAGAGCCGAATGACGGTCATGATATCGTCGTGTCGATGCGTATGATGATGGACGATTCGTTTGCCTTGCATGGCTTCGACGAGCGACTCCAAATGCAAATCGCGTGGTGGCAGTTTGGAGGCGTCGCCATTGGCGGCCACGACTTTGGCTTGGTACTCGCGAGCTTTGATGTACTGTTCGCGAACCAAATAGGCTGATTTGCCTCGCGTGCCAGGAAAGGGGGAATCGCCCTGCGAATTGGTTCCGTTCGCCATCTTGAGGCCACCAACCGGCGCCCCGTTTTGGTCCCGTATCAGTATTTCGTCTACAATGCGGGGGGAGGACTCGTAATACCGCAACTTGCAATAAACGGTCTGGCCACTGATCAGATGACCGGATCCCGGCATGATGTTCAGCGTTGTCAGACCTCCGGCGAGAGCCCTTCGGAAGCCGGAATCTCGAACGTTAATGGAATCCATTACGCGGACTCCAGGCTGAATGGGGCCGCTACCATCTGCAGCCCCCGCGCCACCAATGTGACTATGAGTGCAAATGAGGCCGGGCATGATCCACTTGCCTTTTGCGTCCACAATGGTTGCGTTAGCTGGAATAGCGACATTGGCAGACGCCCCAACGGCTTGGATTTTTCCATCTTGGACGACGATGGCCCCACCTGAAATCGGCGGCTTGTCGACAGGCAAAAGGGTCGCGTTCACCCACGCTGAGACTGTGGGAACTTTTTTTGATTCGTTGCTGTTCGGCAAAGTTTGACGCGCGAAAAGCGATGAGCCAAAAGCGGAGCCGGACATGGCTGCACTGGCAGTTACCAGAAATTTTCTTCGTGTATTCAAGGGGGCTGTTCTCGAGCTTTAGTAAGGCATTTTCAAGGGAGCGACACAGAAACCACATAGGGCCAGAAGCGATTATACTGCGACCAGGCAGCGAAGCGCTAGTTCGGCTACCAAAGTTGGGCAAAGCATGTTAAGTTCTGCGGTAATTTGGTCTACATTTTTGTCGATTTGCAAATTGTAGCCACGGTTTCCCTCAACCCGCAAACTGTTAGGTTTCTGCTGTGCCTAAACGCACCGACATCAAAAAGATTCTTTTGATTGGTTCTGGCCCTATTATCATCGGCCAAGCTTGTGAATTTGACTATTCCGGCACCCAAGCCTGCAAAGCTCTGCGGGAAGAAGGCTACGAAGTCGTTTTGGTCAACAGCAACCCTGCCACCATCATGACCGATCCGGCCACGGCAGAGCGAACTTACATCGAGCCATTGACCTGGGAAATGGTTGCTAAAGTCATTGAACGCGAGCGTCCAGATGCTTTGCTCCCGACTCTGGGAGGCCAGACAGCACTCAACATCGCTATGGATTTGGCCAAACACGGTGTTTTGGAAAAATTCAAGTGCGAGATGATCGGCGCCAATCCTGAGGTGATCCATAAGGCCGAAGCCCGCGATGCTTTCAAGCTCGCGATGGAAAAGATTGGGATGAATGTTTGCAAGGGAGCCGCCATTCACACCCTTGAGGAAGCTCGCAAAACCCTCGCCGAAGTTGGTTTGCCATGCGTTGTCCGTCCAAGCTTTACGATGGGTGGAAGCGGGTCTGCGATCGCTTACAATCGCGATGATTTTGATGATCTGGTGCAGAATGGATTGACCCTTTCGCCAATCACCGAAGTCCTTGTCGAGGAATCGATTATCGGTTGGAAAGAGTATGAGATGGAAGTGATGCGCGATGTTGATGACAACGTCGTGATCATCTGCGCAATCGAAAACTTCGATCCGATGGGGGTCCATACGGGCGATTCCATCACGGTAGCTCCCGCCCAAACGCTGACCGACAAAGAGTATCAGCGAATGCGCGACGCTAGCTTGGCGATCATACGCGAAATCGGCGTTGAGACCGGTGGCTCCAACATTCAGTTCGCGATCCATCCCGACAACGGCAGAATGATCGTGATCGAAATGAATCCTCGCGTCAGTCGTTCGAGTGCGCTAGCCAGCAAGGCCACAGGCTTCCCAATTGCCAAGATCGCTGCCAAACTCGCAGTCGGCTTTCGCTTATGGGAATTGCAAAACGACATCACGAAGAAAACCCAAGCTTGTTTTGAGCCGACGATCGATTACGTCGTGACCAAGATTCCTCGCTTTGCTTTTGAGAAGTTTCCCGAGGCCGACTCGACGTTGACGACGCAAATGAAAAGCGTTGGCGAAACCATGGCCATCGGACGCACGTTCAAAGAGTCCTTTCAAAAAGCCCTGCGTGGACTTGAGGTTGGAGCATTTGGTTTTGGCGCAGACAGCAAGGACCTATGGTTCACCGATCGTCGGCCCGACGACGAAGAAATCCGCAGCAAGATGTCGCGTCCCAATGCAGAACGCGTCTGGTACATCCGATACGCCATGTTGGGTGGCATGAGCGTCGACGAGATCTATTCCATCACCAACATTGACAAATGGTTTCTTGATCAACTGAAAGAACTTGTCGAAATCGAAAATCGATTGCGAGCAATGGGCTCGCTTTCGGCGATCGACCCAAAGACGATGCGCCAAGTGAAGCAATTTGGCTACTCAGATCGACAATTGGCAACGCTTCTTAATAGCGATGACGGCGAAATTCGGGATTGGCGTAAATTGCATGGTATCGTCGCAACCTACAAATCGGTGGACACTTGCGCTGCCGAATTTGAGGCGTACACGCCGTATTACTACAGCACCTACGAAACCGAAAACGAAACGCCCCCCAAGGGTGACAAGAAGCGGGTCATTATTCTCGGTGGTGGCCCAAATCGCATCGGCCAAGGTATCGAATTTGATTACTGCTGTTGTCACGCAAGCTACGCTCTTCGCGAACTTGGCATCGAATCGATCATGGTCAACAGTAATCCCGAAACCGTTAGCACCGACTACGACACGAGCGATATTCTGTTTTTCGAGCCTCTCACGACTGAAGACGTTCTCAACATCGTTGATACCGTGCAACCCGATGGTGTCATCGTTCAGTTTGGTGGACAAACCCCGCTCAATCTAGCGAGGGCACTGGCCAACGAAGGTGTCCCAATCATCGGAACCAGCGTTGACACAATTGAAGACGCCGAGGACCGAGAAAAATTCCAGATCTTGCTCAATGAACTCAAGATCAAGCAGCCGGCCAATGGGATTGCTCGAACCATGGCTCAAGCTCGCTCGGAAGTTCAAAAGATTGGCTTCCCATGTTTGGTGCGTCCTAGTTTCGTCTTAGGTGGTCGAGCGATGGAAATTTGTTACGACCATTCGCAATTCGAGCGGTTCGTAGCTGAAGCGTTTGTGGTGGCTCAAGGGCAGCCCGTCTTGATCGATCGCTTCCTAGAGGATGCAACCGAGGTTGACGTCGATGCTGTTTCGGATGGCGATGATGTCGTCATTATGGGAATTATGGAGCACATCGAAGAGGCCGGCGTGCATTCCGGCGACTCGGCCTGTGTAATCCCATCGTTCTCACTCAGCCAAGAAGTGCTTACCGAAATCCGTCAAGCTACCGATGCGATGGCTCGACGATTAAAGGTCATTGGGTTGATGAACTTGCAATTTGCCATCAAGGAAGAAAACGGCAAGTCGGTTGTGTACGTATTGGAAGTCAATCCTCGAGCTAGTCGCACAGTACCTTTTGTGGCCAAGGCAACAGGTACTCCAGTCGCCAACATCGCGACCAAAGTCATGGTAGGAATGAAGCTAAAGGAACTAGGGATCACCAGTGAACCGATCCCGCGCAGCGTTTCGGTCAAAGAGTCGGTGTTTCCGTTCCGTAAGTTTGCGGGTGTCGATATCGTCCTTGGCCCTGAAATGCGTAGCACAGGCGAAGTGATGGGGATCAGCGACGAGTTCCCGATTGCTTTCAACAAGAGTCAAATCGCGGCGGGGGTCTTTTTGCCATCGTCCGGCAATGTCTTCTTGAGCATCGCCCCTCGGCATCGGGATGGCATCACCGAGATGGCGCAGCAATTGCACGACATGGGTTATAAACTCCTTGCCACGTCTGGAACGGCTCTCGTTCTCGAACGAGCAGGCATTCCCGTGTCCAAGGTAAAGAAGCTTGCTGAAGGCAACCCAAACTTGATCGATTACCTCAAGAATGACGAGGTATCGTTGATCATCAACACACCGAGCGGCAAGGGTGCGAGAACAGACGAAGGCAGGATCCGAGCAGCTGCAGTGCAATCGGGAGTGCCGTGCATCACAACCGTGGCAGCAGCCAGAATGGCCGTGGAAGCGATGTTAGTCATGCGAACCAAGCCTATGACGGTCATGTCTCTACAAGAACGCTTTGCAAACTAGAGCGTCTGCAGCTGGTGTACCGGCTTTAGCCGGCTGAAGACGTTACACCAGCAAGGGGCGGTAGCCGGCTTAAGCCGGTACACCAACCAGGAATCGTTATTGCATTAGCGCAACCGAAGCGGTCGCGAAGCGAACGAATCAGTGTCGCACAATTGTCCTCAATTGTTGCATTGCGGAATGCCGTTGAGGGCATTGGTGCTTTGTACCTTGTGTTGTGCCACAAGTTCACGAAGGCCGCGACTGGTGGGCTTGTCCCACCGAAGTCGAAAATGCTTGGCGTGCTACTCGGCGCGAGGGAGCAGTGATCCTTAGCACACCAAGCATGTTGCGAACGTTGGGCTCAAGGCCCAAGTTCGCTATGTCGCGTAAAGACCAATCTCGTAATGCCCAA
>CANHVO010000098.1 GCA_947463915.1 Planctomycetaceae bacterium
CGCTTCGAGCTAGCGAGCAGCAACCTGCAACTGCGCCAGCCACACCGCCTCCATCCGTATCCGCAGAGAATGAAAAACTGCTCACGGTTCTATGGAAAGATGCGAAAGCGCCTTTCTTTGTTGCCGAGAACGAACTTGTCGGTTTGCTCGCCGAGCCTGAGAAAAAATCACTCACAGATATGCAGGCTAAACTAGATGCATTGACCACTAACCCAGCACCATCAGGGCCAATGATGCCGAGCATCAACGGCGGTGGGCAAGCCATGCAGGTATTCGTTCGAGGGAATCCAGAAAAACTAGGTGAGCCTGCCCCACCCGGCTTTTTGGAAATACTCAGCTCGCCGGACAAGCCACGAGACTTGAAGTCTTTCACTCGGCTCGAACTAGCAAACGAAATAGTCAGTCCCAACAATCCGTTGACGGCGCGTGTCTTTGTCAATCGAGTTTGGCACTATCATTTTGGGCGTGGTATCGTGCCCACGCTTAGCAATTTTGGAAAGCAGGGCGGCCTGCCAACACATCCGGAATTACTGGATACTCTGGCAGCGCAGTTCATCGAGTCTGGGTGGTCGATCAAATCACTGCATCGAGAAATCATGCTTTCAGCGACTTATCAGCTGAGCACCGAACCAACTGCCGACAATTTGGTAATGGATCCTGGCAACGAGTATCTTTGGCGTATGACTCCGCGAAGACTGGACTTTGAAGCTTGGCGGGATGCGCTGCTGAGTGTCTCTGGATCGCTCGATCCGCTCATTGGTGGGCCGTCTATCGACCAAACAACGCCCGGAGTAAAAGAAGTCGAGGGATTCAATTTCTTTAGCCGCCTCAATGGCTTTGAAGCGGACAATCCCGCCGGCCGTCGACGCACACTTTATACGGTCGTTAGCCGGTATGCACCCAACACGACGATGACACTTTTTGATTTTCCTGAGCCAAACGTAACCAGCGATCAGCGGAACGTTACGACAGTGCCGCAGCAGCAGTTGTTCGTCCTCAACGGTCCCTTTATGCTCGAAATGAGCCGTGAGTTCGCGAAGCGTCTCGATCGTACCGCTTCCGACGATTCCGATCGTATTCGACTTGGTTGGCAGCTAGCCTATTCGCGACAGCCAACCACGGACGAAATGAAAGTCGCGGCGGATTTTTTGAAGTCGACGGAAGCGACAACGACTGATCGATTGAATCGCTTGGAACAACTTGCTCATGCCGTCCTTGCAAGTAATGAATTTATGTTTCTGCCTTAGGTGGGTGTCTATTTTTCTAGTAACTTCGCGGCTGCCAACCGAAGCGTATCAAGCCGCAGTGCTGACAACCGCCCATACGCCGTCGTGCCAGCATCCTCTTCAGTTGTTTTGACGACCGTGGCGTTCATATCCACATATTGATGTACGAAACGCCGCATCTGGTCTTGTGACCAGCTTCGACGTTGTTGCAGCAGATTGAGATACTCGATCAACTGCTGAGCATCGCGGTAAGCTTTGAGTCTCATCGAATGTCGAATTACCGTTTCGCCAGCCGCGTTTTTGTCGAAGATAAACAGGCCCAGCTGGTCTGCTGCTTTCAAAGCATTACCCGATTTGTCGACTGTCTGCCAGGGAACAATGCCGGTCGCTCCGTCTTGCCAGGCGTCCAGAGCCCAGGCCTGGATGTTTCGATTTGTCTCATGAACATGATTCGATGTGCCATAGACCCAGGCTTTGAGGCCATCACTCTGCATGCGGTCGGTTACCAGACGACGATAATCTTGGAACGCCGAAGAGGACACTATCCAAAGGTCCCCACGTCGATCCAACTGGCCTCGACAGTATTCCGGGCGTGAAATATCGATGCGATAATTGATAGAAACGTTCGGCGATACCTCTCGGCCGCGATCGGTCAACTCCCCATAAAACTGCAATGCCCGGTAATCCCAGAATCCCGATGGTTCATCCAGTATCCACGGTGCTTTGGTCTTTTCAGCGAGAGAGCCCTTGTTATTGAAGTACACCTGAAAACCGGTTTGCTTCCATCCATTGGAATCGGCAAGTCGAGCGAAATCCTGCAGAATGTTGACGTAAGTCGCAGCATACTCAGGCCGATCGGCAAACGATTGATAGGCGTCCAGATTGCCGTTGAAGTACTCTCGGCAGTTTAAAGGCCAGCTTTCATGAAACGTGAGATAGAAGCCCGGGGCGGCAATCGGTCCGCGATGTCCGTCTTTGAAAAGTGAGCCGTCAATGTACGGCCCAAAGGCTTCCACAAAATCGTCCCAATATCCAGTTGTTGCCCCCGGTTTGATACTGTCGTATTTGTTGTTATCCATCCGCCGCCCCGAACGAAGACGCATGTCAAGATTGCTCTTCCGTGATCCAGGGGCTGCCGTGTTGTGCGAGTAGTGTAGGATGTTGGCGTGAACGCGATGATCGTACGCAATCTGCTGCAGGGCATTGTATTCGTTGATATGGTTCGGTAAGCCGTAGCCATTCATCTCGCAGAAGAACGTCGCCTGACGAGGCAACGCGAAAGGAAGAACATTCATTTCCATCGGCACTACGCGACCGTCTGAGATCGTGATCTTACCCTTGCGGAGGCCTGGAACAGCATCAAAAGGAACATAGACGTCGGCTACTACCGACCGATCCGTATCGGGCTCCAGCGAAATGGAATCAGCTATCGGAAGCAGCGGATCTGGAATCAAACGTCCGCCAGCTTCTGCTTTTGCAGGAACGTACACGGCTTGAAACAAGTCGATTCGAGGCTTAGCATCGTCTAGCTCGACTTTGACTGACACTTTTGCATCGCGTTTACCTTGATGACTTCTCATCAGTAGCTGAAATCCGACCACTTCACCCGCAGCAGCCGTGAGGCGAACCGTATGACCGTCGAAAATCGAATTGTTGGTTCGATAGCCCGGTGGTAGGTCACCGATAGCTTTGCCAGCCGCGTCATACTTATCCGCGATCGGGATAATGCTCAAGTCGGTTACCGCTGTCGTATGCGGCGGAGCAAAAGACACTGCTTGCTTCTCGATAGAACCTGATTTCAGAATCACATTGGGGAGTATCGCAGGCTGTGAACGCTGCCCTGTCCGATTCAAAGTGACGACCTGGATTGCATACTGTTTATCCACTGCGATCGATGACGAAAGGTCTCGCAGCGGAATGGATTGCTTGTGACCGTTGCTCACGAGCGGGATGTTGTGCCGACCAAGCAACTTACCATCGATGCTGACTTCGTAGGCGAACCCATTCGCTGGCGACATCAGCCTGAGTATTGCAGAACGACTGTCAGCCGAGTCTAGCCCAAGCTCCGTCGCAGTTTCTGGGGTCGCTTCAACCTGATTATCAAGCTCCACGAGTAGCGACGGTTCCTTTCCCGACTGCTCACGTGAAAAGATCGTCGGGTTGCGTCCAGTGTCGGAGTCATGTTCATGAATGGCCAGCCCATGCGCGACGCCAATCGCCATCGCATGAACCATGTCAGGTGGCACGTCCCAATAGTACTTGCCATCACGGATTTCTGAGTTCGTCTGGTGCACCAGTGTAAATCCGTTGCCACCGCAGATGGCCGGAAACCTGGCTCCGAGGTAGCCCCAATCTTCAACGCCGTTCAATCCAGCCTTCAGGCCGTTCGATCGATATTCATCCCACGGCGTGGCGATGGTGGAAATGCTGACACCAGAGATTTCCCGGTCGCCTTTCACACAAACCAGCGTCGCTTTCTTCACATGCTTCCCGGCGATGGCAGACGTGTCGAATGCCATGGCAACCATATGCTGGTTTCCTTTGATACGAATCCGCCCTTGCTGTCCGGCGTTTAGGTCCCATTCACCGTCAACCATGACAATCGAGTTGTCTTTGATTACGGGTAATCGAATCGGATCTTCAGCCATGGAGACCGGCGCAAAGAACGAGGCTAACGAGAGGAGCGCAAGGAAGGGCCGCATAGTCAAATCCGTGAATGAAAAAGGGAAAGCGTCGAGGACGATCAAAATCCAAAATCGTATGGAGCCAAGTTTACCATTGACGACTCGACAACGCTCGGGTTCTTGCTGGGCGCTGGGTTCCTTTTTTATTGCTAACAATAGGCTTTTGTGTAGCGAAAGTCGTCAAGACTTTCGGCTGTACCGCCTAAACGACCGAAACTCTTGTCGAGCGTTCGAAAACAATCAAAAGCATTGGTCGGTGAGCCCACTCGGCTTAAACTAGTTGGCAAATAGATCGGTAATTCAAACAGTAGAAGCCATTATTGCTTTTTGCTGATAGCGTATGTGGCCTGCGATTCCAACTGCCGTGAGGAGACCAAAGATCGGAATGAACCAAGGCGCGACGGCGACGGTTGCAAACGTCGCAAATAGCAGGCACTCCCCCATCAGGATCCAAAGCGAATAAACTTTTAGTGTTTGGATCAACAAGGATGTCCACTTGGGGGTTCGACCAGGTACGGTGCCTTGAACCGCAAACCAATATCCGATTACCGTCCCGTGCGGAAACGCGTATTCCAAGGGTTCAATCGGCCAGCCGAAGGCGTCGAGATACTGTTGTTTTGTTGACTCCAAGTACCGAAGACTGATCTCCGTTCGATCGCCTTCATCACGGATGTTTCGAATCATTCGCTGTGGAATTCGGTTGTAAGGATACTCGTTATAGAAGACGGCATCGATCCGATGGTCGATTGTGTCGTTCAAGCTCGGGAAAGCCATCGACAGCCAATCGTTCTTCTACTTGGATAGTCGACATGGCGCGGCATCCTTGGTTTAACGGAGAACTCTCGTTGCGGAACTGTCTACACTGCGGTTACTCGTTACGCGACAATCTCGCTAGGTGTAACTGATGCGAATGCCTACACGGGAAGGGAAAAACAAAGCGATGCACCTGAGCTGCTAGAATCACATATCGTCAGGTCGCGTATGGTGCACCGGTGGCGGTTTCGGTGAATCACATTGTCATTCGCGATCGATTGGATTGTGAAATTTAAATCCTTCTGTACCGTCCGTCTGTGTTTCCCAATCTATAGTTGTACCTTGCAGGATAATGGCGAAATTCGGCGACATGACAAGCGTAATTCCATTCGACCGATCAATTCGATCTGTCGGATCGATAGGCTTGTCTTCGATTTTGAGTTTGTACGCGAAGCCATTGCAATCGCCGCTCATTACGTGCACGCGGACATATGAGGAAGGTGAAGCACCTAAGAACTCACGAAACTTTGCCAAGGCAAGCGGAGTTACTGTAACAACAGAACTACTCTCGATTTCTGATCTCGCATCTGCCTCGAGAGTCGGCACCTCAGTGATGAATGGATTGAAATCTCGAAGTTTGTCTCGTGGGTCACAACCTGGAAAGCAAGCGAGTACGAACGGGACACTCCAGAACAATACGTGGCGTGATTTTTTCATGGTATTTGAGAGGATAGCATCTTGTTGTCGTCGAGAGGCCCAGTACGGGGATTACAACACCATGTGAAACGCTTGCAAGAGAAATAGCAACTCAGGTCGTCGCGACCAAAAATATGGTCACTGTGAACTTCAAGTCGAAAACCAAGTTCAAAAAAGTCATTTCGACCAATGTTATTTAGTACCCCAGACAGGGATCGAACCTGTGGCCTCAGCTTTAGGAAAGCCGCGCTCTATCCAACTGAGCTACTGGGGCAGCATGTACCTTTTTCCTGCGAAAACGCTCCTGATCCGGGCTGTGTTGTTTGCCGGTGCGTACCTTCAACACGCAGGACAGGTCAGGAACGTCAGTCCTAACCCTCATCCTACCTGAAAGTACACTCACTGCGAAAGCCGTTCTACGGCTGACCGTTAAACGAATTTTCCGCGAAGCCAAGCATTGCGGAAGGTCAAGGCCTCGGTTTTTTGATCGGAGTCACGGTCCACAGCATAAGCGAAACACCAATCGCTAAGCAGGAAATCAAGATGACCTTTCCTGCTCGCGCGTCGAACCACAGTCCCGTCCCGTTCGGCAGAGAAATCATCCAGTGCTTTTCGGCCGTATAAGGTGTGTATGTCTCAAATGCTTCCGCGAAAAACCAAAGCACTCCCGAAACGGTAAAGCAACCCAATGCGATCGCAAACAGGAGGAGCCTGACAACGGCATTTTTTTGTCGAGGTTTATCAGGTTTACCAGCCCCAGGCTGGTACGGGTTTGGAGCGGCAGGGACGGTCTCGTTGTCGGCCATCATGTATCGATTCCGATAAGGCTTAGTCCGTGCAACACTACGTGATTCACAAATTCAGCTGGCTGGGCGATGTGCGGCATAAGCAGGCTACCGTCACCTCCAGATACGATAACTTTCATGGCTTTTCCGTGGTTGCTTTCGCTTCGATAGCGCTCTACTAGATGCGAAGCACCTCCCACCAGTGCCGCATTGACGCCTGCCGAAATCGCTTGTTCCGTGTTCTTGCCTGGCAGGGCGGGACGAATATCTACAGCGTGATTTCCCAGCCAGGGGAGCATGTCTGTTCCGGCCGCAAGCAACTGCAGCGAAAGCCCCAGTCCAGGCATAATCGAGCCGCCTCGAAAGACCCCTGCTGCGTCAACCAAGTCGACCGTTACAGCTGTACCTGCTTGGATAACAATGACCGCTTGCAACGCTGTTCTTGAATCGTTAGCGTTTTGCGAATTGTTAACATACCGATGGGCACTGTAAGCTGCTAGCAGTCGGTCCACTCCTGTTCTCGCGGGAAGCTCTACATCGATCGTCATTGGGATATGCGAGTGCGTTACGACCTTTGGCTCAATGCTATGTCCGCCAGCGCTTAGGCTTTCTCGTAGCTGATCAAGTGCGATTCGCTGAACACATGAAACAAGCCATGGTTCATTTGGGAACAAGTCGAATTGAGAGACCAGCCAGTTGAATGCCGACCGATCCTCTAGTTTGCACCAACGTTGGTCCGGTGCAGCTTCTTGTTCGGGAGAGGGTTTGCGAAGATTCGCAACGGCGGCCGCCCAAGAGAGGCGATATACTTTTTGATCGCGAAATAGCTGGCCGTTGGCAACACGAGAGGCACGCAAACCGCTGTTGCCTATATCCACTAAGATCATTGCGATGCGGCAGCAAGTTCCGCGCTTTGCTCGGCGAGTAAGGTTGCGATCTTGTTCACCAGGATGTTGAGACTTGTTCCTGTAACGGCACTGATCAACAAAATATCCTTGCGGCCTAGATTCTCGCAAAGCATCTCGTGTATCGCTTTTGCGTCCGGCAGCTCAGCCTTGGTGACAGCAAGGATTTCTGGGCGAGCGGCAAGCTCGCTGCTGTATTCGGCCAATTCTTTGCGAATTGCGTGGTAGTTGCTAATCGGATCGGATTGGTCCATTGGCATCGGTTCGACCAAATGCACCAGAATACCAGCTCGCATGATATGCCGAAGGAAATCGTGACCTAGTCCAGACCCTTGTGCCGCACCCTCGATAAGGCCAGGGATGTCCGCCATGACGAAGTTGCGGTCCATGTCAACGGAGACCAAGCCGAGGTTTGGAAACTTGGTTGTGAACGGATAGTCCGCAATTTCGGGGCGAGCTCTCGAGAGCCGACTTAGAAGCGTACTCTTGCCGGCGTTAGGCATTCCGACCAAGCCGACATCAGCGATTGCTTTAAGTTCGAAAATCAGTCGGCGTTGTTCGCCAGCGCCACCATCGGTGGTGTCGCGCGGAGCTTGATTGGTCGACGATTTGAAGTGGGTGTTTCCCCAGCCGCCACGACCTCCGTGTGCTGCGATGATCTCATCGCCAGGATTGACGAGATCGCGAAGGATCATTCCGGAATCTCGGTCCATGAGAACGGTGCCAGGTGGAACCACGAGGATGAGATCTTGGCCGCTTTTGCCGTGGCAATCAGAACCTTGGCCTGGAGTGCCGTTTTCAGCACGCCAATGGCGCTGATGCGCAAATTGAACTAGCGAGTTCACACCTGCTTGGGCTCGAACGATCACGCTGCCGCCCCGCCCGCCGTCACCACCACACGGGCCGCCACGCGGAACGTGCTTTTCGCGGCGGAATGCCATGCAACCGCTCCCACCTTTACCTGAGATGGCTTCAATTTCAACGCGGTCGACGAACATAATAAAGATCAGATCTTGGCAGAAACCAATATGCTGGGCCTAAAACCCAGCGCCACATGAAAAACAACCGTTCAATCACTAAGCAGATTCAGCGATTTTGACGTTGATGCGTCGACCTTCTTGATCGAAGTAAACGTTGCCTTCGACGAGGGAGAATATGGTGTAATCCTTGCCCATGCCAACATTAATTCCAGGACGCCATTTGGTTCCAACCTGACGGATGAGGATGTTGCCGCAAATGACCTTTTCTCCGCCGAATTTCTTTACACCACGACGTTGTGCGTTCGAATCGCGACCGTTGCGTGTAGATCCCTGACCTTTTTTATGTGCCATTTAAGAGCCTATACCTAACTACCTGTGCCGAGTTGGAATATCAAAACCAGCTAATTCTCTCCGCTGGTGCGGGGCACTAGTTTATCGGTAAATCCACTGATAATCAAGACGTTCTTTCAGGTTAAACTGCTTTAGGTAGTAATCTACCCGTTCTGCGTTTTCAAACGCGGGCAGGCCAAGCAAAATCCGGTCTTTCGATTCATCAATCGAGTCGCCAGGACGCCAGTGGTAGATGCGAAGGGTCTTTCGGTCAAAATTCTTTTTTCCCTCTTCGTCGATCCGGATCTTGTAGGCATTGGTCAGGCCTCGAACATCGATGGCGAAGAAGTCAACTCTTGGATCGACATCCGTCCAGGTTGCAACGCCCCAAACCGAGTTGTCTTCCGCAAGCGTGCTTGCTTTGATATCGATCTTGCCAATTTCAATATGGTCGTGAAGTGGTTTCCCGATCCGTTCCTTGGCTGCAATCGCATCAACAGCGGTCGGCAAAATCTGAGCGTCCAGGTTGAGCTTTCGCTCTTTGCTGAGCAAAGCGAAGCGAGAAATGAATCGAACGGATTCAAAGCTGACCTTTTCAGGTGGCGTCGGGACATCGGCCGCAATGCCTGGAGAAAGGTCTTCGCCTTTGTAGCGAACGTTGTAAACCATGTACCAAACGACTTTTTTCTGGAATTTCCCATTGTCCTTTGGGATATCGACTTCGATGAGTCGGACTGGCTTAAAAGAAAACTCTAGCCCCCAGACCTCGTGCCGAAAAATGATGTCTCGCGACAGACTTAGCAGAGTTTCGCTTGGCGACGCGTAGTGTGGCTTGTTTTCCGGGAAATCCGGTGCAGCCCACTCGAGCTCTGGATGTTTTGCGACAAACTCCAGATCAAAAGGCCCAAGTGCAGTGTCCTCCGAGTCCTGATCGGGCGCTACAACCGTCATAACACCACTTGCAAGTTTGCGTGGTGCCAATCCGGGCGCTGTTGCGACGACCTTGGAATCGCTTGGGGAAGCAGTCTGGGCGCACGCAAACTCAGCTTGCCCACAAAGGGCAGCGGACATCAAAATTGATTGAAAAACCCAGGTTTTCACAGTTTATGTTCCACACGGGAGCAGACGAAGGAAAGTCGGCGAACTCCGATAGCAGACCAAGTTCCCAACAAAAACATACCCGGAGTATAATTCGAGGCGGCCAACCGCGCAATCGAAAACTCCGGGATAGTGGAATTTTTGGAATTCGAAGAGAGGAACAAAAAGGTGGGGCTGATAAAAGAGGCTAAATTGCCCAAAACCCCACCTCAAGTTTATTTCTTGCGATGTCGGATCCTAGCACGCATACGTCTCTTCTTACGACCAACTTTACGACGCCCTCGACCTGTTTTCTTTACACCCACGAACAAATGCTCCTAAATCAACGGCGAGAAACCATGTGTTTCCACCAGGCTGTGACAAAAAACTACTCATGTCGTCGCTAAGACTCAAAGGATCGCCGCGCCAACCAAGCTGCGTAGCGTAACACAAGACGCCGGTTTTTGACAAGTCCATGCAAGGAGTTTGCCAATTTCCTAAGAATTTTGTTCGGCAAGACGGAAATAATACCCCATCCGTTTTTTTGCTCGACAGAGCGAACGGTGGTTTTTAGACGAGCGGCAGTCGGAAAACAACCGTAGCTGGATTCGCCAGAATTCGGAACGTACTGAATTCTGGCGAATCCAGCTACGAATCGTGGTGCGTTCTCTCTCGCCGCCTGCATTATTTCTTTAAGGAGGCATTTGCCGGCACCTTGTCTGCCGCATACCGCCAATTCTTTACGTACCAAAGCAACTCAGCCATTTCCGCGACCGATATTTGCGACTCGATCCCCTCGGGCATGAGCGAAGTTCCTGAACTCTTCAGCTCCTCGATTTCAGATCGATTGAGCGTCGTGATCGTACCATTTTGGCTTTGCAGTGTCACCGTTTGCGAGTTGGAATCCTTGAGCAGCCCCTCCACTACGCTCCCTTCCTCTGTTCTTGCCAAATAGCGGAAATAACTCGCGTCGATCGATCGATTCGGGTCCAAGACGGAGATCAGTAGCTTCTCGTACGACTGCTCCCGCGAGTCCGAGATGTCCGGCCCGACAAAGGTCCCGACTCCGTCCAATTTGTGGCATGCAGAACAAGTCTTGGCAAAAATCGCTTTGCCGCTGTTCTTGCTGGGGCTTACCTCGAACGACGATAGTTGTTTCGAATACTCATCAACCACTTTTTGGCGGTCGGAGTTGATCGCCCCCGACAACACTTTGGCGAGCCGTGTGGCCGTTGCGCTATCCCTTACGCCAGACAAACTTTGGAT
The DNA here is from genome assembly GCA_947463915.1 of Planctomycetaceae bacterium. Taxonomy (GTDB): domain Bacteria; phylum Planctomycetota; class Planctomycetia; order Pirellulales; family Pirellulaceae; genus JBKCUI01. The sequence goes on from CANHVO010000098.1 coordinate 10,703, forward strand.
TTGAGATGCGTCCAAGATGCGTGTCGACAGCTTGCCTGACTCAAACCGCTCGACCATCATTTCAAGCCGCTTAGGGTTGTTCCTGATCGCACCGAAGACGTCTTGCCGAATCTCAGGCAAGGCAGACGGCAGTCGCTCAATCAGCCACCTAGAAAACTCTGGTGTATCGTGAGCCGAACAGGTCGCAATGGCGGTCTTGAGCAGTGCTACATCCGTACTTGAAAGAAGCTCCAGCGCCAAAGACTTAGAAGAATCGGACTTGCTGTGCGCAAGAATCGAAACAGCCGATCTCTGGTTAAAGGCGTTTTCATTCGACAAAGCAAAACGCTGAACCATTTTTTCGAGAACACTACCATCGGCGATGGTCAGTCGGCCGGTTCGGGCAATTCCATCGAGGACGGCCAGGGTGACTGATTGGGACGCGAGGCTTGGAGCATTGCTCAACTCCTTTGCGAGCTCGTTAGAAAAATCCTGAACGCCGATTTTCAAAGAGGGTTGCGAGGCAGATCGCGATGCCATGCGAGCGATGGACTCTCGGGCAATAGGGCTAAGCTCCTTCGTGGCATCGCCGGCTGTTTTTTTGAATTGCAATACAAAGGGAGTTGCATCGTCTCGCCACGCGGCTGTGACGGCCATCCATAGATGTGGCGGATCGTTGTTTCGTGTTAACGATCGTGACGCCAAGATTGCGTAGTGTTCCATCGGGCCTGAGCTGAGTTCGCTGGTCGAATCCGTGGAGGCTCGGCCCGATGACGTGGCGATGAACCAAGCTGCCGACCGCAACTCCTCGTTGGTAGCTTGTGCATCGCCAAAAGTTTCGATCGCGGCCTGCAGCCATTTCGGGCCCCAATCCGTCGTTGATTCTCGCATGGCTGACCAAGCCACCGATCGAAGTTCGGAATTCGATGACTTGAGCAACGCGATTGCTGTCGTTTCATCAATTCCATCGCATGCGGCCAGCAGCCTGCATGAATTGGCGATCACATCAGGCTGTTGTTTAGGCGTAAGGCAAATCTGTCTAAGCGTTTCGATGTAATCAGCTTTTCGCCCCTTTGCTGCTCCAGCGAGAATTGTTTGGGAAGCCATGCGACGATACCAAGCATCGGGATGCTCAAGCCAATCCTTGAGGCTTGCCTGGCGATTGTCGAGCAGTCGCTGCCCAATTCGCTTCTCGTTGAGTTTGTCGGTGCGAGTCACACGATAAATCCGGCCGTGGGAATCGCCAAGCCGTTGATCAGGACGGTTCTTGAGTTCGGCAGGAACCCACTCTGGATGCTCAATAACAGCCCGGTACATGTCGACGACATAGATATCACCATCGGGGCCTTCGTAAAGGTCGACAGGACGAAACCATGGGTCGTTACTCGCAAGCCACTCTCGCTCGGAAGCTTCGTCGGTTACTTGCATTAAACCGTCTTTCCTCTTGATGGCTCGGCGCTGCACAAGAGCCCCGGTTGGCTCGCATGTGTAAGCTGACATTTCTGAGACAAGCACACCGCAGGCTGCAGTGAATTGACCAGCGTGAAGATTCGAGGTGGTCCATGCGTTTACCAGCGGATGAACTTTCGACGCGGCATTGCTCGGTGAAACATCGTTAAGTGCGGTTGCAAGCCCCGACAATGGGCTCAGGCTTAGCTCCGCTCGTTCATTTACGATTTCAAAACATGGATTGCGATTAGAACAACCATAGCGATGCCCAAACGAATCGAAGGTCAGGCCGAATTGCGAAGGTCCTGCGATGCTCTCGATGCTGCCCGTTAACATGTTGACTCGCAGGTCGCAGCCCGTTAGGTCAAGCGGCTCAGTCGTTGGCTTGCCAAAGGGAAGTGTCGCCTTGATTTTTCCTCCACGAAGACCGCTGGCAATGTAAAGCCAGCCGTCCGAGTTGAGCGTCGGATGATTCGCTCGCAACTGCGGATTGCCGATAGCAAATCCGTCTAGCCAAACTTCGGTCGAATCGGACTTCAAGTCCCCGTCTGTATCTCGCAACATGATCAATTGTCCTTGAACGGTAACCAGAGCTCCGTTCTCCCAAGGCTGAACGCCGGTTGCAAACAACAGCTTGTCCGCGAACACCGTCGCCAACTCATAGAAACCGTCTCGATTTTTGTCTTCCAGTACAACGATCCGACTCTTCGGAGCGTCGTCTTCCGTCGGATAGTCCCCCATCTCAACAACCCACATGCGTCCAAGCTTGTCGATTTGCATCGAAACGGGGTCAACGATCTGCGGTTCCGACGCCACCAATTCCACCTTGAAGCCAGGTTCGACCTCAAGCCACTGTAGGCTCTCATTAGGACTAACCGGCGATTGTGGTTTCGTTCGCTTGGACACCGGGACTGGAATCACATTCCTGGCCTGAAGCGTTCGCATCACGCGAGTCAAGCCCTCGACCATCTTAGGCTCAGCTTGCTCTTCCAGGCAGCTCGATCGGCAACGCCAAGTCGTATACCCCCCAAGCTGAAACAACTCTGGAGGTGGAATGTATCCCGCGTGGCCGTTGGCTAGGCCGATGTTCATGGTCAATCGAAATGGGCTCGCTTGTCGAATCTTTAGCCCGGTTTCGTTGTAGGATTCGCAAGGGTTGGCAACAATGGCGAAGTCATTAAGGCGAATAGCTTGCAGATTCAGTTTGCGAGTTGGAGGCATCTCGCTGAGAAGCACTGTCTCGCGAGCGTAGTTTTCATCCATCGTTGTTGGCAACCGATCTGGAAAATGCGTCTCCATGTATTTCTTTGCGGTTGCTACATCCGCAGCGTTGGGCATACGAACATCGAGATCAATGGAATCGAGCTCCGCATCTAGGCTTAGCGTCGATGTGTATTGAATCCCAGGCAAGACCGATAGGATCTTGTCGGATACGTAAGTTCCGACCTCAACGTGAGTGAACGGGGCGGCTGGCTTGCTGAAGTCGATGCAATTGGCGTTCCCGCTTGTCGCATTGGCCATTAGCCCAACGAAGGAGTCGGTGGAGTTGGGGCTAAGCGATTGCGCAAGTCTTTCGCAAACAACGCCAAAATAGTCGGAGGAAATATTGGGAGCACCTGCGTAGTGAGTGCAGAACGACGCCAAAATAGAGATCGGCTTGCCTTGTCGATCCTGGATGGAAAGTATCGGAACCAATGTATCAACGGGACCGATGGGGGCCATTTTGTTTGGATTGTCATGTCCAGGGTTCATGCTAACCATATCCCCCGCCCGGCCGGAAAAGGGGGATGAATTAGCGGTTCCTGGCTTCATGAGCCAATCGCGACAGTAAATGTACCGATCGCAAACGACGGAAGTCGTTCCCCATTGAGCTGGTACCATTCGCTTTTGAGCTTCAGCAATTCCCTCTGCGATCCAGCCGGGTAGAGCATCGGCATAGTCCTGCTGAACTGGAGTTCCGTGAGTGCCAACAACGGAAACCGCAGAGTGGGTATGTGTTGCTGCAATGAGTATGCGGTTTGGCGCAATTCCGGTTTTGGATTGCGTCAGCTCTTTCGCCTTGTCGATAATTTCTAGGGGCAGAATGCAATTGTCCACGATGCAAATAGCAACCTGTGCTTTGCCGTCACTGAGAACCAAACAACGCGCATTCAATGCGTCCGTGATTCGATCGATCTTCCGACCCGAGATGCCGCCGTTAACCCACACCGGCAAACTGACGGGGGATATGTTCTTTGCAAAAGCACCAGCGGAAAAGTTGTCTTCCGCGCCCGCGATTGAGTGAATCAATCCAAAGCAGAAGAGGATGGATGCTGTAATGTGAAACAGAAGCTTGATGGGAAATGTCCTAAAGAGAGAAATCATGATGAAGTGCCTAGTCTGCATGGAAGGGGGCCTTTTGGGCGAGCGGCGGGATGAAACAACCGTAGCTGGATTCGCCAGAATTCAGAACATACTGAATTCTGGCGAATCCAGCTACGAATCGCGGTAGATTTCCATGCCGGTCGACTTGGAGAGATGCTTGCAGCAAACTCGGGTGCAGCAAGTTGTTAGGTCCAGTCGGCCAAGCGTGGAAATGCTAGCATGCGTTCGAAATATTTTAGCGAAAGTCGCAGTGGAACGCTGTTGTTTCCGGATAGTTTGTTATACTGCCCGAAATAGTTGGCAGGATGCTGGGGAGTTTCATGGTTAGGACAAGGATGTGGTCTTGTTCGGAGCTTCTCAATGCAAATGACTTGCTGCATAAGGGGTGAAAATCGAATGACTCGTATTCCCATTAGCCAAGCTGACGAACACGCACGTCGGATGAAAGAACGTTTGGAACTGAGCACGGCAGAAATTGGCCTGCAAGTTCGAACGACAAACTGCCTGGAAGAGAAAGGCATTTTCACTGTTCGAGATCTATTGCAAAGCTCCCCAGACACACTGCTGAGCATCGCCAATTTTGGCGAAAAGACATTAGAAGAGGTCTATCTCGCTCTGGAGAAAATCGGCTATAGCCGAGAGTGGCGCAAGCCTCGATAGATCGAGGTTAATGCCGTACTTACAGAGCTCTCAAGCGAACGGCGGAACGAAAAATACCGTAGCTGGATTCGCCTGAATTCAGCGTGCCTAGAGACCGTGGGGCGAGCCCCACGGCTACCAATTGTCGTCGCTATCGCGGCAAAGAAACAAAGCGATAGTCGCTTACCAGGAAATGGACAGGTCCAAAAGTGAGACGGCCTGCTCGTGCCGCTTGGTGGATTTGGTTTCAAGCTAGGAACCGGGCAACGCTGTTTCGCATTCTGCTCAATGTAAATTGGGCTTTTCTGTAGCGAAAGTCGTCAAGACTTTCGGCTGCATTGCGTAAACCACCGAAACTCTTGACGAGTTTCGCTACAAAATGCGAAGCATCGTTGGGAACCGGGGCTAGCGCCGATCGGCTCATTAATGCGAGAAACGTATGCGGATGCGTTAGTTCTCTTGTTTCCGAGCAAGTTCATCCCGGAGTCGTGCAGCTAATTCGTATTCCTCAGACTTGACGGCATGCTCTAATCGCTCTTCGAGGCTTGGCCCCAAATATTCGTCTTTGAGCGAGTCTCGTAACTTGCGAAGCTGCAGCACCATTTCGTCTTGTTCGAACTCTTCTTCCGCCTCATGCTCCTCAAAGACAGCTCGCATCAATTCCAAGCCGTTATCAATCTCGGAGACCGCTTCGCCTGCGTCGGCATCTTCGAGGGCAGCCAGAGCAGAAGCCTGAGTTCGATGAAACAGAACAAAGGGTCGATACTGTTCGTGGCTCATTGTCCACTCTTCTTCTGGAGAGTGGTCGCGGCATACATCCATGAGTGCTAGGGTATGGTCAGCGTCTTCGACCGCTCTGTGGTAGTGTTGCAAGCGGAGCCAAGAAATTCTTCGGTGGTAAAACTGAACAAACTCGCGATCGGCTTCGAAGCATTGATCTTCATTCATCACGAAATCTTCCTCGCTCTTTTCGACATCTAACATGCTATCCAGGAAAGTTGCGAATCCATCTGGGGTCAGGCCGTCTGGTCTACCTTGGGTTTCCATTTGAAGGACACCGAGATCGACTCTCATTTGAATGACATCGCGTCCGTCATCACCCTTAACCAGACGAACGGAAAGAGCGTGCGGGTCGAACTCCCAATTTTGAAGAATGCCATCAAGGCCTTTGTGCGAACTCATTTCGACCTTTCTCAAATTGTTCTTGGACTCATGAGGTCGTCTCGACATCTGATAGGCTCCCACGCGAAAAAATTGCTCTTGGTAGTTTTGAAGCCCCGTCACAAGTATATCATCGGTTCTGGCGACAGCGAAGTATAGCCTTTTGCCAGGAACCAGCTTGCGGATGAGGATGTGCAAGTGTTCGCGTTCGTCCAGCAGAAGGATAGTGGCCAACACATGAAAAGTCGGTAAATCTTGGCCAGTTTTTGTCGTTGCTTTTCCCCCGCCTTTGTTTCTGTTAGGATTATGAGCCGTTTGACGATTCTGCGGTTTGCGACTTCTCCTTTCCAAAACCTCCTCTTCGACGCCAAACCACCAAGGTTTTGGGACATTTAATCGCCCATGGATGACTCGAATTCATCGGAACCCAATACGCTCCCGGAGACCGCAATCTCGTCCCGTTTTCCAAGGACGCTACCCATTGCCGACACCATCCCCAACGTGCACGATTGCTCCTACCTGGAGGAGCGAATCGCCTCGCTGCCGCTCAAGTTGCCGTCTAGGCTTTTGAGCCTTGAAGAGTTTGATCACTGCTTAGCGGGGGGGATTCGGCGCTCGGGAGTTTTTCTTTACCACACCGCATGCGACCTTTGCACGGCCTGCGAACCATCGCGGATCGATGTGCGAAAGTTCATCTGGCGCGATTCGTTTAAAAGGGTTCTGAAAAGAGGCGATCAATGCTTGACGATCCAAGTCGCAAACCCCACATTAGACGAACAACGCTTAAACGTCTTTAACCTTCATCGAACTCAGCGTGGTTTGGGGGATCCGGATAGTCAATATAGACCGGAAGACTATGAGAGCTTTTTGGTGGATACCTGTTTGTCTCAGACCGTCGAACTGAGTTTTTGGTTGAACGGTGCGTTGGTTGGGATTTCGATCGTAGACTGCGGACGTTTTTCTCTTTCTGCAGTCTACACCTACTTTGATCCAAGCCATTCAAAGCTATCGCTCGGGACCTATTCGATTCTAAAACAGATCGAGTTTGCTCGCGATACAGGAAGGCAGTACGCGTACCTCGGAATGTATGTTTCCGACAATCGACATTTGAGCTACAAAGCTCGCTTCACTCCTCAAGAGCGCTGGGTTGTTGATCGATGGGTCGCGTTTGATTAATCGAGTCGCGAAATGAAAACTACCGTAGTTGAATTCGCAAGAATTCTGAACCAGCTGAATTCTTACGAATCCAGCTACGAATTCAGCTACGAACCGTGGTCCCTTGTTTAACAGTCAGCCGTAGGCGTACTGGCCAATGTTGAAAGGACGTCTACGGCTGACTGCTAAACGAAAAATGGCAGCTACTCTTTCGATTTGATAATCTGCAATTCCCTTGGCAATCGTCGCACTTTTCCCTCGCGATCAATGCATGCGATGACGCTATAGCCTGTCACCATAACGGTCGATTTCGAGTCCGGCTCGCCATGCTTCATCAGTTGATATTCATGCTCGATTCGTGCACCATGGCTATGCCGAACCGACGTGATCAACTCTAGTTCGTCGTCGAATTGGGCAGGAGCACGAAAGTCGACTTGCATACTTCGAACGACTAACATCAAGCCGGTCTTTTCAAGCTCGCGATACGATATTCCCATCGATCGCAACATTTCGACACGGCCTCGTTCAAAGTAGTTGAGGTACTGTGAGTTATGCACTCGACCTTGTCCGTCGGTCTCAAAATACTGAACTCGAATCGGAAGTCGATGCGAATGGTTGGGGGCTCTAGACTCACTTGAGTTTTGCATTTGCGGCTAAGCAGCCTTTTTGGTGAGCGATTTGCCTTTACGGCAATAGACTATGGAGTTACCTCGTTTGCTTGCGATTTCGGTAGCTCCGCATCGATTCAGCGTGTACGCAATTTGCTGGGCAAACCATCGCGGCTGGCCAAGATGCTCGGCAAGCTCTTTGGTATCAAACTGAGCAGGTAGTTTTGGATTGCCGAGCAATCGCCATAGGTCCGGCAAACCTTTTAGCACTGTCGACTCACCGACTTTTGCCAAGTGCTGATCTAGCGTTTTGTATTGCTTGCGTCGGCGACGTTTGTTGACGCGGTCGACGCGTTGCTCGATGCATTCTACCGCGAGCACTTCAATCGTCAGTTTCGGAAGAGGGAAAACTTGGGTGAAGTGGATTAACTCGCGAAAGATATCGATGGTTGCTAGTTTTTTCGGACTCTTGCGACGGCGTAAACGTTCGCCACCTTCTCGATCCAACGTCTCGATCCATTTGCATCCGATCAGGGGCTTGATGATTCGCAGCCGATGTCCATTGTTAAGGAGCTTCAAAGCTTTGTCGCGAATGGAACCCAGCCCCGCATGCTGGATTTCAACCAAGCACCCTTTTGCATCAATGGCGTCAATTCGAAACCCATCCACGGTGACTTCGACCGAGTTCGAATCGGCTGCAAAATGGTACTTGAGTTGTCGATGAAGGGAAGTTTCCATGCCGATTTATAGCGTTTTCCGCTTCCTACCGACAAGTGGGCTTTTACTGCGATATTGGATAGTTTTCTGCGAAAAGGCGAGAGAGGGCATACCGCGCCTCGTAGCAGGATTCGCCAGAATTCAGTACGTTCTGAATTCTGGCGAATCCAGCTACGTTATTCTTCCGCCTGCCGCATATCTTAGTCGAGCGGCGGAAGACGCACTCACTCAAATGCAGGGACACGCTCCCAGAGCATTCGCAGTCCATTCAAGACGACCAGCACAGTACTCCCCTCGTGCCCGAGGACGCCAATCCAAAGTGGCAACTCGAAAAAAGTCGACAGGACGAGAACGGCGATGGTTACAAATGCGAAAACCATATTTTGCCGAACTCGCTTGCGTGCAAGTCGACTGATCCAAACAGCCAGTGGCAACCCCTTGAGATCGTCTCGCATCAGTACGACATCTGCGACCTCTAATGCGACGTCTGTGCCCGCCCCGCCCATAGCAATACCGACGTCCGCCGTCGCAAGGGCTGGAGCGTCGTTCACGCCGTCTCCGATCATGGCTACGCAACGACCATCTCGAGCCAATCGCAACAGCTCAGTCACTTTTCCGTCCGGCAGCAAGCCCGCTCGAACCTCATCGACCCCTAGTTCCTTTGCTATCGCCTGAGCCACTCTTTCGTGATCGCCCGTCAGCAGGACAACTTGCCGTACACCTAATCCCTTCAAATTGGCTATTGTGCGAGACGCTTCTGGTCGCAATCGATCTGCAACCCCGATCACCCCCCCCATGCTCTCCTCAACTGCGACCACAATCAAAGCCGTTTGTCCGGCGTCGCGAATGCGTTGGGCTGTTTCTTGGATGCCCGGCAATAACTCGACATTGTTTGCTGCAAAAAGACTCTCGCGCCCTACACCAACCCAAACGCCATCGACTCTGGCATGAATCCCTAACCCTGTCAGACTGTGAAACTCCTTCAGTTCGAGCATTTCACTGGCAACACCTTGCCTCTTGGCTTCTTCCAAGACGGGGATGGCAAGAGGATGTTCGCTTTGCTTTTCAACTGCCGCAGCAAGCGACAAAAAACGATCGATGGTCGCTCCTGGCGTAGTCCAAACCTCAGTAACGGCTGGTCTACCCATAGTGACGGTACCTGTCTTATCCATGGCCAGTACATCTACTTTGCCAAGCGTTTCTAAATGCACAGCCCCCTTAAAGAGCACGCCATGCCTACCAGCTAACGCGATAGCGGACAGCATGACCGAAGGCGAGCTCACCACGACTGCACAAGGTGAGGCAGCGACCAAAAG
>CANHVO010000099.1 GCA_947463915.1 Planctomycetaceae bacterium
GAGTCGGTCGCGATGTCCAATCCAAAACCAGCACATACTTTGGCAATCCCCGGGAATCTTGCTCGCACATGGGCCGCGTCCAAATGCTTCATGGTTAAATAAACGCATGGCGATTGCGTCTTTTCCATTTGGTTCACAATGGCTTTGCTCACCACATCGCGCGGTGCAAGCTCCAAACGCGAATCGTAGTCTCCCATGAAGCGATGCCCCGTCGAATCAATCAAATAAGCTCCGTCGCCGCGAACCGCCTCGGTGATCAGTGTTCTGGAGCTACCTGCAATGTACAAGACCGTCGGATGGAACTGCATGAACTCCATGTCTCGCATGACCGCCCCTGCACGGAATGCAATCGCATGGCCGTCCCCGGTGGCGACCTTTGGGTTCGTCGATTCGCGAAACACCTGTCCGCACCCCCCGGTGCACAGGATGGTTTCTTTCGCCCAAATCAAATAAGGCTTTCCGCCTCGGTACGAAGCGACAGCGCCTCGGCACCGCCCTTCGTACGTCAGCAAGTCGATAGTAAAAGTCTCTTCGCAAATCTCCGTATGGGGCCGCTGACGCGTATGCGCAATCATCGCCCTCATGATCTCCTTGCCCGTCGCGTCACCCAGCGCATGGATGATACGCTGATGCGAATGCCCACCCTCGCGCCCCAAAGTCAGTTGGCCATCATGTTGATCAAAACGTGTTCCCCACTTGATCAATTCCGCAACTCGATCAGGGGCTTCACGCACCACAAGATCAACCACTTGCGGATCGCACAAATCGCCACCGGCTACCAACGTATCCTGCACATGATTGTCAAACCGATCCTCGGGATCCCAAACGCTCGCGATGCCACCTTGAGCATAACTGCTATTCGACTCCTCAAGCTTGTCCTTGGTCAAGATCATCGTTCGCAGGGACGGATCCACTTCGTGTGCAGCACGAAGGCCCGCTAATCCGCCACCGATGATAAGCACATCAGTAAAAAAGTGCCCGCAACGCTTCGGCTCAATCGGGACCAAATACCGAGGCATCAATTGAGACCAATCTTGCGCCAAAACATGGTTTGGGATAGGAGCGTTGGGAGGAGCGAGAGTCGACATTTCGAAAACGATCGTGAGGGCAATTAAAAAGAGTATTTTAGTGTATTGACAAGACCGAGTTTCGATGTCGACATTCACAGAGTTCGTGGGAGCTCAAACTTTCCCGCATGCTGCCATGAACTTAACAACAAAAAACGCCAAATTTAGCCTTTTGGATACACTAGTTGATTGATAGTTGATGAATCATAACAAATTCCAGAGTTTTGCAGTGCGTTAGCCCCGGTTTCCAAGATCGCTCGACATTCGTCGAGAACCGCAGCTGACTTAAAAGGGCCTGAACTGCGAAGCAGTGGCATTTGAAAGCCACGGATGCAATCCGTGGTAGGCGATAACGATATGAAGCGAGAGTCGCAAAGCGACGGCATTGTTGCAATGTGCATAAGCTTCGATTTTGAGGCAACTGTGAATTATCTCGCCCACTGACCTGAACAAAGGATACAGGATAAGATCTAAGCGAGCCTGCGTTTGGCATTCCTTCTTTTTGGAATTGAGGTCGATCCATGTTGAAACGTCACGCTTTGGCCAGCTGTTTAATACTGCTAGTCGGTTTTTTGCAATGTGGCTGCGAGATTGCCACGATCGAAGAACCCGTTGGTGAGCCGTGGTCGTTGAAAGAAACGAAAGCCATTGAAGGGCATTGGCTTGACTCAGACGGCAATCCGCTAGAACTGGTTGTCGTTTCCAAAGGTGACGTCCGAATGGGTTCTTTTGCATGGGACTCGGACAAGAAGGTTTTTGTTGCAAAGACCGAAAGCGTTCAGTTTCGCCATTTAGGAATGTTAGACCTCGCGTTCTTGGAAGTGCCTATTCAACCTAAGAATCGCTTCACATTTGCGAAGATTCAAGTTCGCGACGATGGCTCGATCCTGTGGCGACTGGCCGATGAGAAGTTGCTTTTGGATGCAGTGCTGAAAGGGAAGTTAAAAGGCGTGCAGGAGAAGATTGAGGATAGCAAGGAACTGCAACTTCATCTTAAGTGTAATGGCGATGAGTTAGCAAAGTGGATCGCAGAAACGGGCGAGGATGCCGTGTTTCCAAAAGTCGAGTACGAGTCTGATACTATTTTTACTAAGGCCAAGAAGCCTGAACGGAAAGCCCTTGGCAAGAAATAGATGGATTGAGTTGCGTTGTGGTTTTTTGAGCGGAAACTTTCAGAGCGGCAACAATTGAAGACAATTGTGCGACGCTGAGGACAATTGTGCGATACTAGGCTAGGCCGCGTTCGACGAGTTGCCGCTCTTGGCATTCTTCCTCGAGAATCTCGCGATGCAGTCGCTGAAACTGTTCGGCCATGTCGGCAATCTCGTCCCGCTGCGGATCGTAATTTTGGACATGGTGGATCGTTAGATCCAGCTGGTCAATCAGGCGGCATTGCCAACACTCAATCTCGCGGAGATCGGAGTATAAACCCGGTCGCTGGCAGGCGACGTTTTCAAGATAGCCTTCGCCGGCCACTCGCGTAAAGTGCTGGTCGAGTACCCAGCGAAAACTGACCAAGTGCTCCATCAGCTTGCTCCATGTCACGCGCTGATGTGGATGTTCGAGCCACGATCGAAAGTCTTGCTCCAATTCAGCAAGCCCCTCTTCGATACCGGATTGACTGTGATTCAGGCACATCTTCATGCCGTTTAGTTCCGAAATGTTTCGATTCATCGCCGAGAACCTCAAACTGATTACGGGATACTGACTTTGAAAAACCAGAGTTCGTTCTAAGATGAGTGTGGGATCAATGAATAACGATGCCACTGTCCATGTTGTACCCATCAATATGGCAAACCTTTCCGGCTGCCGTCAAGCATTTTCAAAAAATAGTTTTCAATGCAAATCAACCTGAAAATCGATCGACGAACCGCCATTCGGCAACTCGCAACGTGCACACTCGGCCTGAGCATCGCACAGCTCTCTTCTGTTAGCGGTCAAGTAACTGCGGCCAGCTCCCAAACGGAGCAAGGTTACGAAGCGGAGTTCCCCTCCATGGGTTCCAAAATCAACTTGCGATGGTATGCCAAGGAGCCCTTCCAAGACCAAATCGTTGCTCAAGCTCAACAAATCGCCGACAAGTGGGTTTCCGTACTCAGCGACTATGATCCCAGTAGCCAAGCGATGACGGCATGTTCCAATGCTGACAATGGCAATTGGATTCCTGTGTCCAACGAATTGTGGAACATTATTCAAGCGTGCGATCAATGGCATCATTGGAGCAACGGCGCATTCGACGCCGCACTAGGGGCATTAACACGGCTCCGACGGCAGCGAAAACCAGCGCTAGCGAGCCAATGGGAGGAGGCTCGCCAAAAAAGTGGTTGGAAATTGTTGGAGCTCGACACAGGCAAACAAGCGATTCGATTCACGACGCCGGGTGTCCGATTCGACTTTGGGGCTATCGGAAAAGGGTTCGTTGTAGATCGCATCGCCGAAAAGTTGGATGAGATTGGGATCGAACGCTTCGTGGTTAATGCGTCCGGCAACATGCGGATCGGAAAAGCTCCCAAAGATAGTCAAGGCTGGCCGATCGCTATCGATATCCCGCCGACGGAGGCCAAGGACGCAGGTGCTCAGTTGCTTCGCACTCGCATCAGCCAATGTGGGATCGCAACGTCCGGGGACCGCTGGCAACGATTCCCGAATGCCCCTGGCGAAGCCAAAGGAAACTACTCAAGCCATATCGTTGATCCGTCGACGAACATGGGGATCTCTGGCCGACAAAGTGTAACGATCATCGCCGAAAGCGCCGCCGATGCCGACGCGGCTGCAACGGCAACTTGCGTTCGCGCCAACCACGACTTGGCTGGTTGGCTCGAAGTGCTGTCGCTCAAGAAACCAAAACTGGAGGCTTACGTTTTACTGCAAGACGAGACCGCATCGTTGATTCGCTATATCTCGATTGGCAGATAGCTTGACTTCGATTAGAACTGGGGAATGCAACGCAGAACTATTTGGACAATAGTTCTGCAGACCCATCCGACAAAGTGTATGTTCGTTTACCAAGATTCGTAGCTGGATTCACCGGAATTCAGTATGTTCTGAATTCTGGCGAATCCAGCTACGGTAGTTTTCCGCCTGCTGCTCGCCTAAAGTGAGTGCGATTCGTTTAGCGTCTAAGGCTCACGGTTGTTGGTTGTGTCTGCGCATCGCAACGATGAGACCATCTATCTACACTTTCCTTTTCATTCCAGCTCCCAATGTCAAACGCCCAATTGCCGCAGCCAAAGAAGAAAATGTCATCAACCATGTTTTGGTTCTTGATCTTCGGCGGCCTCTTCATGACGTTCATGATTTTGTGTTGTAGCGGAGCTGGATTGCTCGCATACCGCGCAAATGTACAGTCGCAAAAATTGGCTTCGGCCCAAGTGAAATGGAAGCTGCCCAAAGAGGAACCGCTGCCTGACGACCTTCGCAAAGAACTAGAACTTGCGGGTGCACTGACGCCCTCAAGTGATCGCCCGATCAAGTTGTTCCAAGAATGGGCACATAAACACGAAGGCACGCTTGAGATCGACTTTCCAAGATTCGTTAAGGCCATGCAACATACGGGCATTTCTAGCGAGATCAACTGGGCGAGCAGCTGGCTTATCTCGCAAACTTTGGCGAACTCAGAATTCACGCTGCCGTTCGTTAATGCCAACTCACACATCTTGTCAGCCGACTGGATTATCGAGGGGCAAGAAGCAAGGCTTCTGGTCGCAACTCCTTTAAGCACCCTTGAAGCGGGGATGGTAAACGCAATTTGGGTCGTGCAGCATGGGGAAGATTGGCGTGTCTATGATTGGAAGGACATATTGGAGCCACTTACGAACGCCGAATACATGGCCGTTTATTACGGAGAAAAACCGCAATACGAAGGGGAAATGGCCGAACTCATGGAGGATATCACGGAAATCTATGAGAGTGGCAAAACCGAAGAAACCAAGGCGAATGCCATTTGGCAAGCGACCACTCGCGCTATCGTCCAACCCGAGTACCGGGAATATGCCAATTTCCAAGCTTGCCAATATGTCCTTGCTCTCAATCAAATGGACAAACTTGAGCAAGTGCTTCGTGAGTTACCAGAGCGTTCCAACCTGGGCCGAGAATTCCTACGACTGCGTCTTGCCATGCACAAGATCGCCGAAGGGACAATATCCAGCGAAGAATTTTTCTTGCGAGCAAAAAAATTTGTAAGTGGAACGGGTTGGTACCCTGGCCTCGGGCGAACCTTGATGCAGTATGCAAAAACGGAGGCAGATTCTGAGTTCGCGAAATCGTTACTGATCAAAGACCTGGTCTTGAACGATTCCATTTACTACGGGTCTTATCAGCACTTCCAATCGGCAAAGGATGCGAACCTCATTTGGGAACACCTTCGTCAATTCCCAGATGCATCTTCAAAACTGGCGATGTTAGCCAATGGAGGACTAAACAATGGGGTGCTGGAATCCCTGGCCGAACTAGCGGCAAAAGACGAACGGACTCTTGACGTCTCGACCTATCTGAATGCAATACGAGCTATTCGCGCGGAGCAATGGGACAAAGCGCTTCCTGACCTCGAGAATCTCTACCGCAAGGAATTGCTAGGCAAAGTGGTCGAACAGCAACTGAAAAGCTACTATGCACAGGCGTTGCTGCGAAGTGGCCGATTAAAAGAGAGTATGGCATCCGCCGACGATGAGGAAGAGGTATTAGCGATTGCACGCGACTACTTACTGGACCAATACGAACCCTATGAAGATTGGGTCTCCGATTCGATTGCACTCGTGCTCCAAGTTGCTACCGAGAGCACCGTCGCTGCCGAGAATGCCGAATTCAACACGCAGTCCAAAACGGTCCTTCTCAAAGCGATCGGCGAGTCTACGCGAGGAAATTGGGCCGCATGTCTCGAGCCATTGCTGAAGTGCCATCAGGAGCTCACAACAGCAGACGAGGACGATCGCAATACCCACGGAAAAGTCCTTTCGCTGCTTGCTGAAGGCTTGGAACAAACTCAAAGTTGGGGCAAGCATCGAGACGAAATTGACTCGGCAGAATTTGTCCTTTTGGCTTTTGGCAAAAAACATCCCATGGTCGCTTTTGATGAAGAAAAGGACTTTGAGAGAATCGACCAATGGAAGGAAATGTTGGCTTGGTACCGAAAGGAAGCTTCCACAGACGATAACCTTTGGACCTCCTATTTTGAATCGAAACTCGCTTTTGAAACCGGCAATTGGGAAGAAGCCGACCAACGGATGGTCAACGCTATCGAGTTTGCAAAAGATGAAAGCCAAATTGAGGCAGCATACAGCGACGCTGGTGCAGGCCAATTTATCCCGTTTGAGTACTCCGACGAACTAGGTGGGATGCGCATTGAAATGGCTTTTCGAAGTAAACGGGGCTTCGAATGGCTGAGTAAATTGAAGGCAATGTTCAAATCGCAAGCCAACGAGGCTGACGACGAGAGCATTGGACCTGAAGAGTCTTTGAAATTCCTTCATTACAAGATCTCGTCAGATTCTGAGCAAACCATGTCACCAGACGAACGAGATCGTCTCATCGCAGCCATGAGCAAATCGGAGATATTCGAACAGGATGCACTCGATTGGATGCGAATGGAAGTCGCAAAAGATCGCGGGGATACGGAAACGATGTGGGAGATTTCTTCTCGATACGCCAAATCCGTCAAGGACGACCTGTACGGCAGGACTACCTGGGGAACAGACTGCGTCCTTGCCGCGAGTGCATCCAGGGAGGGGAGCGAGTCCCGAATCAAGGAAGCGGCCCAGGCTCTGGGAAAAGAATGGAAAACCGAAATGGAGATGGCTCGATACATGACAACTCGTGACGAATCGAAACGTCCATCGAGGGAGCCAAGATACCAGTTTTGGAATAGTCCGTTGGTCCGCAACTGGATTGTCGAGAGAAAGCTCTTTCAAAACGTGGAAAGCAACGAGGCAAGAGCGGTCAGAGCCAGTTTTTCTCCACCCGTTCTCTTCAGCGGAAAGCTGTTGCTCAATCGAACGGCAGCGGATTTTGATCAAAAGCAACTGGCTGCTGGACTTGGCAAGATTCTTCGAGAAAGCGATCCGCTACTCCGCATCCAAGCCGAAAGCGCAAACGGCGGAGTAGCGCATTGGCGAGTCTTGAGAGACGATGGTATCATCCTGATCAGTCTATTCGATCGTCCAAACACCCCAAGCTCAGCCACGGAGGAATCGTATGAGTCGATCAGCGTACGCTATACCAACTTTCAATCGGCCTTGGCGATTGCAGTGATCCCGTATTCGGATATGCACGATGGCCCTGCCCTGCTGACTCGTATCGTTCAAGGGCTAAGCGGTTCGATCGAAACAAGCTTCGGCTATTGCGATGAGCAGTCCAATAATCTCTTGATCGGTGAAGGATGGCGAGAAAAACTAGTGTCAAGCAATTGGATTGCGTTGGATGCGACTAGACCGGGACGGTGCAACGTAGACGTCTTGCCATCCTCGCCCTATCGCTTTCCGACAGTTCATGATTCCATTGAAGTCGGCACTGAAATGAAGATGGAGTTGCACTGGGGGCACTTCACGGAATCGATGCCCGTGTCTGTCATGGTATGTGAATCTTCAGGATCGTATGGGACGTACGTCGTCAAGTTCTTAGACAACTCCGTCATCGACCCGCGAATGGAAAGAGACTGGATAACAAAGACATATCGAAGCTCCTTGCGTTGATCTTCGGCGAGGGGCGGAATGAAAACTACCATAGCTGAATTCGTAAGAATTCAGAACCAGCTGAATTCTTACGAATCCAGCTACGAGTGCTGGTGTACCGCCTTCATGCGGTCGATCGACTGCATTTGATCAATCGCTCAGGTGAATTCGCTCGATCGAATCAAATCTTCGATTGCGTCGAGTTGCTCGTCGATACGGCAGTTTAATGACTCTTGGCTGTAGGATGCATCGATTATGGTTGCAAGCTCGAAATCGATGACGCAGAAACAACCGTCGGATGCTCGATACGTTACGTTTCGAATCGCTGGGTCATCGTGCCGCACTCCAAAGGACTCGAGCGATGAAAATATCTCTTCAAACTTCCTAGGACTTAAGTGCTGAACGACCGCTCCACAGTTCGTAATCACGATTTCCAATTGTTCTTCGTCTGCATGTATTAGCCGAGGCACATAGGGGCACGATCTTGACTCTAGAAAACGAAGCACCCGAACTTCATTTTCAAATCGTTCCCTCGCGTTTGGCCCACGCAATTTCTTGCACACGGTTCCGTCGGAACGGTGTCGGACATGGGCTCTTGGGCTATCTTTGAAGACAATCATGATGACCAGCATGGTTTGGAGTAACGGGGCTTACGATAAGAAACCCTACTTTTTTCAAACGAGTCTGAAGCGGTTTTTGACAAAAATTAAGAATTCCGAAGACTTCAAAAGATGGTCGGTACGCTTTGAGACGATCGTATCGATTTTGTCGCCGAATGAGCTATTTCCCTGTTGCAGTCACGGACAAGAGCTTAGGCGGGCGGCAGGTGGGAAACTACCGTAGCTGGATTCGCCAGAATTCAGAACGTACTGAATTCTGGCGAATCCAGCTACGAATCGTGGTATGTTTTCTCCCCCCACTCGCCTTGATGCTCCGCAGCAACGATTGGGACAATCGTGCGACACTCTTGGGGCAAGCTAGCGACACTTGGTTTAGGGCAAGTCTGGTCGTTCGCCAACAGTTACTTCGATTGCGATTCGCTCGCCGTCACGGTCGATCGTTAGCGGAACGCTGGTCCCCACGGGGGTCTTGCCGATTTCGAAAATCAGCTCTTCAACCCCTTTGATCTTGAGACCATTGATCTCAACGATCGTATCCCCGACTTTCACCCCTGCGAGCAAAGCTGGGGATTTTTCCATCAGGCTGGTTACAACCGCGCCGCGCTGAGGTGGTAGTGCAAGATCAACCATATCCCGAAGGTCATTTGAGTCAGCATTCGCAATGGTGACTTGAGGTCCTTTTGGGTTTTGTGAGGCATTAGCGAGTCCAACTCCGATCCAGCCTCTTCGCATTTTTCCGGTTTCCAATATCTGATTGAAGACGCTTTTGACAACATTGCTGGGGATCGAGAAACTGACTCCTCGGTACGATTCGCCGATGATCGCGGTGTTGATTCCGATCATTTCGCCGCGGCCGTTAACCAACGGCCCACCGCTGTTGCCGGGATTCACAGCGACATCGCTTTGCATCAGGTCGCTGTATCTGGCGGAAGCTCTTCGTTTGGCTCCTCGCAAATAATTGCTTGGAATTTCGTCGTAACTGGTTCCGCTCAAATCCAGGCGATGCTTGCTGCTGAGAATTCCGAAGGTGATGGAGCCCGTCAAGCCGAATGGGCTGCCAATGGCCCAAACGGGCGAGCCAACTTCGATGCAGTCGCTATCTCCCCAACGGATTGGAAACAATTCGTCCGCGTTGATTTTCAGTACGGCCAAGTCGGTTAGCTTGTCGAACCCGATTAACTGAGCAACACAGGTCCGTTCATCGGCTAGGATTACATTGATCTGTGAGCCTTCGTCAAGCACATGGTAATTGGTAACGATGTGCCCGAGAGCGTCAGCAACGATACCACTTCCTTGGCCAACTTTGGGACGTCGGGTGGTCACAGGAAAATCTTCTGCCTCGCTCGCTTCAGCGCTCATCGTGATGTGCACGACGCTCGCGTTGGTTCGCTTGGCCACGGTTTCGGAGATGTGGTTTAAGCCTTCCCAAGAAACCCGCTCAAGTTGTTGGCCAGCCATTTCGTACTCTGCACGCAACTGGCCGCGGTGCCAAGCGTACCGTGAGTATTCGAGCATGGATGGCAGCATAAATCGCAACGCAACCAAGAGAACGAGCACGACCACAAGACTCAAGAAGGTCGACAGGAGAAGCGATGCGGCAGTAGGGTGCCGGTTGATGACGTGAAGATTGTCGACGGAATTGACGGAGGAAGAGTCGATGCTCGATTCGGTGGCCGGCGGAACTGCGGGGAGTGCAACTGGTTCAAGCGAAAATTCGGGGAGAGATGGCACTGCGTTCGGATCCGTTTCACTCATCGAAGTCCGCCTTTCACTGAGAACTACGGGCGATTGCCCAAAATATTGCAGGCTAACCGTGTGACGCCAGGACTCAAAACGACAGGCCAACAACGGGAATCGTCGGGAAATAGCGTACCGGAACGTTCTATTGTAACAGAGCCATTCCAGCGACGGCAATCATTTAACTCGGGATTGATGTGGACTTTCTTCGAATGGGCTGGTGAAGTATTGACGGATTACGACTAAAATTCGTGGAGAGTTATGGAACACGACGCTTGCTGGATTGTGGATTGGTGAACGCCCAAAATTCGATAGATTTGACTGCAGTCATTACGACACCTGAGAATATTCAGTTTGAATATCGCATTGCAGGACCATTTCGTCGCCTGCCTGCATTTCTCTTGGATTTTGTGCTGCGTGCCATGTGTGTTGCAGCGTTCTTCATCTTGATGGTGTTTGTTGGGGCGATGGCGTCGCTCCCTTTTGGGATGATTTTGTTTCTCATTTTCCTGGTTAGTTTCGCATTCGATTGGTTCTATGGGCTGTTTTTTGAATCGTATTGGAATGGCCAGACCCCAGGCAAATGGCTAACTCGAATCCGAGTGATATCGGTGGATGGTCGGCCCATCAACGCTTATCAGGCAACAGTCCGTAATTTTCTGCGTCTTGCAGACTTTGCGCCGATGGTCTCATTCGAATTGGTCAGTCCTGACTCACCGCCAGTTTATGCAATTCCGACTTTCCTCGTATCGCTTTTGTGCATGACCATGTCTCCAAGATTTCAGCGATTGGGCGATCTTGCGGCGGGAACTATGGTCGTAGTGAATCAGCGCTCTTGGGTTCCGACGAATATCAAGCTGGAAGACACTCGCGTTGCTTCGCTTAGCGAGCTAATCCCGCCCAACTTCCGGATGACTTCGACTCTAGCTAAAGCGATCGCGCTTTATGCGGAGCGTCGAAGTCGGCTCTCGGTGGGGCGGCGCACTGAGCTCGCCACGCATTTGTCGAAACCCCTGTTAACGCAGTTCGGCCTACTCCACGACACCAGCCCAGATCTATTGCTCTGCGCACTGTATTATCGTGAGTTCGTTGTCAAGGATGCCTTTTCGGAAGTCAAGCGATTTGCCCCCGCCCCATCTTCGGATTCAACCGACATGCCGGCCAACGCACTGCCCATCACACCGGAATCCTTTCCGCCAATCCTGAAAGCCCCTCAATGAATATTGCAGAACTGTTAGAGAAACGGCGCCAGGGCTGGGTTGAGTTGGAGCATATGTGCGACGCCCTTCAGTCCATACAGTATCCATTTGCGAACCGCGGCAGCCAGGTTTCGCGATTTTCGGCGTTGTACCGTGCCGCCTGCACCGATTTGGCCATGGCTGACCAATACCAATTGCCACCTACCAGTGTCGAGTATTTGCATCGTCTCGTTGGCCGAGCTCATAGCCATCTGTATCGTTCCCGTCGTTTTGGTTTCGATAGGTGGATACGCTACTTATCTAAGATCGCGCCCCAGAGTATTTTCCAAGACCCCTGTGTCAAAGTAGCAGCAGTGGTCTTCTTTGGGCTCTTTACCTTGTCCGCCATAATCGCTTGGTCTGACGTCAAATTCCCCGGGTTTCCGGAACGAATCCTGGGAAAGGACCAAATCAAAATGATGAAAGACAATTTCGATAAGCCGTTGAAGGGCAATTTCAATCAGTACGTTTTGATGGCGGGATTTTACATCAAGCACAACACGAGCATCGGCCTACAGTGCTTTGCTCTCGGCCCCCTGATCCTGCCTTCCCTTTGCGCTTTAGGATACAACGCAGTGGTCCTTGGGGCATCGTTTGGCTACATGGCACGTTCGGATGTCGAACAGGGAGACGTGTTTTTTCAATTTGTGACGGCCCACGGTGCCTTTGAATTGACCGCCATCGCACTTTCGGCTGCCTCAGGTTTGCGATTGGGAATCGGGCTTTTTGCCACCGGGGGGTTGCGACGTTTGGATTCGTTTCGATTGAATGCCGAACGCGCTTTGCCCATTATTTTGGCCGCCGTGGTTCTCTTCTTCCTCGCTGCCTTTACGGAGGGCTTTATTTCCCCTTCGCCACTACCCTACTTTGTTAAAGCTTGCGTTGCTGTTTTGAGCTCTGGCATGATGATGTTTTACTTTGTCGTACTAGGTTACCCTCGCCCTGACATCGATCGAGAACTCGAAAACAACGAGGACAATCCTTGGCGTAAAATCGGAGTCGATCGTGCAGCTCGATAAGACCGCCATCACTATATCGCAGCGATCTGGAGTCGACGTGATCGACCTGAGCCTGCTCGTCGTGCGTCGCTATTGGCAGTCCATTGCGTTCTTTGCATTCATTGGAATTCTGCCCTTCGCGATCGTGGACTTTGTCCTGCTGTGGCCAATGACACAATACGAATCGCTTTTGATCGCTTCACGAGATTTTACTGAAGTTGGCGTGTATCATTTTCGTTATCTGTGCACCGTAACGGCGATCATCCTGATCCAAGCTCCGATAGCTCTGAGTCCAGTAACCTACTTTATCGGACAAGCGGTTTTCATCGAACAGCCGACAGCCAGGCAAGTTATCTCAGCGGTTTGGAAACGGTGTAGTGCAATCATTTTGATCCTTGGTGTTTTACGCTTGTCGCTGATTGCTTTTATCCCCGCTGTCTTCCTCTTTTTCGACCCAGCTTTGAAGCCGGAAGTTGAGATCCCACTCTATCTTTTTTGTCTCTGTGGGTTGGCCTTCTGCATTCGAGGCTTTCGTCCCTTTGCAGCGGAGATTTTGTTGCTCGAACGCTGCCCGATTCGCAAACCCAAGAATCGCCACGATCAGCTCGCCTACGGGCAGCGGTCCAAATGGCTACACTCCAGCCTTGATCTTCAATTGTTCGGGGTACATATCGGGATTACGCTCGTCGAGATTCTGACCGCCCTTTCCATAGCGCTCAGCCTAGTCTTCTTGATTGGGGTTTTGACTGGCAATTGGAACTGGGGAATATGGATGGACCTGTTCCTGTTCCCTCTGACCATTTGGCTAGTCGCAACTTGGGCAACGGTCATTCGATTTTTGTTCTACATGAACTCGAGAATTCGGACTGAAGGCTGGGAAATCGAATTGCGACTTAAAGCCGAAGCTCAACGACTTCAGGAGGTACCAACATGGTAAAGCTTCGTTACCTCGTTTGCGCGTTTGCCTTTGTCGCGTGTGGCTTTTTCGTGATGGCAAATCAATCGACCATTGGAGCCTATGCTCCTCAAGACAATCCGTCGAAAAGCGTCGGCTCGCAAATTACCGACAAAGACCGTGCAATCATTGGACGATCGACACATTCGGTTTGGTTTGATGCAAGCGACGGAACCGTTCGGCCTATCCGAAGCGGTACATCCGTTGATGTTGGCGATCGACATGAGGCCATCGCGTCAAATCTACCGAATACACCACCTTCATGGTGGGTGTCTCTCAAGAACCTTTTCGCAGGATTTTTTGGTTTGCTTTTTCAGAGCTGGCAGATTCTGCTGCTCGTTGTGCTGATCACCTTATTGGTCATCGCGGGTTTTGTTATTTTGCGTTACGGCCTAAGTTTTCAGTCCTATGGGGGGAAAATGAGCAATGTTTCGATGCGCGAACGTGAAAAAGCCAAGCTACTGGACTTGCCATTCGAAGTAGAACAAACCATGTTTGGATTGCTGGCCCAAGCGGAGAAGTACCGAGCGGCAGGTGACTACTCCAAAGCAATCATTTACCTCTTCAGCCACGCTTTGGTTGAAATGGATGGCGCTCGTTGCATACGATTAGCGAGAGGAAAAACGAACCGAGCGTATCTCCGAGAGTTGCGAGATCAAGAGAGCTTGAGAGGCTTTACGAGTCAACTTGTTTCAGCCTTTGAGTATGCATTCTTTGGGAAGCATGTTTTGAGCCAAGAAGCATTTGAAAGAATATGGCAACAGGTCCCTGCATTTGACACAAACATAAAGCAAATCGGTATGAAACCGAACAAGGATAGTCGTTCCATATCCATGGGGAACGCATGATGTATCCATTGCGAAACTTCGTTTTCCTTGCAGGTATCTGCTTCGCGTTGCTATTCCTCACGGGGTGCCGCAGGTCGCTCAGCACGCAATACGGCTTGAGCGAAGGCTTTGACGCTCCAAATAGCCCGGACTCGGTATTTCTGTTTCGCAATCTTTGCAATGAAAACGACCACACAACGCTCGAAGTGAAATCCTTTTCGCCTAGCGCGATGGAAAAACTAAAGGCGATTGTTTGGACACCTGACGCGTTCGAGCTTCATCAACCTGAGACGTTGGAGTGGATTGAACGCTGGCTCGCAATGGGCGACAGAACGCTTGTCTATGTCGGCCGAGATTTCTCGCCAATGGCAGACTATTGGTCGCAATCCGCGGAAGCGTTTTCGAATGAAGAGACTTCCGAACAAGATGCCCTTTTTGCTCTGGAACAGCAGGCATTGGAGTTGGCAAAACTCGAACAATTGCGTTCACGCATTCGGCCCAAGACAGCAACCCCATGGTGCCTCTTCGATCATTCCGGCGGGATCGAGGAGAGAGTGCTCAAGGTCAAAGGGCCATGGGCGGATTCTATTGATCCATCCAAAGCAAGATTGTTTCTTCGCAGCCACCCGATTGGCTACACCAAGAAAATCTTGGCATCGGCCAAAAAGGAATTCGACCGCGAAGCCGAGGACACAAGCACCAAGGCCGTCACTTCAACTGCGAAGCCGACCAAGCAGAAGCCACCAACGATGCCAAATGGGCTGCCTGCCCCAATCTCCATCCCGACGGGAACCGCAGTCGATTACGATTTCAAGTGGCAAACTTCGGACGCGAACATGCTCAAGTATGTCAATGGAATTCCTGCAACGGATATTCCAAAGATGAAAAGCCGGCTAACCACGGTCGATGACAAACCATTGATCGCGGAAGTTACGAAAAAGAGTTGGAAGAACTCGAAAGTCTTGGTGCTATCCAATTCCTCGCTCATATCGAATTTGTCTTTGACGAACTATGAGAACCTTACTATCGCAAAAAATCTTGTCGATGAGTTGCCGAGGACCAACATCGGTTTCTTGAGCGGTAGCCAAGATCCGATCGTTCGATCGGACGATAGTTCAGATCAACAAAAAGGCTTCGAGATGCTGACGATTTGGCCACTCAATGTTGTGTCAATTCATGCGGTGTTTTTGGGCATGCTCGTGTTGCTGGCGCTTTTCCCTATCTTTGGTCGTGCGAAACAACTGCCAAAGAAATCGACCCGGGAGTTTGGGCAGCACATCGAAGCAGTTGGTGCCCTCCTCTACAAATCGCAGGACAGGTTTTATGCACTCGCGACGATAGCAGAGTACTTTCGAAACGTTCGCAAAGAACCCACTTCGACCTGGGCAAAGATTGAGCCTGTAGCCCAAAACGAGGGGAAATCGCCATTCAAAACTTGAGTGTTGCATGACTCACTATGTAGAACTGCAATGCAAAAGCAACTTTTCCTTTCTGGAGGGAGCATCGCACGCGCATGAGCTAGCCGAGCAGGCTTCACGTCTCGGCTATCATGGACTCGCAATCACCGATCGCAATACCCTTTCTGGAATCGTACGAGCGCACACAGCGGCACGCGACTTGGAATTGCCTTTTGTTGTGGGGAGCGAGCTGCATCCGGTCGATGGTCCGCCCGTTTTGCTATGGCCGCAAAATCGGCAGGGCTATGCGAACTTATGCAAGCTTCTATCGATAGGTCGTCTTCGGGCGGACAAAGGCAGCTGCTGCCTTTCATGGCACGATATCGCCGAGCATAGCCTCGAATGCATGGCGGGCTTAGTCCCGCGATTGCCTGACACCAACGCAGCGCCATCTTCGCTACATGTCGCTGCGGAAACGCAATCTCCCCTTTCGATCCCACCGATCCCAAGCACAATTTGGTGCTCGGCTGGCGTCAACTTTGACTCAAGAAACCTGCAGCCGTGGGTTCGTTGGCTCAATCAGTTTCGAGAAGTGTTCGGCGACCGAGGCTATCTTGTCGCAAGCCTTCATCGCGGTGTCGACGATCAAGCGTCACTGGCGCGTTGGCAAAAGGTTGGCTTGGACTCCAGTGTTCCGTTAGTGGCCACAGGCGATTGTCTCTATCATTGTGCTGAGCGCATGCTGCTGCAAGATTGCTTAGCTGCGATCAGTACCGGGACGACCATCGATGCCGTGGCCTCGTCGCGTCCTATGAATGCAAGCTACGCATTGAGACCGCTGGGCGAGATTGCCAGATTGTACCGCGACAGTCCGAAAGCCATTTCGGCAACGATCGATATTTCCAAGCGAATTGACTTCTCATTGCAGTCTCTACGCTATGAATATCCGCTCGAAGCTTCTCCTGACGGCATTGCTCCGATCGATTATTTGAAACAGCTAACTTGGAAGGGGGCTAAAGATCGCTACCCGCGAGGCGTACCAAATAGCGTCATCGCCATGCTCAAGCACGAGTTTTCCATTATTCAAGACCTGCATTATGAGCCGTACTTTCTAACCGTTTGGGATTTGGTCCGGTTCGCCCGATCGCGAAACATTTTGTGCCAAGGCCGCGGGTCGGCTGCCAACAGCGCGGTCTGCTTTTGTTTGGGGGTAACCAGTGTGGACCCTAGCCAATACGATCTTCTTTTCGAACGCTTCATCAGTCGCGAACGCAATGAGGCTCCAGACATCGATGTGGATTTCGAACACCAGCGCCGCGAAGAAGTTATCCAGTACGTCTACGAAAAATATGGACGCCATCGAGCGGGTATGACCGCTGCTGTGACTACGTATCGATTGCGTTCCACGGTTCGCGATTGCGGTAAAGCGATTGGGCTCTCGCAAGATCGAATCGACTCCCTCGCCAAAATCGTCGAGGGCCGTGGTGGCGAAGAGTCGTTCGAATCCAAGTGCATTGTTGCCGGTATCGATCCAACGTCTCCCGTCGGTGCACGTTACGTTTACCTCGTTCAGTCGTTGCTCGGTTTTCCACGGCATCTTTCGCAACATACGGGCGGCATGGTGATGACCCAAGGTCCACTCCACGAATTGTGTCCTATCGAAAATGCAGCCATGCCAGGTCGCACGATTATCCAATGGGACAAGAATGACTTGGATGAGCTCGGAATCCTCAAAGTCGACTGCTTGGCTCTCGGTATGCTGTCAGCTATCCATCGCAGTCTAGAATTGATTGACGACCACTACCAACGTCCCTTAACGTTGGCAACGATACCCAGCGGTGACTCGACAGTGTACGACATGATTTGCGAAGCGGACACGGTGGGCGTCTTTCAAATCGAAAGCAGAGCGCAGATGAGTATGTTGCCTCGGCTGCGACCACGGTGCTTTTACGATCTCGTGATTGAGGTCGCTATCGTTCGGCCAGGCCCAATTCAGGGGCAGATGGTGCATCCTTATCTGAAAGCTCGCACCTCTGGCATTCAACCGGATTACCCCAACGAAGAGATCGCGCAGGTGCTCCGCAAGACCATGGGGGTGCCACTGTTTCAGGAGCAAGCCATGCGTTTGGCGGTCGTTGCTGCTGGCTTTACCCCGGGGGAAGCGGACCAATTGCGCAGGGCCATGGCCGCTTGGCGACGGCCCGGCATCATTGACAAGTTTAAACTGAAATTGATCGATGGGATGCGAGTTAACGGATTGGATGAGCAGTTTGCTGAGCGGGTCTTCAATCAGTTGCGAGGCTTTGGCGAATACGGCTTCCCTGAGTCTCATGCGGCTAGCTTTGCTTTGTTGGTCTACGCTTCCTGCTGGATCAAGCATCATTATCCTGAAGTGTTCTGCTGCGCGATGCTGAACAGTCAACCACTCGGTTTTTACGCGCCGGCTCAGTTGATTCAAGATGCAAGGCGGCATGGAGTCGAAGTGCTTGGGCCTGATGTCAACGCCAGTCGCTGGGACTGTACCCTCGGTCATGCCTTTACTCCTTCACTTCCTAACAAGCCCAATCAAAAACTTCCAATCCGATTGGGGCTCCGGATGATTCGCGGACTGCACGAACAAGATGCTCAACGGATTGTTGACGCGAAAATGCTCGCCGTCGACTTCGTGGACCAAACCGACCTAGTACGTCGAGCAGGACTGACCCAAGCAACCCTTTCTACCCTGGCAGACGCGGGTGCTCTAGAATCTCTCTCGGGTGACCGTCGCGCAGCCTATTGGCAATCGTTAGCTCAAGAGCGAAAGCAAATAGCGATGCCACTCTTTGACGCGAGCGACATGGACCATGACGAACTCATACCATGCAGCTTGACTCGTATGACTCCCCTCGAAGAAGTCTACACCGACTACGAAACAACCGGGGTCTCGCTCAAGGGGCATCCCATCGGTTTCTATCGAGAAAAACTATCGCAGTTGCGGGTGACGCCAGCCTCCGAGCTGCCATCGGTCACGAATGGACGCTTTATTCGGGTTGCTGGATTGATCCTGTTGCGACAAAGACCTGGTACCGCCAAAGGGATAACCTTCGTCACCATGGAGGACGAGACGGGTTCCATCAACTTGGTGATTCGTCCTGAGACTTGGAAACACTACTATCTCTTGTGCAAGCAGTCGAACGCCTGGCTAGTGCACGGGATTCTCGAAAACCGTCAGGGAGTGATTCACGTCTTGGTTGGCCAAGTCGAAGACTTGCAAACCGTCATTCGGCCGCTCGATGTTCCGTCCCGCGATTTTCGATAGTCTACTTAAGAATTGCCGTCACTGGAAAATGATCGGATGGAGTGCGACCATCTCGTTCGGTACGATCGATAGCAGCAGCCTGCACGTGAAAGCCTCGCGAGCATCCGATCCAATCAATGCGTGGGCCAGAAGTGGCAGTCGACTTGAAGCCTGAAAAAGTTCCTTGGTCTCCAACGGGTTTCGGATCGGCAACCGCAAAAGTGTCTACGACGGGTGATGCTTTCTCCGCTTCGTCTGCAAACAAAGCACGATAGACGTCGCTATCGGCACCCGCGTTGAAATCACCCGTGATGACTATGTCGCAATCAGCACCAAGCTCCAGTATCTTCTTTCGAATGAGCTTAGCGGACTCCTTCCTTGCCTGTTGACCTTGATGGTCAAAGTGCGTATTCAGAAATAGAAGCGGCTTGGCTTGATCGTTTACGCGATCTCGTAACTTAACCCACGTTGCGATGCGAGGAAGCGCGGCATCCCATCCCTTGCTGCCTACCGTATCTGGATTTTGGCTCAACCAGAAATGACCACCTGCTACTTTTTCGAAACGCGTAGTCCGATAGAAAAGTGCGGCCATTTCACCTGTCTCTTTGCCGTCATCGCGCCCCACGCCAAAACTGTCATAGCCGGACAGCTTCGAAGCGATGAAGTCCCGCTGGTCCAAAAGTGTCTCCTGGGTTCCGAGCAAATCTGGGCCAAATGCTTCAATGGTCTCGATGAGAAAGTCCTTTCGCTTGCTCCAATGATTCTCGCCATCTTTGGCGGTCCCATATCGAATGTTGAAACTCATGACGCGAGTGGTGTTCTCGCTTTTCAATTCGGAATCCAATTGCGCTTGTTTACCAATGCGAGTCTCAACAATGGCAGTTAAGAAAAGTAGGATTGAAATAGCAAAGGCCATCGGCACACCTTGGGATTGGGAGTGGAAGTAAAGTTGCTGAACGGTTCAGTCTAGCGATCCACATGATGTTTGCATAAAAACATGGCATTCGCCTCAGTTAATTTGCAGTGAAGATTCCTGAGGCTGCATTGTCCAAAGTGAAATTTATCGCGACGAGCGGGCTCGCCCCGCCAGCGTCGCAAGTGCTTGGCGTGCTACGCTGCGCAGCGCGTGCTTGTCGGTATTAAGCACATCCGCATGTGTTTTTCGTGTTCATTAGCTGATGGGCGCTAGCCCCGGTTTTCCAATTGCTCGACA
>CANHVO010000100.1 GCA_947463915.1 Planctomycetaceae bacterium
AAAAAACAGGTAAACGCCGTCGGATGGTGATCGCGTCCTGGTGCTCCGATCCCTTGAGTCGTCGGACTTCGCCCAAATTCAGTCGTCCATACAAACAAAGTGTCTTCGAACATGCCTCGTTGCTTCAAGTCTTGGATCAATGCGGCCACTGGTTTGTCCATCGTAAGAGCTTGCGTGTCATGGTTCTCCTTTACATTCTCATGACCATCCCAGTTGATCCGAGGCGAACCAAACGAACCACCGTTAAGTATCTGGACAAACCGGACCCCGCGTTCCAGTAACCGACGAGCGGTTAGGCAGTTTCTTGCAAACCCTTTATTGGCTGGTTCATCCAGGCCGTACATTTGCTGAGTTGCGGCTGTCTCCATCGAAAGATCGGTCGCCTCAGGGATACTTGCCTGCATTTGAGCCGCCAACTCATAAGAGCGCAGCCTCGCCCCAAAGGCACTGTCGCCCGGATGCCCGTCCGCAAATTCGCGATTCATGGCTGCAAGCAACTGCATGTCCGCCATTCTTGCACTGGCCGTGACGTTCTTCGGAGTCTGCAAATCAGGCACAGGCTCATTGGATTGAGTTCGAAACGCTACCCCTTGATGATTGGCAGGCAGGAATCCGGATGTCCAATTGATGGACCCACCCGCAGGCAACCCTCTCGGATCCGGCAAAACCACGAACGCAGGCAGATTTTCATTTTCGGTGCCAAGTCCATAACTTAGCCAAGACCCCATGCACGGAAAGCCATTCAACGTAAAACCACTGTTCATCTGAAATGCAGCTGGCGTATGGTTGTTGCTCTTGGCTACCATCGACTTGATGAAACAGACATCATCAGCACACTCCGACAACTTTGGTAGCAAATCGCTTACCCAAGCCCCTGATTTACCATGCTGTTTGAACCCATAGACGCTCTTCATCAATCGGCCCGGCTGGCCAAAAAAACCTAGATTCTCGCCTTTGCCTTCGAGTGACTTGCCATCCATCTTCTCTAGCTCAGGCTTGTAGTCAAACGTATCGAGGTGGCTCACACCACCGGCGCAAAACACTTGAACCACACGTTTCGCCTTCGGCGCGAAGTGCGGTGCAACGGCAGACCGAGAATCGCTAGTCGATGCATGGAGTCTGTCTCGATTCAGCATCCAAGCTAACGCGATAGCACCAAGCCCTCCCCCTGAGTGCCATAGAAAATGCCGACGTGGGAATGGGGTATTTCCATCTGGCCCCAAATTTGAAAAACGATCTTGGCTACTGGACATAAACAAACTCCGTTGAATTGAAAAGAGCCCAGCAGACACTCACTAGCCCACGCTCTTTTGCGACCGACATCGCTCGCTTGAGTTCCTCGCCGTTGGGATTGCGGCCAATCGTCATCTGATAAGCGGCCGCAATCGCACTGCCAATTTCATTCTTAGCAGATCGCATGGCCCGCTCGGCCAGGTGATTGGCTTGTCGCTGAACGAAGCTGTTGTTCATGAGCTCCAGCGCTTGCAGAGGTGTCGTGGTCACTCCCCGCCGAGGAGTCTTTACCGAAGGGTCAGGGCAGTCAAACGAGTCGAGCAACGGATCCTTGCCACTATTTACATTGATCCGGTATACCGTCCTGCGATTGAACTCGGGCTCAGGGCGATCGATAGGCGTGTAAAAAGTCGCGTTGAACTCGGTGGTCGTGAACGGGCGAAAGCTTGGTCCTCCTCCCTCTACATTTAACTGGCCGCTAGCGACCAAAATAGCATCGCGCACCGCCTCCGCTTCCAGTCTACGCGGAGCATAACGCCATAACAAACGATTGTCGGAATCAACCCTTGCGGCAGATTCGTTGAATCCGGAACCTTGCCGATAAGTCGCAGACATAACAATCAACTTGTGCAGTGCTTTCACACTCCAACCGCTTTCGATCAACTTCGCCGCAAGCCAATCGAGCAATTCAGGATGACTTGGTCGATCTCCACTCACCCCAAAATCGTTGGGAGTTCCGACTATGCCTTGGCCAAAGTGCAAATGCCAAACGCGATTGGCCATGACTCGGGCAGGCAATGGATTCCTAGTGTCCGACAACCACTCCGCAAACTTCAGCCTCCGATCTTTTTCAGGTGCGTCCGCTTTCAAGCCGAAGTCGTGTTCCAATTCAAACACGGCAGATAATCCGCCTGGTGCTACTTCCTCATCCGGTGAATTCACATCTCCCCGCTTCAGCCGCATCGTATTCGGTGGCTGAATTCGCACTCCCGCATACGATACCGGCGGCTTGGGAAGCTCGGAAAGCAATTTTTTGTTTCGCTGGAATTCTGCCAATGCAGCCGCATGCTGTCCCGCTTGATCTGGCGATAAGCTGGCTAAGCTCTCGGCACGGGTTACCGACGCCCCTCCGGCCCGATACGATTTGGCTACTTCCGCATGACTCAAGGCGCGATCATACAACGCCGCCTGCTTGATCTCACCGGTTAACCATGCCCGGCCTCCACCGGTATGGCGATATCCAAGCAATACATGCGCGTCACCTGCAGCAAAGGTTTGAAGCGGCGTCTTGGGTGTATATGACGTCCCATACGCTTCGCCGTTTCGGAACATGGTGATGCTGTTGTCGCTCGCATAGACGATGGCAACGTGAATAAATGTATTTGCCTCCGCCGTTTCCTCGGGTGCATCGAATGGTTTTGTTCGAGCGAATCCGTCACTGCCCGATGTCCACTTCTTTGGTTGCTGCTCGCCGAAAACGATTGCATCAAATACACGACCGTTTCCCGTCTCGATTGAGATGGCTGCTCCACCCCCTTGGTCGAGGCTCGCCAAGGAAACCCATGCTTCTAGAGTTTTCTCTCGAATGTCTTTGGTCAGTTTTGCCGTTTTGAAGAAGGCGCCTTCCTTAGGCAATTGCAGTACGCCGTGTTCGTTATCCAGCTTACGAACGGCCGCCCCTCCCTTCAATTCCCCCGGCATAACCTCGATTGGAGCTCCTTCGAAGGTCCACTTCGCGAATGGAATGGGCCCCAATTCCGAAGCTCCCGTCGGGCGTTTCGCTAAGGCCTGCTCTGCACCAGCGGATTCGATGCTTGAAACAATTTGGCTCGCAGAATCGATTTCCTTTTCGAGCGCCTTCTGGCGTTGGTTTCTCGCCATCGTTTCTTCGGCGGTGGCGATGGAACGTTCGCCATGCTTCACTCCCTCAAACACCGACTTGATGCGGTAGTATTCCTCATGGGGAATAGGATCGAATTTATGAGCATGACATCGTGCGCAATTGATCGTTAGGCCAAGAAACGATTGGCCAACCACTCCGATCATATCTTCCAACTCATCTTCGCGAGTGATCGCACGCTGCGTTTTATTGGACTGTCCGTTTCCTGCTTGATCCCAAGGCCCACACACAAGCAAACTCGTGGCAACGATCCCTTCACGCGTAACGGGCTCCAAGACATCGCCCGCGATTTGCTCTCGCATGAATTGATCGTACGGCTTGTCCTCGTTGAAGCTCTTGATTACGTAATCGCGATAATGCCAAGCGTTGTCGCGAAGTCGATCGTATTCAAACCCTTGACTCTCGGTATAACGAGCAATGTCCAACCAATGCCGCCCCCAACGTTCGCCGTAATGCGAGGATGCTAGCAGGCGATCCACCAAATTTTCATAAGCGTTAGGCGATCTGTCCCAAAGAAATGCTTCTATCTCCTCTGGGCTCGGTGGCAAGCCGACAAGATCAAAGCTAATTCGCCGAATCAGCGTTCTGCGATCCGCTTCTGCTGTCGGAGCCAGGTTGCTCTCCAAAAGCTTTGCTCGCACGAAACGATCAACCGGGTTCTCCGCTTCCTTCGTTACGTTCGGCATCTTAATGGGCTGAAGCGACCAGTGTGTGCTTGCCTGTCGCTTTTGTCCGGAATGCGAATCCGGCCAAATCGCACCTTGATCTAACCACTCCTTTAGCTTCGCAAGTTCATCCGAAGTGAGCCGAGGCTTGCCGCTATCCTTCGGTGGCATCAACGAATCTTCGTCCTCACCGCTCACGAATCGGAAAAGTGGACTCTTGGCTGACTCGTTGGGCACAATGGCTGCCTCGCCGTTATCGCCACCTTTCAATGCGATCTCGCGCACATCCAATCGATAGCCACTCTTTTGTCTTTCAGGGCCATGACACTCGTAGCAATGAGTCTCAAAGATCGGAGCAATATCGCGAGCGAAATCGACTTGCGCATTTGCTTTAGAAACGAAAGCGACAAAAGCAATCGCGAACGCGGCAATGATTGACGTTGGGGGGATCTGGACTAACATCGTCGGATTCTATTGATTTCCTATTGAGTCGAACGATCCGAAAAGACATTCGGCGGAATCGTGCTCCACTAGCCCCTAGTTTAACCGAAATACACCACCGTTACATTTGCGTGAGCAAGGAATCGATGAGCAAGTGAAGGTCGCCAAATGTAGCTGGTTTCGTGAGAAACCAGCTTTCTTGAACCATTGTATTGCAACCGGATTCTCACGAAACCTGCTACTCGATTTAAAGAAATGCCTCACAGCACTGACGATTGATGGGATTCGAGAAGGCCTATTCGATTGGTGGTTTCAATTTACTTGAGAGCCGCTTACCCAATAGAACGATTGGGACAATCGTTCGACACTATTTTTTACCGAAGGCTTTTTCCAATAGCTCTTGTTGCATGGCGGCGTTGGCAAGGTCCGCTTCACTCTGCTGAATTTGGCTTCGGATGGCATTGGCGGCTTGTTGCTTCGCCGCCATTTCTGTTTGGAGCGCCGTGCGTTTCTGCTGCTCTGCCGCAATCTGAGCCTGAAGCGCAGCCATCTGCTGCTCCATTTTGGTCATCTCAGCACTGACCGCCTCAATTTGGGTTTTCGTAGTAAGCATTCCCGCTTCTACCGGTTGGACCTGAGCGACGGCACCGGCGATCGCTTGCTCAATCGAAGCTTTCTTGGCAGCAACTTCTGCCGGGAAAGCCGCAAAGCGAGCAACGTCGGCTTGAACGGAATCAGCCTTTTGTTGAGCGGCCACCATTGCGGCGCTAGCCGCATTCACTTTCGCTTGAACAGCCGCCACAGCATCCGTGCTGGCCTTCAACGCAACGTTCGCGGGTTCCAATTTCGGCTCGGCAGCCAACTTGGTCGCAGTCAATTCTTGCACGCGAGTAGAAGCCGCAGCGTATTCGCTGTTCTTGGTGTCGAACGCAACTTTCATTTCCGCCATCTGCTTTTCGCGAGCCACAAAGTCGGCCGTCACTGCCTCGACTTCCGTTTGAAACTTAGTAACCGCAACTGCTTGTGCTTGTGACTGAACAGTCTGAGCTGCAATCTGCGCGTCTATCGCAGCCACATCCGCTCCCGCTGCCGCTTTCTGCGTTTGCAACGCTGCAATTGCATCATCGGCCACCTTTTTGGCCGCGACCGTTGCATTCAATTGATTGGTTTTCTCCGTCTTCGAGGCCTGCACCATGGCAAACTCACTCGCCTTGGTTGCCATCTGAGCCACAATGGCATCCGACTGAGCCTTGAGTTGCACAGACTGTTCTGTGACAGTCTGCAACATGGCCGTTGCAGAAGCGATTTGAGTTTGAATATCGGTTACAAGCTTTTGAGCCGCAACCTGCTGTGATTGCGCTGCAGTGTATTCGGTTTGAGCGGCTTGGTTTGCTGCCTGAGTTTGTGCTAATTGC
Organism: Planctomycetaceae bacterium; assembly: GCA_947463915.1. Classification (GTDB taxonomy): domain Bacteria; phylum Planctomycetota; class Planctomycetia; order Pirellulales; family Pirellulaceae; genus JBKCUI01. Next base: position 5,655 of record CANHVO010000100.1, read on the forward strand.
TGTTGAGCAGCAGCCAGCGATTGCTCCAAAGGAATAGGATTCGCAAAAAGAGCTTTTTCATCGGCTGGCGTCGCTCGTTGCCACATGCGGACGTTCCCTGCCCAATCACCTGCGATGACCTGCTTGCTATCCACAGTGATGGCAACCTCATGCCCTGCTTCAACCAAAGCGGGCATCTCACCTGCCGCGTTTCCTCCCGCATCCCACACTTTCACTTTGTTGTCTCGACCCGTCGACGCCATAACGCCATCGTTGGAAATCGCCACTGCAGCAACTCCACCTCCATGCGCATCCCAAGACTTAATCAGCTTCCCTTCGTTCATGTCCCACATCTTCATGGTTCCATCAAACGAACAGCTGACGAGCCCTAGTGAGTCTGGCCGCCAAGCGATAGAACGAATCTCACCTTTGTGCCCTGCCAAGTCTTGGAACAAGCGGCCTGTTTGCGACTCCCAGACCACCAATCCGGCCGCTCTATCGGCGGTTGCCAACAAGAGTCCGTCTGGGCTAAAGCGAACAGCGTAGATCCAGTCTGTGTGCTTCTTTTGTTCGTACTTTAAGTTCCCTGTTAACGTTTCATAGACGCGAACCATCTTTTGCGGGCCAGCCATAGCAATCAATTGGTTGTCATCGCTGATGTCCGCAGCAAAGACGATATCCAATTCATCCCCGACGCGCGCGATTCGGTTTCCCGTTGCAATATCATGAAGAGCAGCACAACCGGACGCGCTGTGTCGGCCCCCTGCAATCAGGATCAATTTTCCATCTCGGGAAAATGTAATCGATTGCGGCTCCCCTTCTGGGAATGGAATGACACCTTGCAGTTGGCCTGTTTCACTGTGATAAAGCGATACCTGCATTTGCCCACCCACTGCAACGAGCGGAGACCATGGACTAGCAGCAAGCGCCGAAATGGTCGCTGCACGCGGCGTAAAAAAAGGTGTCTGCTTGATCATCGTTGTCGGCATCGGAGGAGCGCCCTCCGGCCTCGCCGCAGAGACCATCCCCAATGCCGCCGCGCTGGCCTTCGGCTTCTTGATCGCCGATCCGCTGTTCTCGGGCATGCCTTGCTCGATCCAAACCTTGAGCATGTCCACTTTGGCCTGTGGAATCATATCCTGATTCGGCGGCATAAAGGGTTGTTCTTTGTGAGCGGTCAACGCATACAATCTGGATGCATCCAAATCATTCGCAGTGACGACATCACCACCGCTACCGCCAGCCATTACCGCCTGGTAGGTGTCCAATGCAAGTCCACTCTTCTTGTCATTGGCATTGTGACATGAGGTGCAATGCTCTCGGAAAATCGGTTTGACGTGATCCTCGTATGTGATCTTCGTGGGCTCCTCCGCAAACGCAAAGTTTGCGAAGGCGGCAGAAGAGACAACCGCCAAACAATGAACAATCCGTTGAACACGAGCTACTTGAAAAAGACGTTGATTCATCGAAGTGGATTCACGGTAAAACTTGGTTTAGGAAAAACAGCCATAAGCGAGCGGCACCTCAAATCGCCCCAACCCGAAGCGTAAGCGAGGGACAATTCCGCACGCCCCTCGCTCACGCTTCGGGTTGGGATCAACAAGCTACTAATGATTGAAGATGAATTCCCGGCTGTTCAAAACGGCCCAGAAAACGTCATGCAACCCCTGGTCTTCATTCGCAGATTCCGCAATCATTTTGATAAGATTTGCTCGTTCGGACTCGGTCGGTTTACGGCTCAAGCAGCGAAGGTAAATCTTTTCAATGATCGCTTCTTTTACGAGTCCTTGCTCTTTCCATTTCTTCAAAAGAGCCCCTTGATTGATTTTGCCTGAGGTGGTGTTCCCGTTGATCAAATGCAACGCTTGCGACAGAGAAGGATCGGTTGTGGCTTCGTCGGCACAAACCGTTGTTCTGGCACTCCGACCAAACGAGGTCAAGAAATAGTTGCTGGTCGCACCGTCTGCAATTTGAACTGCACGTGCACCGATAGGAAGCCCACGGAATTTCTCCTTGGTCTCGGTGACTTGCGAAATGCAGTCCAGCATGCTCTCGGAAGGAATTCTGCGGACACTCGCATGCGAATAGTTCCTTTCATCCAATTGGTTTTGCTCGTTGGGTGTGCAAGATCGCTGATAGGTCACCGAGTTGCAAATGTCTCGCACCAGTCGTTTCGTATCGAACTTGTACTCGACCAATCGCTTTGCTAACTCATCCAACAACTCGGGATTGCTGGGTGGATTGCTTGCACGGAAGTCGTCAACAGGATTTACGATTCCAACACCCGTGAAGTGAGCCCAGATTCGATTCGAGATGCTCTTGGCAAAGTAAGGGTTGTCTGTGCTCGTGATCCAATCAGCCAAAACAACGCGACGGTCTTTTCCGCTTACGTCAGGCTTTGCCCCACCAAGAAACTTCGGCTGCACGACCGCACCGCCCACGGGATGGTTCACTTCTCCACCACCGCCATTGAATATCAATAGCTGACGATAATCTTCGCTCTGCTTGCGTCCGACCTGAGAGAAGAATGCAGTGAATCCATAGTAGTCGTTCATCGTCCAACGATCGAACGGGTGGTTGTGGCACTGTGCGCACTGAGTACGAATTCCCATGAAGGTTTGCGCAACATTCTCAGCCAGCTTCAAACGATCCAGCTCTACCTGATAAAAATTGGTTGCAGGATTTTGGAAAGTACCACCTGTAGCCGTTAGCAATTCGCGAACGATCTGATCGATGGGAGTGTTTGATGCGATCTTGTTTGTTAGCCAGTTGTTATAGAGATAAGCCGCTTTGTAGCTGACGTCATTCTTGCTTTTGATCATGAGCAAGTCCGCCCATTTCATGGCCCAAATCTCGCTAAACTCCTTGCGATCCAAAAGAGTATCGATCCACTTGGCTCGCTTGTCCGGTTCTGCGTTTGCTAGGAACGCAGCGGTTTCCTCTTCTGTTGGAAGCAATCCCGTGATGTCGATGGTCGTCCGTCGAACAAAATCCTCGTCAGAGCAAACGCCACTGGAGGGCAATCGAAGCTTTTGCAGCTTTGCATCGACCAGCTTGTCGACGTAACTTGCGGCTGTGCTGGAATTCGCAAACTGAAGCTGAGCCGGCAACGCAAGCACCTGCGAGCCAACGGTGTACGTATCAAACCGGGCCATGACGAACGCTTCACCTCGAACGCCGCTCGTAATCTGGCCATCGAAAGCAACCGCTGCAGTTCGTTCGTTGTTCGTGGTAAACGAAGCGAGATCCCATACGTCCCGTTGTGTACCATCCGCGTAGGTCGCCACTGCAACAAGTCGTTGCTTGGACGTGTCACCCTCGATTACCGCTTGGTTCGGATACAAATCAACGGCCGTAACCGCAGGAGGCTTGACAGCGTCAACGGGTGCCCCAGCTTGCAGCCATGTCAAAAGCGTTTTGTAGTGCTTGCTTCCGATTTCGATTTTCTTTCCACCGGAGTGCTGAACGGCACCTGTCGCCTTGAGCAGCATCAAGCTTTGATCGGGGACGGCTAAGTTGATCCGCCGGATTCCAATTTCACGAGTGATGCGTTGGTAGTCACCAGCTGGGTCGTATCCGAAAAGACTCAATCGAAATCCGTCTTTCCCGCGTGCAGCACCATGGCACGATCCCGTGTTGCAGCCGACCTTGGTCAGAATTGGCATCACATCGCTTTCGAAGCTGACCGTGCGAACCAATTGCGAGTTGGTCACCTGCAGTTCGACGTTGGCGGAAAGGCCTTGCCACTGGACCGTTATCTGCGAGTTACCGTCGGTCTTAGGGGTAAGAACCGTGCTTTCAAGCTGTGCTAATTCTGGATTTGAGATCTTCCACTCGGCTTGCTCAGTGACATCTTGAGTGATTCCATCCGATCGCGTTGCAACGGCAATCACGTGCTGACTATCGGACTTGGCACTGAGCTTGATAACCGGTGGATAAATAGCCAACGATTGCCAAGCTGCCACTGGAGCAGGCGCCACGGCAGTAGCGGGAACCGGAGGAACTGCAGGCGCTGGCGCGGGTGTCGCTGCGGGCGCGGCAGGAGGTGGAACCGCGGCTTCTGCGGTTGCTGGCGGCGTTGCGGGCACTGCGGCTGGAGCAGCTGGCTCTTGTCCAATGACAACGAATGCCCCAGAAAAAGCCCCCGAAAAGACAAAGGAACTAGTAGCTAAGATCAAAAACTTTTTCACTGTTTTCCTCGTTGTTGCTTAAGCATTTCGAGACGTGTCAGGGGCTTCGCGGCAGCTTCCACGGGTGGAGCTACCGGAGCAGGCATAGGTGCCGCAACAGCTACTGCAGCCGCTGGAGGAGCAATCGGAACATCGATCTGAACTTCGCCGTTTCCGTTGGTTTGCGTAATCACACCCTTGTCGCTTGTCACCGTTACGCGGCAAACGATAGTCTTGTAATTGCCCGGTCTTGTTTCCGGTGGCACCTGAAGCGTGTAAGCAACTTGGGTGCCATCGGCAGCAAACGGCACCTTCGGAGTCGCCAATTGAGTTCCAGGTGGTATGCCTAGAAGCTCAACCTCAACGACTCCTTCCACGGGTCGCTTTTGCGTTGTATTGACTACAACATTTACGGGCTTGCCTTGTTCAGCCATCGTCTTCTGGAACTTGAACTCAAACAGTGGCTCTGTCACATCGACAGGTACGAACTCGGAGGCAATATGGATAGGTCCAAAGCCATTTTCGGAAGTTGCCATGATCACCAGCGGCCACTTGCGGATCGCTGCGCCACCGTTGGCCGTAATGGGAAGCCCGATCGTCGATTGACCGGCGGGAATGGTTACTGCAGAGAAACCGACGCCTGGAGGTGCGCTGAGCAATCGCAGATTAATCGGCTTGTCAAAACCAGGATTGCGTTTTGCGTTGACTGTTAAGGTCATGGAGCCGTTTCTCACTAAAGGTACCTGCGGCAATACCACTTCGATATCGAATGGAGCTGGCTCAACAATGGCAACGGCCAATTTGTCATCGAACCGCCCCCATACGTCGACATTATTTTGACCTCGAACCAGCTGCGTTCGTTGGCTCAACGGACCTGAAACATTGGTTTGCGGCGACGTTGCGATAGTAGCCATCAAGTCGACTAACTTGCCCGCATTCGCAGCCCCTGCGTCAGCTCGGAAGATCATCGGAATGGTACCTAAATCCGGAGGACAAACCGCGTCCGATTGGCTCATGCCGGCAGGCAATTCAGGAGCGATGATTCTCGCTTCGCCACCCAAAAACTTACGGACAACATTTGTTTCGATCGCCATTCGAGCGCCCCGTGGAACATTGACGACCTGCGATACATATCGATTTTGCTCGTTCACCGTCGTGCCGACTTCAGGCGTTTGCAAAAGTACTTCGGCGCGATAAACAAAATGTTTTCCAAATCGGCCCAAGTGATCCGAAACGCAAAGGCCGTACTTGCCATCCTCTGGAACTTTGAATTGTAGGTAACAGTCAGGACCATTGCTGTCGTCGTTTCCAGCCAACGCACCCGCACCCATCTTCAATACCTGCAGCACTGGATCGACATTGGATCGCATCGGCTTGCGAGCATGAACTCGAATCTCGAGTTGCTGGTCTTTTTTCGCTTCGAACAACCAACAATCCCGATCCTTTTCCTTCTCAAGAACACCATTAAAAGCGACCGGTACAGGCGTCGCTACGGTCAGCGCATTGTGGTCGTCATTCGGCTCTACTTCCAACACGTTTGTGATAGACTTGACAGACATGTAGTTTGGCGAGGGGGATAGCTGTCCATCTTTCTTGGACCAAACACGAAATGCCTCCGTCGGCTGAGCCGGCATATCGAATGTTTCCTGCCAGGAGTTGCCCAATAGATCGATACAAGTAGCAACAAGTGGCTGCCCCGGAGGCCCACCGCTTGGGACGATCGCAACGGGCCTTGGGAAGCTGCCAACGTGCAGTCGATAGCGAGCTCGTTCGTTGCCACCGAAGCTGCTCTCACGAACTTCGATGATATACTTTCCGTCGGCTGGAGCCACCATGGAGCAGAGGCAGTCCTGCTGAAGGATCACGGAGTCATCGCTGGCCGTGATCTCAAATCGTTTTGCGTCGTACACTGCAACATAGGGATCGAAGAAGTCGTTGAGGTAAGCATGGCGAAGCCCCTCTAGCTCGACGTTCATTTGCTGGCCCTGCTTGAGTTCGACTTCGAAATAATCGACGTCTTCATTTAGGACCACTCCGTCGACGGTCGAGTTGAATGCAATCGCTTGAGCTTTTTGAAACTCGCTGTTCGGTTCAACTTCAGCAACGGAAGGCAATGCAGATACATTGAACAACCGTATGTTGCTCAAGCCCGTATTGGTCACCACTCGAAAGGCATGAAGATCACAGGCTGTTTCTGCGGCAGCATGAATCGTCGCCTTGATATTGTTGTCATCGACCTTTGTGATATTGGTTGCTGTGAGTCCAGGTGTGTAAAAAAGCAACGAGTGAGCGTCGCCAAGCCGAGCACCAGAAATGGTCACTTCAACCGAGGCGCCACGCTGAACCCCGACAACCGACAACGAATTCGCTTCTGGTTCCGATGCTGAGATGATCGAAACGGATAACAATACCAACGCAGTTGCGAACCAATAGTTGCGCCGAAGATCACTTGTTGCAGACATCGCTGTTTGAATTTCCTGTCCAGGTTTGTAAATCTCTTGATTCAGCTAACTAGCTGATTTTGTCCTTTAACAGTCAGGCGTAGTCGCACGCTGTAGTACTGACAGTACGCCTTCGGCTGACTGTTAAACGAAACAAATTTGCATATCAACTATGCCAAAATATCTTTGATCAGCTTGCCGCCATCGCAGATTTCGATTGGGCGGTCGCCGGGGGCCATCAGTTCTTTGTCGGCAACAATACCGAGCAAGTGATACATGGTGGTTGCCAAATCCTCAGGCGAAACAGGATCAAATTCAGGTTCCGTTGCGGTCGCATCGGACGCACCGTAAACCAAGCCACCTTTCACTCCACCACCAGCCAACATGACGGAGAACACCTTCGGCCAGTGATCTCGGCCAGCTTCGTTATTGATCTTTGGAGTACGACCAAATTCGCTGCTGACCATAACGAGTGTCTTGGAGAGCAAACCGCGAGACTCAAGGTCTTCGATCAATGCCGCTAAGGCTTGATCGAGCGGCGGCGTGTCGCGTCGCATTGCACCGGCGATTCCGGTGTGCATGTCCCAACCACCGTACGTAACGGTTACGAACCGAACACCGGACTCAACCAATCGTCGAGCCATGAGCAGCCGCTGGCCAGCCACGTTTCGTCCGTATTTGTCGCGAAGACCATTGTCCTCTGCATCAATATTGAACGCTTCTCGCGCTTTGTCGCTGCTAATCAAGGAGTAGGCTCGCTGGTAGAACGTATCCATCGCAGCGATGTTGTCCGATTTTTGCTTGTCGGCAAAGTAAGAATTCACCGCCTCCAACGCAGAGCGGCGTCGATCAAAACGGGCCGCGTCGACTCCACCGCCCAAATTCAAATCCTGTACCTTGAAGCCTTGGTTCGCTGGATCAGCTCCCAAACTGAACGGTCCATATGACGAACTCAAATAGCCCGTTCCGGCAAACTCATTCGGAGAATTGGGCACTGCCACATACGGTGGCAGATTGTTTCGCGGTCCATACTCGTGGCTGATGACAGAACCAAAACTTGGGAAGACCAACGCCGGCGAAGGCTTGTAGCCCGTGAACATGTTGTGCGTGCCACGCTCGTGAGCCGCCTCACCGTGAGTCATCGCTCGCAGGACCGTCAACCGATCCGAAATCGAAGCCAACTTGGGAAGCGTCTCCGAAAAAATATCCCCAGTCTTTGTTTTAACGACCCCGAGTTCCCCTCGATACTCAAGCGGGCTGTAAGGCTTTGGATCAAACGACTCTTGGTGAGCCATTCCGCCCGGCAAGAAAATGTGAATCACACTCTCTGCCTTGGCTTCCATGAAGTCATACTTCTTTTGATCCGCCATCGCTTGCCGCGATCGAAACAGATCTCCCATGGTAAGCCCAAGCCCACCAAGGGCTCCAACGGTCATAAAACCACGACGACCAAGTGGATTGCCGAGACATCTCATTTTGATTGGGGTCCGAAAGTTAGGGATATATTGTGAAACAAACGAGTCGGGTTAAAACGACAAAGCATTCACGACAGGAAAACTTTGGTATGTAGGTGGGGATTTTCTATCGGCTGACCGCTCACGGTTTGCCGGGAAGGAACTCCAAGTATAGTGCAACCTTCGGTACAAGAGTACCCACCTCCTAAAGAAAGTCCTTTGATTTCCTTCGCGGAAACGAGTTTCATTGTGGAATTTTCGATACAAGTGAGCTCAATTCGAGACGGTGCATTGTAGTCACTCCGAATAACAGAAGCTTCTTCTATTAGCGTAATTGATTGTGTCGCCGTTGGATTCTGGTTTTTCGTTTGGATTTGGTTTAGAGACTTGCGAAATCTTCAGTCTGTGCAAAGGCCGTCCCGTTCCGCTAAAATCGCTTCGATTCCCGGCGAGATTTCTAACAGCCCTCAACCGACAGGCAGGTTTTTAAAATGCTGACGTTGCTAACTTTTTTCGCTTTCACTCTCCAAACCGTGGTTTTGCTCCCGATCGACGAGCTCGAACACACCAAGGATTCGCTCAAGACAGTGAAAGAGCGGATAGACGAAAAGAAAGCAGTTCTTGTGGACGTCCGCGAGCTTGTGGAATGGAACGATGGCCACATCGAAGGTGCAGTTCATCTCCCGTGGCGCGATCTCCAGGACAAATTTGACGAGAAGGCCCTACGGGAAAAACTTCCCAAGGACACCATTGTCTATACCCACTGCATGGTGGGATATCGTTCGCTGAAGGCCGGCAAAATTATCGCAAAGTACGGCTATGAGGTTCGACCGCTTAAGTCAGGCTACAAAGAATTGCTCGAGGCCGGATTCAAGAACGAAAAGAAATAGAGTTAAGGCGATTAGGCGAAAAGGTTAGCCCCAATCGCATGGAAAAGTGAGTCCCAACGGGACGGAACGTTGTAGCCATGGGCGCGAGCCCATGGGAATATTGCAAAAATCTACAACAAGCCCCAACGGGGCGAAACGAAACGACGCTCCTATCGTCCCTCCGGGACTAAACTCTCTCGCCTATTTCTTCGCCGTCCATGGGCTCGCGCCCATGGCTACATCTTTACGCCGCTTCGCGGCTTGTGGCCGCCGCGTTGCGGCGTGAATCGCATTGCGAACACAACTCCGATTTCTGGTGATGATTCATCGTGCTTCTTGATACGTCTTCATTGTATGACTTCCTGTTCAAAAACGTATTTAGGATCGAACTTGATCTGATGGCGTTCCAGCATGGCAATAAACTCCTCTTGAAACGTCCGATGCCGATGGTGTTCCTCTTGATTCAATATGTAATCCTTGACCTTGCCAACCTGCGACTCGCTAACGGAAAAAGCACCATAACCCACCTGCCATTCAAACGTTGTCTTGGGTCTGATCCGCTCATTGACCATCTTCGATGAATTCGTTTTGATTAGCCGAAGCATGTCCGAAATCGCGATGGTCGGAGAAAGCTTTGCCAGCAAATGAACGTGGTCCTTAACTCCGCCCATGCAGATCAACGAGCCTTTGTTTTCACGGATGATTCCGCCAACATACCCATACAGCTCGTCTTGCCAAGCTTTTTCAATCGTCGGCTTACGAAACTTGGTACTGTAAACGATATGGAAAAGGAGATTCGTGAAGGTTGACATTACTTTTCCGCCCTACCAAAAGCCAATTCATTCAATTCTTCTTGATTCACAAAATCCTACGCAGCATGCAAAATCCTGCCCTAGGACGCGTAGCCGAAGTACCCTATACTGCAGCCGTCCTTGGGGCGTGGTGTAATGGTAGCACAACAGACTCTGACTCTGTTTGTTAAGGTTCGAGTCCTTACGCCCCAGCTTTTTTTGCTGAATTTGATGGATTCAAAAGCACTTGCCTTGGCCGCTGCAATTTCTCGACACGGCAACATCTGTGCAGCATTTTTGGTGCAAAAAACAGGCCTTTGCGTAGCGAAAGTCGTTAAGATTTTCGGCTGCATCGCAGAAACGACCGAAACTCTTGACGAGTTTCGCTGCAAAATACTGCTTTCGCCACAAAATGCTTCGCGGCGTTGCCAAAACGGGGTTTCTGGTAGTCAATTAGCCGCTTCTTTGACTATACTCTAGGTCGAAACTTGCCGATTTAAACGAAAAGCCCACCTTCCCTCCCACCCATTGTTCCTGACTTCCCTGTACCCCGGTATGGAAAGTCCCCCACCTTTGTTGTTTCTGCTTCTCATGTTTCCCGAACGACTGCTTAAGCCTTTTTCGTTCGCGCTGCGAAGCCGTACTCGTACCCACGGATTGACACGATGATCTCGAATTCCAATGGAATGCATCCATTGCTTGACTCGGTGCAATTGCGTCAATTGGCCGATTGCTTGAGCTTGGGGGATTCGCTGGAAACCCTTGCGGAACAGTGGTCCTTCAATAGCCCGTTGGAATTGCTGGCAACTAGCGCTCGCTCCATGAATCTCGATTGGCTCGAGTCCGATAGCGGCGACATCGCACCGGAAACGTTGGACGGTTTTCCCGCGAAACTCATTCACCGACATACCGTTTTCCCGCTTGAACGCGGCACGGGTTGGCTCCGACTGGCAGTTAGCAACCCTTTTGACTTTGCTGCCATCGATTCGGTCGCGTCCGCGATGGAGGTCGAGGTTCGGCCGGTTATGGCTGCTCATGACACGGTTCAGAAACTCATCAAACGCCATCTCGGTGTCGGTTCGGAAACGATCGATGGTTTGATCGCTCTCCAACGACAGCAGTCCGGCGATGTCGAAATGCTCGAGGGGATCGATCCAGATAGTCTTGAAGACGCCGAAGAAGCTCAGCAAGCTTCCGTGGTTGGCTTGGTCAACGAAATTCTTAGCGAAGCCATTCAAGCGCGAGCTAGCGATATTCATATCGAGTCCCAGGAAGCAGGCCTCAAGATCCGTCATCGCATCGACGGTGTTCTTCAGAAACAACCAACTCCACCCGAGATGAACCAGTTTCGGGCCGCGATCATCAGCCGATTGAAGATTATGGCCAAGATGAACATCGCAGAAAAGCGAGTACCGCAGGACGGACGCATCAAGCTCCGTGTAGCGGGGCGTGAGATCGATGTGCGAGTCTCCATCATCCCGATGCTTCACGGTGAAGGCGTTGTGATGCGGGTGCTCGATAAGTCGAATCTGAAGTTCTCGTTGCGAGGCATTGGAATGCCAGAATCGGTCTACGAAAAATTCCAAAAGCTCATTCGGCTTCCACACGGTATTGTGCTCGTTACCGGTCCCACGGGTTCAGGAAAAACAACAACCTTGTACAGCGCCTTGAGCGAGATCAAATCGGAAGACATCAAGATCGTCACGACCGAAGATCCAATCGAATATCAGCTCGAAGGGATCAATCAAATTCAAGTTCATACCAAGGTTGGTCTCAGCTTTGCCGCCTGTTTGCGCGCGATCTTGCGACACGATCCCGATGTGGTCTTGGTCGGTGAAATCCGCGATTTGGAAACGGCCGAAAACGCAACACAAGCTTCGTTGACCGGGCACTTGGTCTTTAGCACCCTGCACACCAATGACTCGGCTAGTGCCTTCATGCGGTTGTGCGATATGGGGGTCGAACCGTTCTTGGTAGCGAGCACCGTCGAAGGTGTTTTGGCGCAACGCCTGGTACGCGTGTTATGCGACGATTGCAAGGAGCAATATCAACCAAACTCCACAGACTTGCCCGATGATTTCCCTGTCGAACATCGACTTGATCCGAAGTTGACACTTTATCGCCCCGTCGGTTGCGAAAGTTGCCGCAGGACCGGATACCACGGTCGATTGGGGATCTACGAGCTCTTGGTGACCAACGAAGAGATCCGTCAAATGATGACACAAACAGGCACCTCGAACGCGATCAAACAAGTGGCGGTCAAGAATGGCATGGAGACCATGCGAATGGACGGCTGGAACAAAGTACTGGCGGGAGTTACCACTATCGATGAAATCGTCCGTGTGACGAAAGCGGATTAAGTTCGATGGCCAACTTTGCTTATACCGCGAAATCCAGTACCGGCCAAAAACTATCTGGGACCATCGATGCTGCAACCCGTTCGGAAGCCATGCAGCGACTGCGAGCTCAGTCATTGTTTCCAATGTCGTTAGTGGACCATCAAGCCAACAAGGCACCTTGGATGACGATCTCGCTTCCCGTGCGAGTGTCCAAGGAGCAAACCGCCGACTTCTGCGCTCAACTTGCGGACTTGCTCAGCAACGGCGTGGCGATGCTTGAGTCGCTTAGGATCCTGTCTGAAGCAACCGAGAACGCCAAGCTCAAAGAGATCACGATGCGAATCCATGATGCGGTCGCGCAAGGGGATAGCTTGGACATCGCCATGAGCAAAGAGTCCGCGATGTTCTCCGAACTCACCTTGAGCATGGTCCGAGCTGGCCAGGAGGGCGCGTTCCTCGAAGAAGCCCTCCAGCGCACCGCCTTGTTCTTGCGAAAACAAGATGAAATGCGAAGCAAGATCGTTGGGGCATTGACCTACCCGATCATTTTGGGGATTGTGGGGACCATCATCACTTCGCTCATGATCGTATTTTTGGTCCCTAAATTTCAACCCTTTTTTGATCGGCTTGAACAAAATGGGACGGGGCTGCCACTGATAACCATCGTCCTTTTGGGGGCAAGTCATGCGATGCTCAACTATGGGTTGATCGTCGTTCCCGTATTGGCCGCGATCGCTTTTGGTGTTTATCGGGCCACTCAGACTGCGACAGGTCGACGCATCATGGACCGTGTGAAGTTAAAGACGCCGATGGTTGGCTCGATATTCCATGACGCCGCTGTCTCGCGAGCTTGCCGTGTGCTTGGGACGATGCTCCGCAATGGTGTTCCATTGCTCCGATCCCTGCGAATTAGCAGTGAATCGACAGGAAATACGCTCTTGGCCGAAGCGATGATGAAATCGGCTGAAAATGTGACGGCCGGCGATACTCTTTCGAAACCTTTGGCGGCAAGCGGACTTATCCCCCCCCAAGTAATGGCAATGATTCGGGTTGCGGAGGAGTCGAATACGCTTGATGAAGTCCTCATTAAGATTGCAGATCGTATTGACAATCGGATCGAACGCCGTCTAGAAGTGATTGTCAGGATGATCGAGCCGTTGATGCTGATTCTGATTGGCGGCATGGTTATGTTCGTGATCGTCGGGGTGTTATTGCCCGTGTTTGACCTAAACTCGTCTGTTGGATAAAATACTCTGATGCAAGCAGACTGATGAGCAATTGCATTACCCACCATTCCCTCCCACCACGCTGCTTTTCTCGCGGCACCATCCTAACAATACCTTCCCACCTATAAGGATTTACTATGCTACTTCGACAGTCTAGACGTTCGCGTCGCGGTTTGACGTTGCTCGAATTGATGATCGTTTTGATCATTTTGGTCGGCTTGATGGCGATTGTCGGGCCACGACTCTTGGGCTCGCAAAAGAAAGCCGACATCCGAACAACCCAGGCTCAAATCGGCAATCTCGCCTCCGCACTCAAGATGTACGCAGCGGACATGAAGACATTTCCGTTGACCGAAGAAGGTCTGGAGCTTTTGGTGAGCGCTCCCGAAGATGAGTCCCTCGCCAAAAAATGGGATGGTCCGTACATCGAAGGTGGCAAGCTTCCTAAAGACCCTTGGGGAAGCAGTTTTCAATACGAGTTTGGTACCGATGGAGCTGCAGATAGTGGCAGCAGTTCAACTTCCAAGTCGGATACCTCGGACTTTCCTCGCATTTTCTCATTGGGCCCAGATCGGCAACCTGGCACAAGCGACGATATCTCGAATCAACCCGAAAGCACGGATGACGCTTCGGATTCGAGTTCTAAATCCAAATCGTCGAATTAAGAGTGTTTTCTCCGCTCTTAAGAGTGTTTTCTCCCCTCGCCCCTTTTAGGCAACGCGGTGAAGCATTTTCCGCTGCTAAAAGCAGGTTTTTGTGTAACGAAAGTCGTCAAGACTTTCGGCTGCATTGTCTAAGCTACCGAAACTCTTGACGAGTTTCGCAACGAAATGAAAACAAAAGCAGATGCGCTTAGTATGGATACAAAACTATCATGAGTAAATCATTACGAGCCAATCGCTCCATGCGGGGCTTTTCATTGCTTGAGTTGATGATTGTCTTGGTGTTGATGGTAGGGCTCTTGGCGATTGCCTGGCCAAACATGCAACGTTCGCTTCGCCGTACCACGCTCAACGAAGCGGCTCAGACGCTGCGCGAAGCCATCGACGAAGGG
>CANHVO010000101.1 GCA_947463915.1 Planctomycetaceae bacterium
CGAGTGATTGCTCCTGCCAAGCGTCCCACATGGGGCCTTTGTATCCGTTTAAGCCATGACCTCCCGATGGAAGTTCTAGGTACTTTACCGGTACCTTGTTCGCTTGAAGAGCCGCAAACAGCGCTTGGCTATTTTCCGGTGGAACAGGTTTGTCATCCAGTGCATGTGCGAGGAACATTGGCGGTGTTTGGGACGTCACCTGCAATTCATTGGAGTACAGCTTCACGAGATCAGGCGACGGTTCCTTGCCGAGCAAATTGGCTTTCGTGCCTGAATGGGTTTTGTCGCCGAGCAACGTTACTACAGGATAGACCAAGATGGCAAAGTCCGGACGGCAGCTGGTTTGATCGATAACGTTGGCTGCTGAGGCTTTTCCGTCATCAAAGTGGGTTGCTGCAGTCGAAGCGAGATGACCACCTGCGGAAAATCCCATGATGCCGATTTTTTCAGGCGATAGGTCCCAAGCTTTCGCATTGGAGCGAACGGTTCGAATGGCTCGTTGAGCGTCCAAAAGCGGGACTGCATGACGTCCTTTGGGTAGCCGATATTCGAGGACGACGCCGGTGATTCCGTGTTTGTTTAGCCATGCCGCAATTCCATGCCCTTCGGGCTCCACAACTAAGCCGCCATAGCCTCCGCCAGGGCAAATCACGATCGCAGTTTGGCTGCTGTTGACGGCGGGGCGATGGACGGTAATCCATGCGTTTGCTTCCTCTGCGGCTCCATCTCCCACAGGTGCGGGGCCGTCCCATAATGCAATACGCTCTGGAGTCTTTGTCCCTTTCGATTTCGGATTTTCGTCTCCAAAACAAGCCGACACAAATAAGAGAAAAGGAATTAGACAAATGAGTTGTGTTTTCATGTGGAATCCAATTGGTTTAAGTTCGAGATAAATCCGCAAAGCACTCAAGCTAGACTCGCAAGGGCGAGCTCATGGCTCCCCAGCGGGCGCAGTTATCAATGAGCGAATTCTTGTCTATGGGTTTCGTCAAACGGGAATCGCAACCAGCGTCAATGCACTTCGCTTGTTCGAGATCCATTGCATGAGCGGTCACGGCCAAGATGGGAATGCGGCACCCTTTTTGTCTCAAGATACGAGTTGCTTCGTATCCATCCATGACAGGCATCTGCATGTCCATCAGAATCACATCAAAGTCTCGAACGCGTGTCAGTTCACCATCGACAGATCCGTCATGCGTGAATCGCTCAACTGCCAATTTCCCGTTTTCAAGAATTTCTACCGTTGCGCCTGCTTTGCGAAGATGAAACGAGATCAAACGTTGATTGTCCGGACCGTCTTCGACTAGCAATATTCGATAACCAGAAAGGGCATTCGCGTTCAAAGAAGCTGTTGGCAGGTTCTGTGCTTCGTGATTGGTATCTAATCTTTGAGTTGGACTGAAGCTAGGCAAAACAGCACCTGAATCGTCATAAACCGAACATCCCACGGCGACACTTGCAGTGAAAATGCAGCCGCCGCTTTGCGAAGTGTTGGCTGTGATGGTTCCACCCAGAATTTCAGCCAATCGTTTGCTGATTCGTAATCCAAGACCTGTTCCACCAAATTTTCGTGTCATGGACGTGTCTGCTTGTTCGAAGGAGCGAAACAAGTTCGCAAACTGATTGTCTCGAAGACCAATGCCAGTATCGATGACATCAAAGTAGATTTGGTCGGGCTGATGGATATCCTTGCGAACGCTGATCGTAACCCCACCGATTTCGGTGAATTTGATCGCATTTCCAACCAAATTGACCAAAATTTGACGGAGTCGCGTTGGGTCCGTTTGGATTACTTGTGGAACACTTGCATCGAACTTCGTTTTCAGCGTCAGTCCTTTTGCCTTGGATTTCACTTGCATCAGATCGACGACTTCCTGAACCAGTTGAATCGGGGCAACACTGATTTTCTCTGCCGTCATCTTATTGGCTTCAATTTTGGAGATGTCCAAGATGTCGTTGATGATCGAAAGCAGGTGCTCTCCATTTCTGCGGATCGTTTCGATGCATTCGATGGCTGTCTTTGAGTTCTTTCCGTCATCTAATTGCTCGGCGAGAATGTCAGCGTACCCGAGTATGGCTGTCATCGGAGTCCTAATTTCATGGCTCATGTTTGCAAGAAATTCGCTCTTGCTGCGATTCGCTGACTCGGCTTGTACTTGCGCTTCTTTAAGGGAGGTGATGTCGGTGCTGATCGCGAAATAACCTCGCAACTTTCCATTGTTGCCAAAAAGTGAAGCGATAGTCGTGTCAATCCAATACAAATCCCCGTTCTTTTTGCGATTGCAAATCTCGCCATGCATATAACCTAAGTCGGCGACAGACTTATACATTTGAGTCCAAGTGGATAATGGATGAACTCCAGAGTTTAGAATGCGATGGTTTTTACCGATAAGCTCTTCTCGCGTGTATCCACTAAACCGGCAGAAAGCCTCATTGACATGGATGATCGTTCCCGCACTATCGGTTTCCGCAACTATCGCATGCTGGTCAACAATCTTGCGGTAAACATCGAGATATGCAGTTGCCGTACGAAGGTTTTCCTCTGCAATGGTTCGTGCCTTAAGGTCATTCGTCAATTTGGTATTGAGTGCTTGCGTTTGTTGCGTTTTGCGTCGTACCTGTTGGCGAAGGGTTACGACCCAGGCTCCACACAAGCTCGTGACCGCAGCTGAAATGCCGATCACCGACATGAGCAACCAGGGCAATTGGGTACCAAGTTGAACACCGCTCGTGCGGACATGAAGAGCATGTGAACCAATATTGAATCCAACCAACGACTTCTGTTGAATCCAAATTCCGACGGTCCTGACTTTCGTCCCCTTTACCACCTCGTTGAGCATCTCGCTTTCCACGAAAACTGGAAGGAGATAATTCTGCGACTGGAGGAAAAAACCATGCTGACCTCGAACCTCAAATGGTCCGAAATAAGTCCCCTCCGTTTGAACCAGTTTTCCGCTAAAATCGCCCGCCACAAGCTCTTCTAACGAGTGAAATGCAGCAGTGTTATTGATGGAAAAAGTTCTCGGGGACGGAGTCACTTCGGCCATTCTGAGGATAGGAGGCGTAACACTGGTATCCAAGGTTCCTGTCACTTCGTAGGAGCGGTCGAGGGGCAAATCGCCTTCCTTGTTCAGTTCGATAAACAGCTGATGAGAGCTGTCCTGCAAAAGGAGCATGGAGGGGGATAGCTGATAGGTCACAACGCCTTCGGTTCGGAAATAACTTGAATTGGATGCGAGAATGGACTCCGTTGTAAGCTCCGAAATCGACTTCACGGGTGTTGAGAATGGCTCGCCTGGTTTCTCTAGTTCCTCGATATCCTCTGGGGAACTGAGCCAGATTTGAAATCCGCTCCACCGCTGAAATTCGTCAAACCTCGCACCAACAACCCCTCGCATGCGAACTCTCTTTCCCAACATGCCCCGCAGTACACTTGTTTCAATCTTGCCGCCATTGATCAGCGCGCGAAACCGACCGTTTTCTTGCGTGCGTAACTCCAAGCAAGTCTGTGAACTATCGCTGTTGATTCCGATAAACTGACCTTCGATTTCCACGAATTGACTATCGTCCAGTGCCGACTGAAGTCTCTCGAAGTCCACGACCTTGGCCCGAGGAAGATCGATTCCATTGTCTGAGGGCTGATAGGTGCAGTTCGTTGGGACGCGGTATTCGTTTAGTTTTCCTTGGATTCGAATTCGGTCGCCTCGCTTGAGCGGCAGATTTCGGGGGTTGCCGGCGTAAAACCCATCGCGTCCATCGCTGACAAACAGAATCGCCCAATCCGGTTCGTAGCACATGACGATGCATTCGAGATCAACCGGGAATTCTTTCGCCAGGTCCTCTGGCTTGATTTGATGCATCTGCTCGATGGTGGTCAGAACCGGCAGGTCTTGGGAGTAAAGTGGCAAAGACGCGAAGTGAAAAACAGCCATTAGCGCTGTTAATTGGACAAGCACCAATCGGTTTTGCAGCCCGATGGTAACCGATTTGGATTGATCACGCATGTTTATTGGGCGGAAACTTGGCTTCACGAAGATGCGAACATTGAATGGCCCGCATTGCAAGCGTCGGAAATGGTAAAACGAGATAGCTCAGTCAGCCAATAACTGACTGATTGTACCATGTTTCGTGCCAGGTCGCATCTACAGCGAAGCCGCTTGCTAAGCCTGAAGAGGCTGTGGAAAGATGTAGGACGACCTCTTTAGGCAACGCAGTTTCGCATTCTGCTCAATGTAAATTGGGCTTTTCTGTAGCGAAAGTCGTCAAGACTTTCGGCTGCATTGCATAAACCACCGAAACTCTTGACGAGTTTCGCTACAAAATGCGAAACAGCGTTGCCTTTTTAGGGCGTCCAAATTGGCCGTTTTTTGCAGTAACGACGGCCTGAAAAGGCCGTTCTACGAATAAATTCACACCTCTTCGGGCTTGAAACCCCAAGCCCCGCTGCATCCAAGTACGAGGTTGCGTACTTAGAGTTTGCTTAACTCCGTCAGCCTATCCCCGGCTTGCTTTGATAGTGAGTGGCTTTCATGATTGTTGACAACAAACTCATAGAACTTCTTTGCCACATCGACGGCCTTCTTTTTCTTGTCCCCCTTCTGATCGACGATGAGGACTTCACTGCATCGACCGGCTTCGTATGCCGCTCTTGCTTGCCAGTTTTTGATGTCGTTGGGAGCTTGTGTGCCACCATATCCAAACATGACTTTCTGGAATTCGGAAATGGCCTTAGCAAATTCGCGATCCGCAAAGAACACTTCTCCCATCATGAAACGCGATCTGGCACCGATTTCGTTTCGTTGCTCTTCGGCCAATTCGCTGTAGAGTTGGATCGCCTCCACGGTCTTCTTTTGATTCTGTCGTGCGTAAGCTAACTCGTACTTTGCGGTTGGCAAGAATGGAGAGTTAGGGACTTTGGTCTTCAGTGCGCCGAGCCAATTTTCAACTTCGGTCCACTTCTTGAGTTCTCGCGCTGCCTGAGCCCCGTGCAAGTAAACCATCGCTTTGACTTGCTCGCTTACGCTAGCTTGATCCGCCACTGCATCCATACTGCGTCGCGTGATCTCGTATTGCGGCCATGCCTCACCGTACTTCTCTTGTTTCAGAAAGCACTCTGCGATCATGAACGATGAGTCGACCAAGAGGTTTCCTTTCGGGAACTCTCGAGTTTGCTTGCGGAACTGCTCAATCGCGGAGTCGTATTCCTTCTGTTGAAAGAAAGCCCAACCGAGTTTGTAGAGCGACTTTTCTTGGAGGTTGGCGTCAACACTGCGAGTGGCAGCTACCGTGTATGCTTTGATGGCTCGATCGAATT
Source organism: Planctomycetaceae bacterium (assembly GCA_947463915.1). GTDB lineage: Bacteria > Planctomycetota > Planctomycetia > Pirellulales > Pirellulaceae > JBKCUI01. Next base: position 5,315 of record CANHVO010000101.1, read on the forward strand.
TGGAGTTGTCGTATTCCGCTTGACCAACATGGAAATAAGCCTCGGCTGCAAGAGGGCTCTCGGGGAATTTCGTTGCCATCGTTTGGAAGACTTGGTTGGCTTGCTCGATTTTGCCTTGCGACTTCAGTGCCCAGGCGAGCTCATAATATGCCTTGTCTAACAGAGAGAAATTTTTGTGAGAATCGATTAATGCTTGGAACGCATCGATCGCAGCCTCATATTGGTCGGAGGCACTATAAGCCAATCCGAGTTCATAGATCGCCTTAGGTTTTTGGTCCGTTGGCAGCTTGGCCTTGAGCAACTCGCTCAGAACTTGGACGGCATCCTCGGATTTTCCGAGTTGACGCAAACAGATAGCTTTGGCAACTCGGGCTTCATATCCGACGCTGTCGTTTCGTGTATCCATCGCTATCGGTTCAAGCAACTTTAGAGCTGGTTCGAATTGCTCCCGCTGTATTAGGATGAACGCCTTTCCGTACGCGGCGTAATCAAGCAGCGACTTGTCTTTGGAGGTTGAAAGAACGGACTCATAAGAGACAAGAGCTCGATCAAAATCGTTCATGGCAGCCGAGAGTTGCCCCAGACGGAATTCGACCTGGGGTTTGAATCGAGAAGTCGGAAATTCCTTAAGGATTTTCTGTAGTGTATTCTTGGCGTCTTCTTTTTTGCCGCCTGCATTTTGAGCTTCGGCCAATACCACAAGCACTTCGTCTGCTTGCCCCCATTTAGCGCTGGCTTCGTTCGACTGTTTCAATGCATCGATCGCTTGGTCGAACTTTTCGAGTTTCAGGAGACTTGCACCATGAAGAAAAAGAGATTCGGCACGAGCGATGGGCTCCTGTTTTTCCTTTATCGCTTTGCTCGTCAGTTCAATCGCTTTCTCGTATTGGCCACTCAGATATCTAGCAGCTGCGAGTCGCGTCTCCCATGAGGAACGCATTGGATTCTTGGGTTCAGAAGTGATCAGCTGTTCGAACGCCGTGGCGGCCGATTCGTGTTGACCGAGTTGCAACGTCGACTCAGCTCTAATGTAAGCAACGTCGGATGCAAGTGGATCATTTGGAAATCGTGTCGCAAAGGCTTCGCTCCAACGCTGAGCGTCGGCTTGGGCGCCGATTTGGAGGGCCGCAAAAGCCGCGTTGTATGTGGCGCGAGGTGCGATTGCGTCGTCCGCGTTTTCGACCGCAATCTGCTCATATAGTTTTCTCGCTTCGGCTTTTCCGTCGGCAGTGGAGGACAATCCGTCTGCCAAGTCCATCTTTAAGAGAGCTGCCGAGGTGGATTTGCTACCCCATTCGAGAGCATTTCGTGCGACAGGGATCGCTTCGCCAGGCTTTCCTTGAATGATCAAGATCTGGCTTATCCAATGGGCTGCTTCAGCGGCTCGATCGTCTTTTGCTGCCAGCAATCCTTCAAATGCTTTCAAAGCTTCAGGGAATTTTTTGTCTCTCATCAACGTTTGGCCAGCGGCCAAAGAGGAGTTCTGGGAGAACTGAGACTTAGGAAAAAGGGTCGCTAGCTTTTGGTATACATCGGAGGATTCCTTGAACTTGCCAAGTTTCGCCAATGCAAATCCGTATCGATAGAGAGCATAGTCAGCATTGGGGCTCTTTTCGAAATCCTTTGCTTCCACAACGTCTTTTAGAAGCTGCACTGCCTGTTCTGTTTGGTCGTCCTTGAGAGCGATCTCGGCCGCCCGAAGTCGAACTTCTTTCGACATTGCATGGTTCGGGTATTTTGCAAGGAACGAATCGTAGTTTTCCTTCGCAAGCTTGGACTGTTGTTGTTCATCGAATGTAAGAGCTAATCCGAACAGAGCGTCGGGGCGTACTGTCGATGATTCCATCGACCGATTTTGGAGCAGCTGGCTGTAGAGCGAGATGGCTTTGTCCAAATTGCCTAAGCGTGCCTCTGCCTCGCCCGCGTAAAACATGGCTTTATCTGCAAAGCTGCCGTCGGGGTACTTTTCGATGAGTGAGGCAAGGACCTTCGCGGATTCACTCAGGGATTGCTTTCGAACATTTCCTTCGACAAGCATCCCTTGTTGATAAAGGCTCCAACCGAGGTTTACCAGCGATTCTTCTCGCTGCTTTAGCTCTGTGTCCTGAAGTGAAAGCTTGAATTGTTCTATTGCAGCCACAAAGTCCGCTTTTTCCTGTTGCAGGTAACAGACCCCAAGGAAATGGCGTGCGCTGGAGGCCAACGGATCGGTGGGGTATTCCTTGAGCAGTTTGGTCCACTGCTCGATCGCGAGCGGGAAAGCTCCATTGTTTTGGGCGTTGGCCGCATCTGCAAAAATTTCGCGAGCTTTTTCCTGACGCTTTTCTTTGTCCGAGAGCTGAGCGACGCTGGATTCCTTGGGTTTGGCGGCGGGCTGGGCGGCGGGTTTGCTTTGAGGACTTTTCGCCGGCGCACCTTGTTGCCCGAACGCGTTTTGGAGCCCTACGGCCGGGGAAACAAGCAGGCTGGTGGCAAGGCAAGCTGCAAAGAGTCGTCTGGCGGCATCTCGGTTTTTCATTGTGTTCCCAGTCCTGACGCGAAAAAGTGCCATAATCAATATCCAAATGCTAACAAAGGTCCCCAAACGGTGTTGGCCGAACCGTGCCTGTAGTTTACCGTAGTAGTCTCCATTCGGAAAGTTTTACCAGAAGCGTGAATGGTTTTCCCTTGGCTAGCAACGTCTGCCAGGCAAATCTCTCCTGACCGCTACATCTTGAAACTTCGACGGCGAAAACGTCTTTGCCATACCCTCCATTCAGCATTCCTTTCTCTACGCTCTTATCGATCTAAATGCAAATCCTAGTAACGGGCGGTAACGGTTTTATTGGCTCCCATTTGACAGAGAAACTGTTGAGCTTTGGCCATCAAGTCACGGTCGTTGATGATTTGAGCACGGGCCAGCGAGGTAACTTGGGCCGAGTCATGAGCCACCCCAAATTGAAATTGATTCATGCCGATCTCGGTGATCCAGCTTTGATTCGAGAAGTTTGCGAAGGGGTCGATGTGGTGTACCACCTAGCAGCGGCTGTTGGGGTGGCATTGATCGCGAAACACCCCATCCAGACGATTCATAGAAACATCTATCCCACGCAACTCTTGTTAGAGGAACTTCGCAGGCTCCATTTGACGGGACGATCGGTATCGATGTTTCTCGCCAGCACCAGCGAAGTTTATGGAAAGAATCCGAAGAGCATTTGGTGCGAAAACGATGACTTGGTGTTCGGCGCCACAACCAAACCACGTTGGAGTTATGGAGCCAGCAAAGCCATTGACGAATTTCTCGCGCTTGCCTGTGTTCGAGAGTGCCAGATGAAGATCGTTATTGGACGCTTTTTTAACGTTTCCGGTCCAAGACAATCGGGGGCATACGGAATGGTTTTGCCGCGATTCGTCGAAGCTGCAATGGCAGGGAAAGCCCTGGTGGTACACGATGATGGATTACAGGAACGATGCTTCGCTCACGTCTCTGACGTTGTGAATGCAGTCACGACACTCATGAAAACAGAAAGTAGCTACGGTCGCATTTACAACATTGGAGCAGACCAACCGATTTCGATTCTTGAGATGGCGAAACGCGTCGTAGCGATTGTCAATCCAAAAGCAACGATTCAGTTTCAGTCCTATTCACAAGCATACGACGATGATTTCGAGGACATTCGACGACGTGTGCCCGATCTAACTCGCATCAGGGAAGCCATCGGTTATGCTCCCGCATGCTCATTGGATGATATCATTCGAGATGTCTGGGCGGAAATGTCTAAGCCCGCGGCCTAAATTGCGGAAAAGTGGCAGAGGCTTCTAGCCTGTGAAAACATTCAGACGCAGGCTAGAAGCCCACGTCTCGCTAAAGGCGAGCGGCAGGCGAAAGACTACCGTAGCTGGATTCACCAGAATTCAGAACGTAATGAATTCTGGCGAATCCAACTACGAATCGTCTTGTGTTCTCTCCCGCCAGGTGTCTAAGTGCATTGTTCGGCGAGACGCGTCAATCCGTTGATGTATTCGATTGGCAACCGGTGTTCTTGTGCACCTGTTCGAATCGAATCCCAATAGCTCGCGTTTGGCTGCGCGGATTCTTCCGTGAAAGCTTGGCCGATGTAAACAATACATCGCAACAGCTCACCGAAGCCAGCTGTCACATCTACCATTTCCCTTCTGTAACAGTTTTCTGCGACACCTTCAAATTGGTCGAGCTGGATCATCGCAATTCGACTGCATTGATAGGCTACGCCGTGCACGATTGAGCCTTGTTTGGGATGTATGGTCGCGAACACATCGTTTCCCTCGAGGACTCTTCGGAAAGCAAATTGATAGTGAGCGAGCCAAACAACTCGAGACGGCGGAATGGAACCTGTGCGCCGAAGCATTTGCTGCTTCGACAAATTGCTGCCGTATGCGAAATACCAATTGTCCTTGTCCGAACTTTGTTGAATCATTCGAGATTTTGCTGTAGACATGAATAAGTGATTTGAATTCCGAAATAGTTCGCCGCTTAGGAACGTCTTGCCTCTATGATAACGACCTCTTAGGTTGCATAAGCTATATTCGGTCGAGAATCGGCCCAAGGATTGGTAATGTTCATTCGCGTCGGTTTCGAAATTGCATTTACCTTTCCTGAGCCAACGTCGCTCGTGTTGATGCTCAGCTTGCATCCTTCATTGGACTCGCGCGTAAGGATGCCTGAGTCGTTCCGGGTTGAACCAAGCGTTCCCATTGCCTCGTATTCGGATATTTATGGCAATCGATGTAGCCGCGTATTTGTGGCTTCGGGACGTTCTGCCTTCTTGAACGATGCGATTGTCGAGATGGATGGCAAACCAGACGAATTGGGGTGGGGAGCAATTCAACACAAACCTCAAGATCTACCAAATGAAGTTTTATTGTTCCTGCTTGCTAGTCGCTATTGTGAAGTCGATGGCGAATTGCGAGAGATCGCTTGGGCGCTTTTTGGGCAACAGCCAGCCGGTTGGAGCTTGGTACAAGCGATCTGCAACTTTGTTCATGCGCATATTCGTTTTGACTATATGCAAGCCAAAGCCACGCGGACTGCGATGGAAGCGTATAGGGAAAAGACAGGCGTTTGCCGAGACTACATGCACCTTGCAATTACTTTTTGCCGATGCCTAAACATACCAGCACGATACTGCACTGGCTATCTAGGTGACATCGGTGTAACGGCGGCACCTTATCCAATGGACTTTAGCGCATGGTTTGAAGTCTACCTTGGTGGCCGTTGGTTTCCTGTGGACGCAAGAAATAACACGCCGAGGATCGGGCGTGTGCTGGTTGCTAGAGGCCGAGACGCAGCAGACGTTGCGATAGCAACAACCTTTGGAGTCAATCGATTGGAATCATTCCATATTCGAACCGACGAAGTTCTAGAAGATGGCTCGAACCGGAACAGATAGGAACGGCGTTTAGCCATTGCCACTCAGCTTTACTCAAGCAGAGACACGGGCGCTAGCCGCAGCAACCATGTTTTGCAAGAAGTCGTAACGCGCAATGCGGTTAAGCTTTTCGTAGCGAAACTCGTCAAGAGTTTCGGTGGTTTATGCAATGCAGCTGAAAGTCTTGACGACTCTCGCTGCAGAAAAGCCTGTTTTGAGTGGAGGAAAATGCTTCGCAGCATTGCGTAACGCGGCTAGTAGCGCCCCCGGCTCAGTAGAGTGCCTTGGTCCATTGTGAAGTTAACCGCAAGAAATCGGCTAACGAGCACCTCAGACTCAAATGGACTTCGATTGATTCATTAGTTGCAGTTGATTCCAACGATCGGAATTGGGCACACACATCTTGGCTGGTCGATTGCGATTTTGACGAATGGCCGACGGCAACTGGAGGCCGACCTCGGCGAGCATACGCAGTGAGTAAAGGCCAAGTCCTTTCTCTTGCCAGAGCTTTCGCAGATGTTTCAACGCCGTCTTGGGGTAGCCACCGCGGACCGCCTTACGCGCCCATTTGCCCGGGCCAGCTACCGATCGAACCGGTGGCGATTTTTGTTCTCGAGTTGCACCTTCGATTCCACGTTCCACGTGTGCCTCACGCATCAGCTCCGACATTAGGTCCGAACGCAATTGGGCCATGCTCCACGTGCAGCTGGACGGATGAAGTCGATAGCAAAGAACCAATTCGCTAGTATTGCCAAGCCTGCCAACTTGACTCATTCGCAACCATAGATCGTGGTCCTCGATCCATTGGTATTTTTTACGAAAGCCGCCGATCCTGCGAAACGCATCGGTGCGCATGATGCACGCAGGATTAAAGAGTCCGGTTTCGCGGCGAAGTAGCCTCGCTACAATCGTCTCGTGATCGGACGGTAGAGACTGCAACCCAAGCGGTTCTGAATCGTTATCGATTTCCAAAATGGAACCGCCTACAGCAGCGTATTCTGGATTGCGCTGCATAAACTCCACTTGATGCTCGATTCGATTTGGCATCGAGATGTCATCGGCATCCATACGGCAAATCAAGTCCGCACGAGCCAACTCGCAACCTCGATTGGCAGCAGCTACCACTCCAGCATTCTCTTGATGGTATACCCGTATTCGATCGTCTTGGCCAGCAAACCAATCGAGCAGCTCGCGGCTTTGATCTGTGCTACCATCGTTAACGCAAATCAATTCCCAGTCCTGGTAGGATTGGTCGATGATACTTCCGATTGCAGGGGCCAAATATTTGCCTGGATTGTATACAGGTAAAACGACAGAGACGCTTGGAATGCTCATGCTGATTGTCTTAGTGTGCGAGCGAAAGGGCTCTCATAATCCGTTTCATGCTAAGTTGGACCGAGTTCCTTTTGGGATGCAGCGTTAAAGGCCTTACCCTCGTTTGAGGCTTCCTTTGCTGCGAGGGCAAACTCGCTTCCATCGCATCGTAGGTTTGGCAAAGCACAGCAAATAAATTCAGTTCATCAAGTACGATTTTTCGAGCTTTTTTAACTCGCTCAATATTCGCTTCGTAGGAGTTGGATTGAACGTGCGATCGAATGGTCGCGATGGAGCGGGCTGAATCATACATGTCGATTCGAGCAAAGCTCCCCTCGGGAAAGGATTTGTCAGCGTGGATGCTGCCCGAATAGAACGGAAATGTCCATCCCAAGAAGCCGTCAGGAAGCTTTTCCGACATGTACAGCTCGGAATGATCATTCTCAAGGACGATATGGTACTTGTAGTCCCAAATCGCGTCCGCCTTATCAGGCACATCGCGTATTCCGCGGCCAAAAACATCGATTTGGTCCCCGAATGCATTCTTCAGTTCGTCGACGAATCGAAGCCGTCGCCGATGATCTTCGGTGATCGTTTTGTTGCTTGAGATCACGCTCAATAGCTTTGTCTTTTTGGGCAACGACATGTTCGCAAGCGTGTCGTAGTCCAAAATCTCGGGGTGTGTACGGCAAGGATGCATTCCGAAATGCCAAATCTGTGCCTCGTGTCCGCGAATGGTCTGCGGGTGTTCGATAGCGGAATGGCTCGTGCGAACGGCGCCGAACTGGCTAGTGAACACCGAACGGTATCGGCGAATGCTCGGTGGCTCACCCGTGATCAACATCGTTTTTCTTCGATCGACCCGATGCGTCTCTGGCTTAACTAGATTGTCGTAGACGAACCATGCGTCGACGATTCGTTCTTCGTTGCATTCCATCACGAATTCGTGATTGCACCAGTTTGGAACAGAACGAGGAACTTGGCGAAGCACGGGTTCCGTAGGAACAGAGGTGGTTAAAAGGATAGTTGCCATTCCGTCAAGTGTAAGCATTGGCAAGCCTGGGAATCAAGATCGCCTCACGCCGCAATTGCTATCATTCCGTGCCCTGCACAACCGTTACAACCGTTAGATTCGCTCAACTCATCGAAGCTTCGCAACCGATACAGACTGTTAATGGCGTTTCTAGAAGCGGCGAAGTCGTTTCGGTGCGCTGAACAGCAGAAGGACAGGGGCCGGGCAAATGCATAGCAAACGAATCTTGAGCATTCAAAGACGAGCAAAGCGAAGATTGGTTTTCATGGCGATCGTTGGAACTGCATTCGTTGGATATAGCGCATTATCCCTTTTTGCTCAGGATAGCGGATCGAGCCAAAAAACGCCTTCGAAAATGAACACTGTCCCAGGTGTTAAGGCGGTGGGCATTCGACTGGTCAATAGCAACGCAAAACCTCAAAACATTGCATTGCCATCGTCGACGAGCACTTCGACTCCGACGCTCCTGTTGCCACCACCGCAAACGCTTCCTCCTGCTTTTGATTTACCCCCAATGGATAAATCCGCAGTCGGGCTACCTACACCATCAACTATGGACGCAGCCCCAAAGTTGCCTTCAACTGGTTTCTCAAGTTTGCCCGTCCCGCCGAGAATGTCCGACGTTTTGCCTTCGAGTACGAACGGCAAGGTCGTCATGAAGCTCAGCGGAAGTGATGAAGTCAAGGCCCCCATAGGTGCACCAAATCTACCTGCGAGCACATTGCCGGCCCCAACGACGAATACCGAAACGGTGGACATTCGTGTCATCCAGCCTGTCTTGTTGGGAGAACCCACCGCGTTACCACCGCTCACGGTTGAAAAATCGCAGAAGCGAGTTGAACGACCTAACGCTGCGGAGACGCCAGCCCCTATGTCGGCCGCCATTCGAGTCTCGTTTGGGGATAGTGGTGTCAAGCAGAACAGTTTGCCTCCTGCTCCTGAGAATAGCAAAGTTGCTTCACCAAAACCTCGCACACCGCAGTTGGTAAAGACGAAAGCCACTCAGATTTCACACACGGTCGTGGTCGCTCAATCCGCCGATTTTGATTCCTTAGAGACTTCGGTTCCTGAAGAAATGGATCGCCCTGTCGAAGTAGAGACTTCGCTCGTTCCCAACTCCATCGCGAAGGCCGTTTCCGATAAAGAAAAGGTTGCTGGGGAGCCAAAGAAAAGTAGTGCGGCACAAGTTGCGATCAAGGACGCTGTGCCCGATCCTATGCTTGAGATCGCCCCACCGCCCGCGAAGACCACTACTTCTGAGGCTGAGCGAAACAACAACGACGCGCGTCGCAAATTTGACGCAAGGCCTGCGAACCAGTCCGTCGCTGCCGTTATCGAGTTGGAGTCCTCGACCGCCACCAACATTGACCTGGCAGGTAAGTTAACCGGATTGGCGGTACAAGATGAGAGCGTTTGCAAGGTCATTCAAAGTGATCGAATGGTTTCGCTCGTCGGCAATCAGGTCGGCACAACCTTGGTACAAATCTGGTCGGCGGACCTTGGCGACAAACCACAGATGATTCGAGTCAACGTTACTCAGAAAAAGGGACAAATCCAGACGGGACGCGATGATGTCAAAGACATCAAGCAAGTCATCGCTCAAAATTTCCCGCGAGCTGAAGTCAACATCATCAATCTAAACGATGGCGGCATCGAAGTTCGCGGCGCAACGGAAAGCGAAGAGTCCGCGAAACGCATTCTGGAACTTATACGCAAAGTGTATCTTGTTCCGGTCAAAGACAAACTCGTCGTGTCCCGCTAAGCGGTTGAATGTTGCATGCCAGGAGTCTCGTTATCAACCTTCCTGGCTGTTTCGCGATTGGCTATTTCCCTAAGTACGCGGTCTCAATGTGACACAATCTCAAGGCGACCCAAAACCATGAGATCGATACTAGCTTGGCCACTTTTGAAGTTGACTTTTGCTGTGTGTTTCTGCGCTTTCACGATGCCTAAAGTGTTCGCGCAGATTCCCGGTAGCGAGCTTCGAAACGCGATAAGTTCGGATGCATTTCTCAGAGGTTTACCCTCAACCAGCTTAGAGCTAAACGCCGGAGTATTGGAATTTCCAGTCATTGCAAAAGAAGGCCGAAAGATCGAGCCGACGAATAGTGCTGTCCCTGTCGGCTACACTTCGGTTTACACCGAATCACAACCCCAGCCGGTAACTACTGCACAATTCGAATCTCCAATGATTCCCAACGCGATCGGCTCCGGCGTTTCAAACCAGGTCCAGCCATCGTCCATTTCGACTCCTGTTTCGCAAGCACCAGCTGGCCAACCATTACAGTCATGGAATAGGGAAGCGACGCAATTACACTGGCTCGATCGACTGGGCCTGGATCGAGACCAACCCAACTTTCTGGTCGGATACGAGGTGCTCGGCTTTCGCCGAGGCAATGACTCGGTAGGTCCTTATTCACAAGGCCAGGGGCTCGATCGATTCGATCAAGATACGTCGGCGCGATACACTTTTTCGAGGCTCCTCGGTGGCATCGAGCGGATTGAGTTCAAATTCACAGGGCCGTTTCATTGGGACAAACAGTCTACAGCGATTGGGCCTGTTGATTCCACTTTTCCATCGAGGATCAGCACGGCTTTTAATCAGGCGGACAATCATCGACTTTCACATCAGATCCGATTGTCTTCTTATGAGTTGAATCGCTGTTGGTCGTCCGATGAGCTATCAACCTTCTTTTATGGCTTGCGAGTATTCGATCACGCGGAAAGGTATCACCTCGATGCGAGCAAAGGTGCGGGCAGCAGCGCCTTCCAACTTGCTACCAACAACTTCTTGGCTGGTGGTCAGATGGGCCTCAACCTCTGCAGGCCATTAAGCCAACGTTGGACAGTGGGGTTTGAAGGTGGGCTCGGACTTTTCGGAAACTTCGCAAACGGAACTCTAGATGCCAACGATGGCTCCTCGACACTTTTGGACACGAGCGACAGCAGGCTCCGTTTAACGTCGATAATGACGACCGGCGGGCGCGTCAATTATCGCCTTTCGCAAAACATCGTTGCCTCCGGAAACTACGAGTATTGGTACTTTCCTGGCTTAGCAACCGCCGCCGATCAGCATTTTTCCAGCAATGCTCAACTTGCATCTTGGGCCTTACGAACAGGCGATGACCAAATTTTTCGTGGTTGGTCCTTAGGTCTTTCCGCTAGATTCTGAGCTAGACGATGGCCGGGCAGGCCAATCCGCCTTGAATCGCATCCGCTTTGCGATGACAATCATAGTTCACATTTGTAAGGTCGGTTCGCCCAAACAGGTCAGGAATCATCGTGAAGTTGATTATTGCAATCGTGCAGCCAAGCCGATTGGAGGAGGTCAAAGAGGCCTTAACTGAAGTTGAGGTCTTTCGGTTGACTGTGCTCGATTGCCTCGGTTTTGGGCGTCAGAAAGGGCAGAAGACTGCTTTTCGCGGACACGACGTATCGGTGAATCTACTTCGAAAAGTTCAGCTCCAAATTGCAGTTAATGATGAGTTTGTCGAACCGACAATCAATGCAATCCTCAAGGGCGCGAAGACTGGCGATAAAGGGCAAATCGGAGACGGCAAGATTTTCGTACTTCCGATGGACGATTGCATTCGCATTCGAACAGGCGAAAGAGGGCCTGAGGCTATCTAGCCGTTCGCCATGAACAGTTCGCTTGACAACCTAATTCAAATCAAAAACGTTTCGAAGATCTACAAGCTCGACGAAGTAGAGGTTCGGGCATTGGACGACATCGACCTCTTTATGAAACGAGGCGAATACTCAGCCCTCATCGGCCCCAGTGGATCCGGCAAGTCAACCTTGATGAACACGCTCGGTTGCTTGGATCGACCCACGATGGGCAGCTATCAGTTAAGCGGCCAAGAAGTCGTCAACATGACGCGCGATGAGCGCGCCCGGATTCGCAACGAGCACATCGGATTTGTCTTCCAAAATTTCAATCTACTGGCTCGAACATCGGCTCTTGAGAATGTCGAGTTGCCTCTGATGTATGGGGGGGCTTCCTTAACGGCCAAGCAAAGGCGAGATCGAGCCAAAGAGATGCTTGCTCTCGTTGGGCTCTCGGATCGGCTAGACCATCATCCAGGGCAACTTTCTGGCGGCCAACAACAACGCGTCGCAATCGCTCGGGCTCTCGCCACTTCACCGTCCATTTTGATGGGAGATGAACCGACCGGAAACCTCGATTCTCGCACGAGTCGCGAAGTGATCGAGATGTTTCGAAAACTGAACGAAGAACGTAACTTGACCGTCATTCTGGTAACGCACGACGTTTCGGTTGCTCGACATGCACGACGCAATATTGTCTTGCGCGATGGCAAAATCATCGCAGACACATTCGATCACGATGCGGCAGCCCTCGCACTCAAGAATTCGCAAGAGTTGATATGAAGGATATCGCAATCATTCTGGCTGCGGCTGGGAAAAGCACACGCTTCCGAGATCCCTTTTTCAAAAAGGTGTTCACGCTCGCATCCGGTAAGCCCGTTTGGCAGCATAGTGCTCAACTCTTTGCTGAACATCCTCGTGTCGCTCAAATCATCATGGCGATCTCCCCTGAGGATAAAGAGCTTGTTCAAGAAAAGTATTCCGGCAACTTGTCGATGCTAGGGGTTGAAATCGTCTTGGGGGGCGACGAACGCTACCACAGTATTCGCAACGCTTTAGAACGCGTGCGCTCGGACATCAAGTTGATTGGCGTTCACGACGCCGCCCGCCCCTGTTTGACAAAGCAGTCTCTTGACGCTGTAATTGCCGCCGCAGATCGAACCGGGGCTGCCATCTTAGCTTCGCCGATTCGTGGAACCGTCAAGCGTTGCAACAACCAAGATCAGATTTCCGAAACGGTTCCAAGGGATGGACTCTGGGAGGCGCAAACGCCTCAACTTTTTCAAGCCAGTATTCTTAAGACGGCTTATGCCAAAATGAGGGGAAAGCCGACGGACGATTCGCAAGTCGTCGAGCAAAGTGGAGTGCCTGTTGTCTGCGTGGAAGGCCCAGAAACCAATATCAAAATCACAACAAAAGAAGACCTCAGAATTGCAGAATCCTTTCTTAAAGTCCCGCAGCGGACCAGAGACAATCCTTTCTTCTAAACACGTTGTCACATGTGTCTTGGGCAAATAAATGGCAGTTCCAAGTGTCTTCGGTTCAGCAACAATTGAGGACAATTGTGCGACTCTGAAAAATGTAGGGCAAAAAACACCTCATCATTCTGCTCAATACTTTTTGCCACCCAATTTTTTTGCACAATAAGTGCGCATGCTCCGTTGAGCGCCAGCGGACTGCAGGAGCTTGCTACTTTGAGTCGGCCGAGTCTTTTGGCGTGGAGGAAGGTTCGTCCTCGGTTGGTGGTGAGAATTTTGGAGCGGTGGACTCCAAGGACTCTGGTTCGTCCTCTTTTGTGATCCGCGGAGTTTTTGGCTCATAGGTTTCAACCGCTTGGAATTCGCGTTTGAACTCATCGACACTACGCTTAAGACCGCGATAAGTACCGCCAAGATTGCGAGCAACCTCCGGAAGTCGCGAGCCGAAGAGCATCAGGGCAACCACCCCGAACAACATCATTTCAAAATAGCCTAAGTTGCCTAACATAACTTGTGATTCCGCACTGCACGAACTTTTCAACCAACGAAAACCATCGTTTCGCGGTTATTTCTGAAATGACGAGCGAAATTGACTAGGTCTTTGGCTCTGTGTCATCGTCTCGCATCCCTTTTTTGAATTCGATCGCACTGCGACCAAGGTTTCGCATCAAGGAAGGAAGCCTTGCACTTCCAAAAAGGAGCATGGCGACAAGCAAAAATATTAGTATTTCATAACCGCCAAGATTGAACATGGGTGGGTTCCGATAAGCAAAAGGAAGGTGGGGTGGAACGAATCCATTGACTTCGTTCCCCTCATTCTATTGGCCACTGCCTAGGTGTCAAACGATAGCAAGTACGAATCGACCGTAAATGGATTAGTTCATGCCGATCAAATCGATTATTTCGAGGCTGAATTTGGACTCGTTCCGTTTTCGGACCAGCTTGAACTCCCGCTTCACACGGCAGTAGCACGCCGAGCTTTTACCCATTCAACTGCGACAGGGACCGCACTGACGACAATGATCCCAATCGTTACGTAGATAAAGTTCTCTTTGACAAACGTGAAATTCGCGAAAAAGTACCCGGCGACCAGGAAAAGGCTAACCCAAATCGCTCCGCCGACGATGTTGTAAAGCCAAAATCGCCCAAAGTTCATCTTGCCAATCCCTGCCACAAAAGGGGCGAAAGTTCTGACAATAGGTACAAATCGCGCAATGATGATGGCCTTGGCTCCATACTTTTCGTAAAACGCCTGAGCCCGTTCCAGGTGTTTCTTGTTCAGCCATCGGGACGATTCACTCGTAAAAACCCTTGGACCAATCTTTGCCCCAACCCAGTAATTGACCGCATCGCCGATCACCGCGGCTATAAACAGAAGGGGAATTAGTATCCACAAACTCAGGGATGGATTGTCGACTGCACACAACGCCCCAACCGCAAACAAAAGCGAATCGCCGGGCAAGAACGGCAAAACCACCAACCCGGTTTCGCAAAAAATGATGGCGAAAAGGACTACATAAACCCACTCTGACCCGACAGCATCCACCAACTCGTTCAAATGCTTATCGAGATGCAAAACCCAACTGAGAATGGTCTTCAAATTCATAAAATCGTGTCTTTATTGCGACTGGCGTGCAGTAATAGCAAATCCGCATCGCAAGACTACACACCCTCAAGCTCTGTTTCAATCCACAAATCAGTGTAAAACGATTGTCCTCAATCGTTTCGGCGCTGAAAATTCGAATCGCCAACTCGGCTAACGCTCAAATCGCTTCGGCTCGGTTTTGACAAATCAGCTCGCAAAGTGCCTGCCAAGCGATTGAGGACAATCGCTTTACAC
>CANHVO010000102.1 GCA_947463915.1 Planctomycetaceae bacterium
ACGATCGAAAGCAATTACATCGGAATCGATTTAACGGGACAACAAAAAACCGGAAATGGGCGTTCTGGAGTTCATATCCTAGAATCAGCCAACAATCGCATCGGAGGCTCTGGTCATGGCAACGTTCTCTCAGGAAATCGCTTAGAAGGATTAAGGATTTGGGGCGCCAAGTCTATTTCAAATTCGGTAGAGGGGAATCGCATTGGCACAGACGCAAACGGAGTCGCGGCAATTGCAAATGGTCTCTCGGGAATGCTCATCGCCTCCGGGGCAAGCGGCAACTTTGTCGGCTTAGGATTTGTCGATAGCGACGCTGCCGGAAAACGAAACATCATTTCCGGAAATCTTGAGGTTGGGGTTCGCATTATAGGCTCACACCAAAATTCGGTGAAAGGAAACTACATTGGTTTGGATAGCAATGGCACGCATCCTCTGGGCAACAGGCTAGATGGAGTTCTCATCGAAGGAACCTCGAATGGCAACCTTGTTGGCGCGAAAGGGGACGGAGCCAACGACGCCCTTGAACGCAACTGGATTGCGGGCAACAGCGACAATGGAATTCGACTTACCAATGCTTCCAACACTCAAATCGCTGGCAACTGGATCGGACTGGATATCAATGGCTTTGCTATCGGAAATGCATCCAACGGCATATTGATCGATGGCAAATCGAGGAACAACATAGTCGGCCTCCCGCAGTTTTCCCCACTTGAAACTTTGAGGAACATTGTTTCCGGCAATGCGCGTTACGGCATCTATGTGTTCGATGGTACCGCGAATCAAATTTCAGGAAACTATATTGGTACGTCTCCCGATGGCAAAAAAGCCATTCCTAATTTAGACGGTATCGTGGTTTCCGGGGGCAGCGAAAACAACGTCATTGGACTAGCTGGCAACGGCTTTCCGCAAACCGGTAATCTTATCTCCGGAAATCTCCGCAATGGAATTTGGCTAGTTGAATCGGCTCGCACTAAGGTGTCGGCGAACGTCATCGGACTTGCCTCAGGCGGTCTGGTTGCGTTGCCAAACCAGCACTCAGGTGTTTGGATAAGCCGAGGTGCTCATGACAATGTCATCGGCACAGTCTCCCAAGGAACGGCAGCAAGTCTGGAGCGAAATGTGATCTCCGGAAACCTTCTTCAAGGTGTCTCTGTCGGTGAAGCTGGCGCAGACAACAACCGAATCGCCGGTAACTTGATCGGGACAGATATCACCGGTGCGGCGGCAATTCCCAACCTCAAAAGCGGCGTCCTGATCTACAACAACGCAAAGAATAACACAATCGGAGGAACGGTTCGCGAGCAACAAAACTACATCTCCGGCAACGAAGGCTTTGGTGTCGACATCAATGTAACGACCAATACGTCGGTTCTAGGGAATCGCATCGGTTTGATTGAGGGAAGTCAATCTGTGTTGGGTAACTCTCTCGGTGGTATTCGCATTTCTCAATCCAGCAATAACCAAATCGGCGATGGGAGCATGGCTGGTGCCAATTGGATTCGCAACAACGGAGCGGTTGGAATTCAAGTCGTCAATGCACCAACATCAGGCAATTCGATTACGAACAACTACATCATCAATCATTCGCTCATCAGTGTTGACCTCGGTAGTGATGGCCCAACTCCAAACGATATCAAGGACGCAGATACTGGCCCGAATGAACTTCAGAACTATCCGATTATTGAGATGGTTGCAATATCGTCGAATCGAACTCAAATAGCAGGTAAACTAGAGAGCACTCCGAACGCAACCTTCCTATTGGATCTGTTCAGTCAAGTAGCTGGAGTCTTAGGGAATCAATTTGACACGAGCCTCAGTGTGACGACCGACAGCAATGGTGTCGCATACTGGCTCTATGACCAACCGACCGAGATTGCGATGAACTCCGTGGTCTATGCGACGGCGCGAAACGCACTAGGTAGCCAGTCCGAAATCTCGTCACCAAAATTACCAGGGCAGCTTTTCGCGATCCAAGCAGCTTCGAACCAATTGCGAGAAGGAGCTCCCAGTTTAGTTGTGACGTTGCAGAGACCGACGAACGACAATAGCCAGGCGCTGACGGTGACTTTGACGAGTTCCGATCCGAATCAAATTTCCGTGCCGTCGCAAGTTGTCATTCCGGCTGGGCAGCAAAGCGTGCAGTTCTTCGTGACAGCAGTCGACGACTCGACATCTGAATTCCCAAGCTTGGTTCGCATCATTGCCGAGTCCACTCAACCCAGTTTGATTTCGGGCGCAATTCAAATCAATGTTTTGGACAATGATTCCCAATGGCATAACTATGCCATGCCATTGGATGTGGATCAGGATAGAGATGTCTCACCGCTCGACGTCGTAATCATTATTAACTATCTCAACTCAAACCAAAACAAGAACCTTGCCGAAGTCACGCCACCTACGCCTCGCACATATATTGATGTGGACGAAGATATGTTCGTCTCGCCACTGGATGTCTTGATCGTCATTAACTATATCAATCAGCGATCCAGTGTGAACCAACGACCGGGTGGCGAGGGCGAAGACACCGCTCTATTGCAACTGGCGATGAATTCCGATGGCATCGAACATTGGAAACGCCGAAACGAACGCATTCGTGATATCGGACTCCCAATAGTCCGCCTGCCATAGCGAACGAGTGGGCTTGAGCCCAAAGTTCGCTATATGCTTGGCGTGCTAACCGCCTTAACTGCCTCAACTGCGGAGCTGTGGCATTTGAAAGCCGCAGATGAAATCCGTGGGCGGCATTGAACGGATTGCGTGAGAGTCGCAGCGCGACGCCATTTCCACTGAAGCTACTTGGCCTGATGCTCAAAAATCCCATCGTATTCGCGATTCAATCGCACTCGACTAGGTATAGTCGTCTACAGCTAAGTAAGGCACCTCATATGGTTTAGAATAGCTCCTTCGCACCGCTGTATTTGGCCACAGCCTCCGGATCCAACTCAAGCCCGAGGCCTGGTTTGTTCGGAATGCTTAGCATCCCTTCCGAATCCAATCGCCAGCCTCCGATCGTGATATCGTCGATGAACGGTGAGCCGGTCAAGTACTCTACTAAATCGGTTCCCGGAAACGCTGATGCAAGCTGCAAATCAGCCGCCAAGCCAACAGCCGTGTTCCAACCGTGTGGAATAAAGCGAACGCCATGGTCCTGAGCCATCCAGGCGATGCGACGCTCCTCACTTATTCCACCGACCTTGGTAACGTCGGGCTGAACGATATCAAAGGCACGGGCTTGTAACCATGGCTGAAAAGATTGCCGTCGCGTGAGCACTTCACCACCCGCAATCGCAATCGGCGAATGCTCTCGCAAAAGCACAAAGTCCTCGAGCGCGTCAGGTTGCAGTGGCTCTTCAAACCAGTAGACGTCGTAGTTCTCCAGCATCCGGGCGGCTTTGATCGCCCACTTGTAACCGTTGGTCCAATACGCGTCGCTTCCGCCAGCGTCCACCATCAATCGACAGTCCGGTCCAATGGCTTCGCGAGCTGCTTTCACAATCGCTTCGTCCATCGCAGCACTGACGCGACCAAATGGCCCCCAGCCGATCTTGAATGCCCGAAAGCCCTGCGCCTTGACCGCCAATAGACTTTCTCGCATCTTGGCTGGTTCCTGCATCAACAACGAAGCGTAGGGCTGAACGCGTTCGCGATATCGGCCTCCCAGCAACCTGCCTACCGATTGACCTGTCGCTTTGCCGAGCAGATCCCACAAGGCGATATCGATTCCACTGATGGTGTGCGTGACCGACCCTCCTCGCCCCAACCAAAACATATGCTGGTGCAGCTTTTCACTGACCCTTTCAGGCTCCAATGCGCTTTCCCCAACATACAACGGCGCAAGCAACGCCAGCGAAGCTCGAACCAAATCGTCGTTGGTGAATACGCTTCCTAGTCCAACAAGTCCTTCGTCGGTATGCACCGCGATTAAAGTGTGGACGCAATCCTCGGGCCGAAGCTCGTTGCTCCATCCACCTTCAGGCGTAGCACCTCGCAACCCTGCGCAGCGTATGTCAGTGATCTTCATAAACGTTTAACCTCGGCGAAATGTTTTGACTCTTGGCTGAAATTCCACATCGTGATCGAGTGGGAAAATAGGACGGGGGCAACGCGTGTGCCCCAAGTAAGGCAGGTTTGCGCTGGACGAACCAGGAGCATCGACGTGGATCATCGCCTTGCACCAATCAGCGAACATATGATGTTGGCAATGTGGCGATTTTACTACGACCGCATCGAAGCTACGCGGGTTTTGACCCAGCGAATAGAAAAAAGACCGGTCGTACAAACTCACTGCCCGACTGCTGATCGTTAGCGTAAAGTTCTCGCAGTCAAGTACCGCGGACGGCCCCGAATCCCAAACTTCACCAAACGACTCGCTACGAAACAACCCATCGGCTAAGTGCCGTACTTTGCCTTCGATGGAAAGGGGGGGAAAGCGACCGGTGTCCAGCGTCCCACCTACGGCTGTGCGAATCGTCGCACCAATTCCAGCTGTCATCGCCTGCTTCACAGCAGGAGCATCGACGATTGGCAGGAGCGTTCTGCCTCGGTATCCGCACTCGATTAACTTCCGCAATATCGTATTGCTATCCCCGGAGGCTCCGGAACTGGTCGCGTCTGCGGCGTCGACCAGAGCGATCGTGCCTCCGCTTGGTTGCATCATACGAGCGGCCATCTCCTCCAAGCTAACCAATGGGACTTTCATACGATGACGGTTGGGCCAAAAACTCTCGGAAATACGCAGCGCTTCGCGCTCTGCTAACTCGATATCGTTGTCGGTCACAACAAAACTGTACGTCTGCAACGCCGGAACGTCCGTAAACGGATTGCCGATGAACATTCCTGCGGAAAGCCCCTGCGGTCCCGATTCCACTTGCTGCGCGATGCGAATGCTGTTGCCAAAAAGCCCGGTCGCTGTGATCAACTCATCGCCGCGTACCAAAGCTGGGATCGCCACCTTGGCCGTAACCGGCCGAGCACCATCGAGAATCTTCAGCAGCAATCGAGCCGCCCGCTCGCCCGTCTCAAAAAAGTCGACATGCGGATACGTATGGTAAGCAACGATCGCATCCGAATGCTCCACCATTCGATCGGTGAGGATGCCATGCAGGTCCAACGAGACGACGATCGGCACATCGTTTCCAAGCACTCGGCGTGTTTCCGCAATAAGAAACCCTTCCGGATCCAATTCCTCTTGGCTCGCCATCGCGCCATGCATACAAAGATAAACACCATCGACGGGTGGAGCCGATCGAATGCTCTCGATGAACTCACTCGCGATGCGTTGCCAAGCGTCAGTTGCCAACGTTCCTCCGGACGTAATGAAGCATGCGCTGTAAGCCGGTACAACTTCAACGTCCGCCAGCTCATCAAAGACACTCAAGGCTCCACCGATTTCATTGCGTACCGATCGGTGATAGCTCAGCAGATCCTGGCCATATCGGACTCGAAAGTCAGCGTATTGGCTCAAATGCGGATTGAACGTGGATACTTCTTGTTTGCATTCTGCGATTAGTATTCGACGCATTTGGGAGGCTTACTGTGACTGAGGTTTTCTTGTTCGTTCAAAAAGAGCGGCACCGTGCGTTTTGTTCCCGACGAATGACGCAGGGAGCCTATTATTCTAACTCCCCTTCTCCTCCTCGGGATCCTCAGGAGGAGAAGGGGTGAGGAGGTGTGCTCGGTTTACGAAGTCTGTTGGATTGGGCAACAAGCACTCTTCCTGCTTAGTGGGACGGGTTCGTCGTCAACCAGGAAACCAACCCTCTGAATGCCATGATATAGTACCGCCAGCCTCCTCATCCCCCGGCCCCTTCTCCTCCTCGGAGGAGGGAGAAGGGGAGGGGAAATCAAAAGACCTAGCGCGTTGTGTTGCCATCAACTACGAATTAATGACCCGTTATCGACATATCATTGACGTCTTCATTACGAGCTTCTGTAGGGGATATCCATCATAGTGTTGGGGTCGTGTAAATCCGCTCGCCTCGCACTCGGATCTCAACGTCAACCAAGTAGGGAGCAATTCCCTCCAGGTCCGGTTCGATACCAAGCCCAGGAGCATCGGGAACATGCAACAGTCCGTTTTGATCTGGAGCGATGTGGTTTTTGGTCATCGCTCGGGCGAGTGACTTGAGCTCCGTCGGGAATTCGCAAATCACATGAGACTCTAAACCTGCAAACGGTTGCAAGGAAGCCGACAACGCGAGATTGGAGGTAAACGTGTGATTGACATAAGTCACACCCCTCGCCGCAGCATAGTCGGCGACGTCTTTCGCAATCGTAATTCCACCGATTCGACCCGCGTCGATTTGCACATACTTGAGCCCCGCATAATCGACCATGTGCTTGGCCATATGGAAATTGTGGCACCCTTCGCCACCAGCCATTCCAACTAGACCACTTTCCAACGACAACGCGTGATACTCCGACAGGGCACCGGATACAAAAGGCTCTTCGAGCCAAGTCGCCCGAACCTCTTTGAGCATCTCAAGGCGAGCCCTCGCTGCCACCAAATCCGTATTCCAAACGGTTCCCGCATCGATTAAAAGAATTCCGTCTTCTCCAAGCCCCTCTCGAGCCGCCGCCAGTTGAGCACAATCCTCTTCGACGCTCGTTTGCCCAAATGGTCCCCAGCCAAACTTGGCCGCACGAAAACCTTGAGCTGCAATGGTCTTGGCTTTGTTCAATGTCTCATCAGCCGTGTTTCCAAATAAAACCGAAGCGTAGGGCGTTTTGGCAAAGCAGGACTTGTAGCCCAACAGTTTCCAAACCGGCTCGTTCAACCGGCGCCCCAATAAATCCCACAGAGCGATATCAATTCCTGAAAGCGTATGGTCAGCCTGCAACAAATCCAAACTATTAGCACGCACCAAATCTCCGATGCGTCGAATGTCGCTCACGCCGTCGATGTTCTGGCCCAGCACGGAAGCAATAACGGGTTTGCAGGCGCTATGCGACATCGGACAGATCAAACTAGCAATCGAGACCAACGGAGCCGCTTCGCATTCTCCCCATCCGACATGCTCACCAGCAGCGATCCGAACAAGCAACGCATCTTGGCTTCCATCTCCAATGTCCAAGACCTGTGGCATCGCCAAGTAGTAGAAATCGACCGAATCGATTTTCATAAGTTCCTAACTTCTAAATAAAGGTTTATCAACAGACTGCTTGATCGCATCGCGAGGAAACAACACAAGGATGCCAAAGAGCAGCAAAAGCCCGGCGCCAAAGTAAGCAGCTCCGGTCAAGGATAACAATCGATCAATGCCAAGCGTCGACTTCCAAAGCCCACCAAATAAAGTAGCAAACCCTGAGACGAGCCCTCCGCATAAATTGAGTACGCCAACCGCGGTAGCTCGGAATTGGCTTGGGATGACTTCGAAGGCTGCCGCAAAAATATTCCCCATCAAAAGTCCACTGAACAACCCAAACGCCATCGCCGCCCAGCGCACTTGAACGAGCGTTTCACACGCTCCAATCGCATGCAGACATGGTGCACACAAAATCAGACTAGATAACATCAAATAAAAACGCGACGCCTTGGTCACACGCAACAGCTTGTCCGCAAGCCAGCCACCGCTCAACAATCCAACGGCCGTGCTGCCTTGCAGAAAGAGCGTGGCATTGAACGCGGCATCCGATTGGCTAAGTCCAAATTTGTCGTGCAAAAAAGTTGGCAGCCAGCCGTACAGTAACCACAATCCAAAAACAAAAACAGGGAAGACAACGCATAGTATTTGGTAGGTCGGGACGGTGACAATCGCGAACAAGCTGTTCCAGGCTCCAACCTTGGGTTCATCTGTCCCCTGCAGTTCAGCAGCCCCCTCCCCTTTCAGTGTCCGCAAAAATGCGAAGTACGGGAATGCATAAACGAGCCCAACTCCACCCAATGCAAAAAACGCCGTTCGCCAAGCACCAAGGTCTGCCATCCATCCTCCGAACCAACTGCCGACCACGGTGCCAGCGATTTGAGCTGTCGTCAGGATAGCAATCGTGCGTGATCGCAACGCAGGTGCGAAAGCGTTTGCCGTAAGAGCGATTGCTGTTGGCATGAATAATGACTCCGAAATTCCCATAGCGGCTCGTAGCCACAGCAACTCACTCCCAGAACGCGCCAAACCAGTAGCGGCAGTCACCAAGCTCCAGATGATCAAGCTCAAGACGACTAAGATGCGTTTAGAAACTCGATCGCCAATGATTCCAGCAATGGGACAGCCCAGGGCATAAACCCATAAAAAATAAGCGCCGGTCAGTCCAAGTTGCTGATCCGTCATCCCAAGATCGGACTTGAGCGATGGGAACATAGCAAACACAGCTTGCCGGTCACAGTAGTTCAAGAAATACGCAAACCACATGAAGCCTAACAGCAAAATGGCTTGAATCGAAACCT
Source organism: Planctomycetaceae bacterium (assembly GCA_947463915.1). Lineage (GTDB taxonomy): Bacteria > Planctomycetota > Planctomycetia > Pirellulales > Pirellulaceae > JBKCUI01. The sequence goes on from CANHVO010000102.1 coordinate 8,384, forward strand.
TGGAGTTGTCTAAAGAATCGGATTGGTCAATCGGTTCATGGTTGGCGGTCATGCAGAAAGGACCTCGTCGATCCCAACTTGCCGAGCGATCACAGCCACGCAGTCCCCTTGCTGCGTCAAGCAAGGAACGCGAGCCGTGATCAAGTACCCTGAACTGCGAGCGATGATCGGCTCCGGTGTTCGGTCGGGGCGTTCCAAATGATGGATGGCTCCAACGCAATCGCCAGCCCGCACCATCTGTCCAAGATCGACACCGATCTCAAAGATACCCGACTCAGGTGCCAGCAAATAGTCGTTACGATCGAGGGCTTGAACCAAAATGGCTGGCGGCTTGCCAAGGCTCTCGCGAGTTTGCTCCACCCCTTTCAACAAGCCGACATGGATGAGGACATTGCGAAGTCCCGACTGCGCGATCCGATGAACGCTAGCCGGTACACCTTCGCCGCCGCCAAGTTCGGTCGTAACGACGACTTTCCCTTGATTCTCGGCTTCGACCGGCAGCAAACCCGAGCCTGCAATATCCGCATAGAGGAACGAGAAATCGGTGTTCCAAGCCAACATGGCTGCCAACATTTTCTTGCGTTGCTCTTTGTCAGGAACAACATGCATGTGTGAGCATGGCACAAAGTCCATGCTGCGACCGCCCGAATGGATATCGATAATGACATCGCTCATCGGAAACAAAACCGTCGTGAGATAATGAGCGATCTGGCTGGTAACAGGCCCTTCGGGTTGGCCAGGGAATGCACGGTTCATGTTCATGCCATCCAGAGGTGACAGACGAGTTGCAGAGCGTGCCGCGGGAAAGTTGAGCGACGGAATCAAGATGATCCTGCCCGTAATCATCTCCGGAGTCAGCTCTCGTGCCAACTTCATGGCTGCGATCTGCCCTTGATACTCGTCGCCATGATTACCACCCAGCACCAACAGGGTCGGTCCATCGCCGTTAGCAATGACCGTCATGGGAATCATCACATTCGCCCAACCTCCAAGGTTGTGCGAATAGGGGATTTGCATAAACCCTTGTTGCTTGCCCTGCGAATCAAGGTTCAGAGAAGTAAAAAGCATGCTGAGAATTCTCCAGGTGACTGTTAGTTCGATTTGAGCCGCAGGCACTAGCCTCGACCACAGTGTTTGTAATGGAAACCGTAACGTGGTTAGCTAGTGCAAGAAGTCTTAAGTTTATTCCGGTTTTGAATTCGACTCACCCTCGTTCCAAGGCTCTGCGGCACTGCCTTGAAACGCACTGGCTTCGAGGCTCCGCCTAGGCTGTGCGACAAAGGTCAGTTTCGGCGAAATTTCATCTGTTTGATTCGATCATTGTTTGTTCCTGAGAAGTTAGCCGGTTTTAAACTCCGAATACGCTCATTTTGCACTGCCCTTACAGCCCGGAGGGCGACATATTCTTGCCGGTGGCTTAAGCCACCGGTCTGGGGCAATCATCAGTATTTGAGCCCGGAGGGCGACACATCTTGCATGATTCGATGTGTCGCCCTCCGGGCTTTTCATAGGACGGCCACCAAACCGGTGGCTTACGCCACCGGCAAAGGATGTGTCGCCCTCCGGGCTATCAGCCTTTCAGTGCCTTGCTGCGGAATGAAAGTCGCATCAACCGAATCTTTTCGAATTGGTTTTGGTCGCACAGCCCAGGCTCCGCCTCGCCTTAGCAATGCATTTACTACTCAGTTGGCAGGAGCCTCCGTCGCGTCCTCAGGCGGAGCCAGGAGACGAGTTCACAAAAACCGAAGGGAACTTCCGTTTTTTAGCACTTGCGCCCGCGGGTCAGTATGAATACTTTGCGCTAATGCTTCAATAGGACTCGTAGCCTCGCCCACCACGTTGAACCCCAGAATATCAAGCAAGGATTTCTCGCATGACGTTTCCATGCACGTCGGTCAATCGAAAATCTCGCCCTGCATATCGGTAGGTAAGGCGTTCGTGATCGAAGCCCAGCAGATGAAGGATGGTTGCATGCAAGTCGTGAACGGTAGATACCTTCTCAACGGCTTTGAAACCAAAGTCGTCCGTCGCACCATAGGTAACTCCGCCTCGCACACCGCCACCCGCCATCCAGACGGTAAAGCCGTAATGATTGTGATCGCGGCCACTCCCTCCCTCCGAAACGGGAGTTCGTCCAAACTCGCCGCCCCAAATCACGAGCGTGTCCTTTAGCATGTCTCGTTGCTTGAGGTCAGCCAGCAATGCGGCGATCGGTTGGTCGATTTCTCCGGCGTTCTTTCGGATGTTCTTCTCAATATCCCCGTGGTGATCCCAAGGCTGACCAGCGCCATGCCACAACTGGACATAACGAACACCTCGCTCCAACAAACGTCGCGCGATCAATGTCTGCCGACCATGAACCGTGTCACCGTACAGTTCTTGAATATGCTTCGGTTCTCCCTGAATGTCGAAAACGTCGGCCGCTTCGGATTGCATTCGAAAGGCCAACTCGAAAGACTCAATGCGAGCGTCCATTCGAGAGTCGGTCGGACCTTGAGAGCGAACCGATTCTAGCTTTCGGAGGAGGGCCAACTGACGTTGCTGGATATCGGTCGTCGCATGGGTGCTGCGAATATTCTCGATTAACTGTTCGATCTTACGATATTGTGTGTCGACATAAGTGCCTTGATACGAGCCCGGTAAAAAACCCGATTGCCAATTCGCTTTATCGGAAACGGGGTATCCATTTGGGCACATCGCAATGAAGCCGGGCAAGTTTTGATTTACCGTGCCTAATCCATACATGACCCATGAGCCAACGCTCGGCCTCGGCTGAACCGAATCGCCGCAGTTCATGAGCATTAGCGACGGTTCGTGATTGGGGACTTGCGCGGTCATCGAACGAATCACCGCGATGTCATCTGCATGGGCCGCGGTTCGGGCAAAAAGTTCGCTGATTTCTAATCCGCTTTGACCGTACTTTTGGAACTTGAATGGCGATGGCAAGGCGCCACCAGTCTTTCGCTCGGTTATGTACGACTGCGGCAAAGGCTGGCCCGCGTACTTCTCTAACAAAGGTTTGGGGTCAAACGTATCGACTTGCGATGGTCCGCCATTCAGAAAGAAATGCACAACGCGTTTGGCTCGGCCAACGAAGTGTGACGCTTTTGCGGTCAACGAGTTGGATGCCCCGTCTGCGTTTGCTGCGATCAACGCATTGTCATCCGCCATCACACCTGCCAAGCCCAATAGGCCCAAGCCAACTCCCGAACGGCGGAGCAGTTGGCGGCGGGAGAACTCGATAGCTGGATGTTCTGTAGTCATGATTTCTGGTGTCACCATTACGGTCCTCACTTTCGATTGTGTTTTTGTAGCGGTAGGGCGCGAGCCCTCCGGTTTCGCGGCATTTCCTGGTCACGCACCGGACGGCTTGCGCCGTTCCGCTACAAAGCGAGTGGCATTTGGCTAGCGCCCTGCGGCTTATCTGTAATGGTCCAGCGAATAATCTGGGCTAAGGCACGAACATTCGCTCATTCGAGATCAGGAGTACTTGAGCCAATTGCTCCATCGGAGACAACCTCTGTGCTGGATTGCCGACGAAATCTTTTTCGGCACTCCAGGACTTTGCTGCTTCGCGATCTGAATTCAAGATCGAAACGGTAGGAGACCACAGGAATTGATCGTTGTTCAAGACCTTGTCGATATCAACCACAAAATCAACCGTCTCATTGGCTTCGACTTGCAACGCATCCAAGCTCAAATCCTCTTCCCGATTTTGCACTGCCGTTGATTTTAGCGTGCCTTGGTTGCTTGAAACGATAAAGGCTCGAACACCATCCCCCTCTGTTCTGTTATGAACCATCTTGGATTGGATCGAGATGGTTCCTTTTTCTGGCGCGGTCCATCGTCGCACAATGGCATGTTGGCGATCATTTCCAGGGTGACCACCTTGAGATGTTAGTTGCAGCCAGCCGAGCGGTCCATCTGGGAACTGCGGTCCGCCTTGCCATGCGGCACCCGTGAAGTGAGGGAGCGGGGTAAACGATTTGAGCTTTCCAGAAGCCTCATCCATTTCACCAAAACCATAGCTCCAAGCGGCCGAATGTGGATTCAAGGAATCGGCCTTGGCTCCTGCTTCTGCATCCGCCAGAAACTGCTCCGCAATCCTTTCTTCTTCGCTCGAGGGCATGCGCCCGAGAGCTCGATTGTACAGTTGCTTCACCGGTGCTAAGCCATCCAAATTGGCTACGATCTTCTTGGCTCTCGCAACGACGAACGGATGGTTCATGGCAAAGAGAGCCTGTTGTGGTGTCGTGGTTTCCGATCGTTCTGGGGAATGCAGATCCGGATTGGCAAAGTCGAAGACGCTGAGCAGTGTCGGCAAGAATTGCCGATCGATAGAGATGTAGACCGATCGCCGCGAACCGAATAAATCTGTACCTGGGCCACCCTTGGTCAAGTCCAATTCTCCTGATGTGGAAAGCATCGAATCTCGCCATGCCTCGAATTCCAATCGTCGCCGATTGCTTCGCCAGAGGAGCCTGTTCTCCGGATCTTGTTCTCGTGCAACAGCGCGTGCAGTGACATCCGATGGCCCTTCGGAGTTTTGTCGATAGGTTGCGGACAATAGGATCATGCGGTGCAGCGACTTGGTACTCCAACCGCCCGAAATGAACTGGCTTGCCAGATAGTCGAGTAGTTCCGGATGACTGGGCGGGTTCGCGCGAATCCCGAAGTCACTTGGGGTGCGGACCAGCCCCGTTCCGAAGTGATGTTGCCAGACTCGATTCACCCAAACACGGGTCGTCAGTGGATTCGACGGTTCAACGATTGCATTGGCCATCTCCAGGCGTCCACTTCCTTTTTCAAAAGGTCGCCGAGCTTCGCCAGCGAGTACTTTCAAAAATTGTCGAGGAACGCGATCTCCTTTCGCGGCAGGATTGCCACGTCGAAAAATATAAGCATCTTGTTGTACGACGCAATCATTCAAAGCGACCGTGCAGGGTGTGGCTACTTGCGATTGTAGGATCCACTGATCCACTTCCGACTGGGCTTTCCAAAGCGCAACCCCAGTCGCGTGGTCCCAATACCATTCTGTATTGATCAACGGCTCATCGGGAATCACGCAAGGTGAGCCCGCCGCATAAAAGGCATCGTGCAATTGTCGATCGCTTTCCTCAATCGAGCCGGGAGCACCTTGGGTGGAGCTTTGAGAGGCGCTCTGGGCAGCGCTCTGCCAAACAAGATCGTTTGCGGCCAAAAGGGACGCATATCGGTCGGCTACTTCTTGGATCGAAACGGGCGGGACCTCAAATGCTTTTGCAACCCTCGCATTGATGGTGATGGTCCCATCGAGCCATTGTTTGGTCAAATCTGCCGCACGTGTCGCAAACTCATCGTCACGAAGTTTGTTCAAAGCGATCCAGGGGGTGAATACCGGATCCAACCGATGTTCAGCACCTGCCAGAAACGCATTCCATCGTCGCACAATGGCCGGCACCAACTCATCCTTGCCCGTCAACTGCACAAATGCAACTTCAGGGTACTTGTCCATCTCTCGCTGCGCCAGCAAGTAATCCCTGATCCGATCACGGATCCGTTTATTCGCTTCTACTTGAGAGCTTTCCGTGAGGCTACGAAGTTTCTGAAGTCGTTCGTGCAATCCTTTGCGATGTGTGTCAGCGGCCTCCGATTTCTCAGCCGGATTTGGGATTTCGACTTGCTGATCAACACAGTTCAGGAAGACTCCGTACAATGAATAATAGTCCGCAGTCGGGATTGGATCGTATTTGTGATCGTGGCAGCGTGCGCAACCCACAGTCAAACCCAAAAGCCCGCGACCGACAACATCAATCCGATCATCGATGATGTCTGGTGTTGTCCCGAGGAAACGACGACCGAGAGTCAAGAAACCCATCGCTGCCTGCGATGCCGGATCGCTTGGGGCTACTTGGTCGGCCGCCAGTTGCAGCAGCAAAAAACGGTTATATGGCATGTCGTCATTGAATGCGTTGATCACCCAATCGCGATACAAAAACGAGTGAAAAAACCGTCGTTCCTCCCGACCATAGACGTATCCTTTGGTGTCCGAGTATCTCGCAACATCCAACCAGTGACGGCCCCAACGCTCTCCATATCGAGGCGACTCCAGCAACCGGTCGATCAGGTTTTTGTAGGCGTCATCCGACTGGTCACGAACAAAAGTGTTGATTTCCTCCTGCGTAGGAGGCAGCCCGCACAAGTCATAGGTGGCGCGAACAATCAACGCTTCGCGACTGGCTTCATTCGACGGTTGGAGTCCGGCTTCCCGTAGCTTGGCAATCACGAATCGATCGATGTCATTCTTGACTCTCGCATCGCCTCCGATTTCAGGTGGAGCAATGGTGCGAAGAGGCTGAAAGGCCCAATGCTCACGCCACAGGTCTTCCTTTTGTTTCGAGAGCGGCGTTTCTTTGGGCCACGGAGCGCCCTTTGCAATCCATCGAGCTAGATCGTCAACCTGGTTCTTTGTCAGTGGCTCACCCGCTTCCTTCGGCGGCATTCTCAATTCCGGATCAGGACTTTTAACCCTTTCCAGCAACTCACTTCGATGGCCGTCACCCAGAACAATCGATGGACCGCTATCACCACCAACGAGAATCGCCTCTCGTGAATCCAAACGAAGCCCGGCCCATTGCTTCTTGTCACCGTGGCAGCCTTGGCATCGTTCAATCAATAGCGGTCGAATCTGTTTTTCAAAGAACTCGATGTCGGCCGGCGTCGTTTGCAGCGAGGGTTCGTCGTCCAGCGTACGGCCTAACAGCAAGTGCGATGAACAAAGGAACCCGACGAATACAGTCCCAAGCAACCACTGCTTGTAAGAGCGGATGGTGATCCTAGAGCACCAATGACTTTCGTACCCATCGCTCGCCAGCCCTTTGGCGGTTCCGCGAAGAATCTCAGTGTTTTTCAAGCTGGATTCCATGATGGGTCGTTCAAGTAGAGGTTCCGGGAGAAAGCGCACCTTGTTTGTGTTTTGTATACAATGTACATTTGAGGTGAGTCAAGTCAAGGAGATTCGAGCGAGGCCCTTGGCTTGTGTCTGGAACGACATCGCTTTCGATGAAATGAGTTTTTCGATGACACATCTTCGGCCGTCCGCCTTTCCACCACTTATCTATAGCCTAAGAGAACAGATCGCGGATCGCATTCGGACCGATGTTATTTGCGGGCGAATCGGCGTGGGAGAACGTCTGAACGAAGTCCAGTTGGGTGAGAAATTTGGAGTCAGCCGAACTCCGGTACGTGCGGCTCTCCAGCAATTGCTCCATGAAGGGCTCTTGGAGGGCCGTCCCAACGTAGGACTCAAAGTTGCTCGGCAACCATCGGACGCCATGTGTCAATTGGTCACAGAGATTCGACGAACGATCGAGTCTTTTGCCGTTGAGACATTCTTTTCAAGCCTGACCGACGCAGACTTTGCGCAATGGAACGCGATCTTAGAACGTATGCGAGTCGCTTGTCAGGCGAGAGATTTCGCATTGATCGCCGAGTGCGACATTGAATTCCATCGTTCCATCGTCCGTCGAGCCCATGAGAAAGATCTCGAGTCGATTTGGAGTTCGATTGTGGGGCGTGTCCGATCTCACTTTCATGACACACAAAAAGAACAGTATCCGAATGCGATGGAAATCTACGCGGAGCACGTTGGAATCATCGCTTCCTTTAAGGGTTGCGATGTTAGCAAAGCAGTTGCGCTATTGAAGGAAAAGATATGTTAGGCTCGCTTTCAAAGCGAATGAAAGGCAACGAAACTCTTCAAGAGACTTGGTTTTCCGAGCAAAAGGCAAGTGCCTCCGAAAGTCTTGACGACTTTCGCTACGAGTTTTGGGACCAGGTCAGAGTGTTTTCGTTGAGGCAAAGCGTCATTGCATGTGCGATGGCATGCTTGGTCATCATCGCACCAACTTGTCTCGCGGAGAACGACGACGAGTTCTTTGAAACGCGAGTTCGACCGGTTTTGGTCAAGCATTGCCTTGACTGTCATGGAGCAAAAAAACAAGAGGGTGGGCTGCGACTCGACTCACGCGATAGCTGGATGCGAGGTGGTGATCGCGGTGATGTTATCGTGGCGGGTGAACCAGACAAGAGCTTATTCATTCAGGCGGTGCGATACAAAGATCTCGATCTGCAAATGCCGCCTGGGAACAAAAAACTGTCAGTACCCGAAATTGCAGATCTCGAAGCTTGGGTCCAACGCGGTGCCCACGATCCTCGGCGCGAATCCGCAACTCCGAAATCGGAGAAAATGAGTCTCGAACAGTCTCGAACGTTTTGGTCGTTCCAACCTCTTCAAGCTGTTGCCTCACCGCAGGACACCGCAGATCGTTGGTCTCGAACTTCGCTAGATGCGTTTGTTCATGCGGAACTGAAGAAGCACGAACTGACGCCGGTCGCAGACGCAGATCGCCGCACATTGATCCGCCGAGCTTCATTCGATCTGACGGGGCTTCCGCCAACCCCCGACGAGATCGATGCGTTTCTACGCGACGAATCCGCAAACGCATTTGCTGCGGTGGTGGATCGTCTGCTTGAGTCACCCACCTATGGCGAACGCTGGGGACGGCACTGGCTCGATGTTGCTAGATATGCAGACACGGCAGGCGATGGCTCGGACTATCCAGTTCGTGAAGCTGGAAAGTATCGCAATTGGGTGATCGATGCCTTCAATCAGGACAAACCTTTCCAGGAATTCGTTCGCGAACAGATCGCTGGCGATATCCTTGCGCTCAATGGTCCGGCAGATAAGTACGCAGATCGAGTTACAGCCACAGGCTTTTTGGCAATCGGCAAACGCTACGGTTACAAAGCCGCGCCTGACTATCAGTACTTGGACTTTGGAGATGTGATTGACTCGCTTGGCCGTTCGATGTTGGGGCTCTCGGTGGGCTGTGCGCGATGCCACGATCACAAATACGATCCGGTTTCAGCAGCTGACTACTATGCACTCTATGGGATCATGGAGAGCACGCAGTGGGCGTTTCCGGGTGGTGAAGAGCAGAAGCGGCCTGCTCACTTCCCACCTCTTGTGCCACCCAATGAAGTCGCGAAACTTGATAAAGCCAAGGCCGAAGAACTCGCTCGCATCGATTCCGAAATCGCTGCGTTGAGACGTGAACGATCGGAACTTGATCCGGACTCAGTGGCTGGTGGTGCGGACCTCGGATTCGAAGCTCAGCAATCCGGAAAGCCACCCGGCAAGCCTTGGGTTAGCGCCGGTCCGATCGAGGTGACTCCCGATGCGCAGAGTCCTTTCGGCCACATTCATCCTCATGGGAAATTGGGAATTCGGCTTGGAAGTGGCCAGCCCACCGATGGCTTACGCTACGTTTTCGAAAATGGATTGCGGGCAGCGCCAGACAAGCAGATGCACTTCACGATCGACTTTCGAACCGTTGAGACATCCAAGGAGATGGGAGCGTTTCGGTTTTACCTCGGTCGCGGCGTCATCGAGTCGCTTGCCATCGAGTGCAGCGCGACATCAACGGAATTTGCGATTCGCAGCGGAACCAATTGGGAAGTGATTCGACCGATATCGCCGGGCACTTGGTACACGCTGAGACTGACGATCGACTCGGCGACGAAGAAGTACTCCGGATTCGTTGGCACTCGCGATGATTTGACTGTCTTTGAGGACAAGCAGACGGGGGCAAATTGGGACGGTGTCATCAATTGCTTTATTTGCGATGGGTTCGGGCATATCGGCGGAGCCGCATGCGCAAGAGAACTCGACAACCTCGGGCTTCGAGAAACGGCGTTTGGTGCGCCCGATTCTGGGCCAGTCGCTCCGCGAACGGTGGATCCCAACGCTCAAGAACGGATGGCGAAGCTAGATGCCGAAATCAAGTCGCTAACCGAGCGCATACAAACCATCTCGACCGAGCTACCTTATCCAGTCGCCTATGGAGTTGCCGAAGGAACTCCAACGAACAGTCGCATACAACTTCGCGGCGAGCCTCATCGTTTGAGCGACGAAGTTCCGCGGCGGAATCTTGAACTGCTGGGTGGCGACATCGTTCCTGCTGGTTCAGGCAGCGGTCGACTTGAGTTAGCGAATTGGATCACCCGCCCAACGAATCCGCTGACAGCTCGGGTATTCGTGAACCGAGTTTGGCAGTGGCATTTCGGTGAGGGGCTCGTTGCAACTCCAAGCGACTTTGGTTTGCGTGGCGAACGACCGACCCACCCTGAATTGCTGGACTGGTTAGCAGGCGAGTTTATCGCATCGGGTTGGTCTGTGAAGTCGCTGCATCGATTGATTATGAATTCACGAACGTATCAATTGGCCAGTGTCGACAAGGACGCGAACCTGTCAGTGGACCCAGGCAATCGCTGGCATTGGCGACATTCACGGCGTGCGTTGGATGCCGAATCGATCCGCGACGCGATGCTTGCGGTCAGTGGCCGCTTAGATCGAAACGTCCCTCAGTCCCATCCGTTTCCATCGGTAGACACATGGGGATTCACGATCCACAACCCATTCCACGCTGTCTACGATTCAAACCATCGCAGCGTGTATTTGATGGTTCAGCGAAACAGACGGCATCCGTATCTGGCATTGTTCGATGCAGCCGATCCCAATCAGAGCATTGCAACTCGGCAACCGACAACCACTCCCACACAAGCCCTTTATCTGATGAATTCCCCGTTTGTCCTAGAGGTTTCCGAGGGGTTTGCTCGTCGCGTGGTATCCGTGTTAGGTGATGACCAGGCCAAAATGCGATGGGCATTTGAAACGGCACATGGCCAAATCCCCGACGATGCCGTCGTCCGTGATGCAATCGCGTTCTTGTCGGCGTATCGAGAGAAAATCACAGGTGATACGGCAGTTGATAAAGACATCGCGGCATGGTCGGCACTTGCGCGAGTTTTATTGACAAGCAATGGGTTTCTTTATGTGGATTAAGGATGAAAGATTATCAGTGTCCCCCCTCGCCCCGTTTCGGGGAGAGGGGTCGGGGGTGAGGGGTGGAACTGTCCGTAACAGGTTTTCGATTCAGTTATTTGTTTAAACCTCTTAAGCAGGTCACGGCATTGCGAACAAAACCAAAGTTTCAATCAATACATATCGCAAAACCCCTCACCCCCAGCCCCTCTCCCCAAAAAGGGGAGAGGGGAGCGAGTCATAGGAAGTGGGGCATACCAGGCCAACGGCCTGGGTACCGATTTTAAGATAACACAAAGGGCCAAAGGCCCGACAGTTTGCAACGTTTGAATGGATCTTCAAATCATGAATACAACTGAACCAACACGGCGAGAATTTCTGAGCCGCGCATCGGGCGGATTTGGTGCTCTTGCGTTGGCGGGCCTCGTAAGCGAACTTCAAGCAGCCGACAATCCGCTTGCAGCCCGAAACGGCCACCATCTCGCGATGGCCGATCGCGTCATCTTTCTCTTTTCTACCGGCGGCACTTCGCATATCGACACGTTCAATCATCGACCGCAGCTAATCGCCGATCATGGCAAGTCCATCACGGCTTCGCGATGGCTCAATAAATCGGGAGAGTTCAATCGGTTCTTGATCAAGCCACGGTTTGCTTTCAAGCAGTATGGTCAA
>CANHVO010000103.1 GCA_947463915.1 Planctomycetaceae bacterium
CCTTTAGCACTAGCGTCCAACGGCTAATGTTTTGTTTCACTCGAACAACACAATCGGCAGAAAGATCGAACGCAGAAAAATGTTCGCAAATCATCTTTCTGCGTTCGATCTTTCTGCCAATGTTGTGATTGGTTTGCTCGTTATTGCTCTTGTGCTTGCATGGGTGTTACGTGCAAATCCTTTGCAAAAGTGTGTTATCATCTAGCAGCTCAAGACAATTCCTTTCCTTATTGAGGGCACCTACATGAATTCCACCAATATCAAACGCCGCGATTTTTTGCAGTCAACTTCCGTTGCAGTGGCGGCTGGCTGTGCCATTCACTCCGCCGGAGCACTGATCGCTGAGCCGATTGCCTCGCTGACACCAACTGCGGTGCCGGATGCACTTAAGGGCCGACTTTGGAAAACACTCAAGATCGGTATGGTCAATGTCCCCGGCTCGCTAACCGACAAATTCAAAGCGGCCAAGGCTGCCGGTTTCGATGGCATCGAATTGAATGCGCCAGGTTTCAAGATCGAGGAAGTGACAAAAGCCATCGACGAAAGCGGATTGCCCGTCGATGGAACCGTGAACTCATCCCATTGGGATGTTCGTCATACCGATCCAGACGCCGGGGTCCGAGCCAAGGCTCTCGCATCCTTGACCGCTGCGATTCGAGATACGCACGCGGTAGGTGGCCATTCGGTACTTCTGGTGATCGGTCATGGCAAAGACGGAAAAGAAGACGAAATCTGGAAACGTTCGATTGAAAACATCTCTAAGGCCGTGCCCGTCGCCGCTCAGTTCGGTGTTCAGATCGTGCTCGAAAACGTCTGGAATAACTTCCTGTACGATCACGAAGGGGATCACCGACAAAACGCAGCGAAGTACGTCAAATACGTCGACGAGTTGAACTCGCCATGGGTCGGCATGCAATTCGACATCGGCAACCACTGGAAATACGGCAGCATGGGAGACTGGATTCGACAACTTGGTAAGCGAGTCTACAAGCTGGACATCAAAGGCTACAATCGGGCCGAAAACAAATGGGCCCGCATCTCCGAAGGGGACATCGACTACGCCGATGTTCGCAAAGCACTCATCGAAGTCAACTTCTACGGATGGTGTGCAGCCGAAGTTGGTGCAGGCGATGCAGCCGAACTAAAACGCATTTCCGAAGAAATGGACCTCGTTTTTGGTTTGAAATAAGCTGAGCAGATCGCCGCGTGTTTTACCGGTTCATTAGCCGATGGGCGTTATCCCCGGTTTCCAAGACAGGCATTTGTGTAGCGAAAGTCGTCAAGACTTTCTGCAGCATCGACTAAACGACCGAAACTCTTGACGAGTTTCGCTACACTGCTATACGATCAATTCCTTAATCACACTGCCGTGAACATCGGTCAGTCTCCGATCGATTCCGTTATTGCGATGCGTCAGCTTGGTATGATCTAGACCAAGCTGATGCAAGATGGTCGCATGAATGTCGTACACCTGCGTCGGCTTGTTTCGTTCTCGCGGTTTATAGCCCCACTCGTCGCTTTCGCCATAGGTTATCCCGCCTCGAATTCCGCCGCCACACAGCCAATTTGTGAAGACAAATGGGTTGTGGTCGCGGCCTTTTCCCCCTTGTGACGATGGCATGCGACCAAACTCAGTCGTCCAAAGGATCAATGTATCCTCAAGCATACCGCGCTGCTTCAGATCTTGAATGAAGGCCGAGCAACCGCGAGCCATTCCCATAGCCAATGGTCCATGGTCGCGCTCGACATCTTCATGCGAATCCCAATTGCGACGGGGGAAGCCATTGTCGTTGCCGCTCCAAATTTGCACAAATCGAACCCCTCGTTCCAACAACCTTCGCGCTGCCAAACATTTCTGCCCAAAGTGGAACGTCTCTTCCTCAGCATTGATCTCTTTCCCCCACTCTTGTGCGCCACGGTCCAAGCCGTAAAGCTTCATCGCATGTGACGATTCAGTGGAAAAATCCAATGCTTCAGGGGCCGCCAATTGCATCTTGGCAGCAAGCTCGTAACTGCGGATTCTTCCTTCCAATCGCGAATCACCCGATCGCATCGCTGCGTGCTCGCGATTGAACTCCTTCATCAATTCGTGAGCTTGACGCTCTCCTTTTGACGTAATGAACGAACCCGCCTTGTGCGGAAAAAGATCAGCAATCGGATCCGGGCGACCGGGGTAGATGATGGTTCCGCCGTGCTGAGATGGTAAAAACGCCGAATCCCAATTCTTCACGCCATTGGAGCCAAAACCTCGATGGTCTGGCAAGACAACAAACGAGGGCAAGTTTTCGTTGATCGAACCCAATGCGTAACTCACCCAACATCCCGCCCCCGGAAACCCTGGCACCAAGAATCCCGTTGCCTGTTGCAGGGTGGCGGCGCTATGCACGCCCGATCTGCTCACCATATTGTGCACGAACGCAATGTCGTCGACGACATCCCCCAGCGGCGCCACAGTATCGCTGAGCATCTTTCCACAACCGCCATATGGTTTGAAATCCCAGACAGGTTTCAGCCATGGTCCAAGTCCATTCTGAAACGCTTCTACCGGTTCACCGAAGTCGCTCGGTTGCCCATGGCGCTTGACTAATTCCGGCTTATGATCGAACAAATCGATATGGCTTGCCGCACCCGACATGAAAAAATGGACGACACGTTTTGCTTTGGCTGGATGATGAAGTCCGCCCGCGCTCGTGTTCTGGACCAGCGGCTCCTCTGCACTCGATATTGGCTCCTTCGCAAGAAGCGATGCCAAAGCGATACCACCAAGCCCGCCGCCGGAATTCCACAAAAAGGAACGTCGTGGTTGCATAACCTATCCACTCAATCTACAAAGGTAAACGCATTCAAATTGAAAAGCAGGCGGCACAAATAAGGCAGCCCATTCGCTTTCGAAAACTCGATCAACTGTCGCCGATTCGCTTCCGTTGGTCCGGTCCCAAAGGCCAATCGATATGCAATGTCCACTTGCTCTGCAACATCGCTCGATTCGCTCTCGACCCTCGCGGCAAAACGTTTTGCCTGGGTCAACATGAATCCATTGTTGAGTAATGCCAGTGCTTGAATTGCCGATAAGCTCTCATTACGCTTATCGACTCGCATCGAAGGGTCCGCACAGTCGAGCGAAGTCATCCAAGGCTGTGTTTGCGATCGAACCACGAATCGATAAATCGATCGCCGCCATGTCTTGGAGTCCTCGGGAGCCGCCAATCCATACTCATAGTGAGGCGAATGCTCTGGATGTTCGATCACAAAGTCTTGCCAGCCTGGGCCACCCATCGTTTTGTCCAATGATCCACTTACGAACAAGACCGAGTCCCGGATCGCTTCGGCCTCTAGCCGTCGTCGGTTCTGTCTCCACAGCAACGTATTGCCGGAGTCTACTCTTTCGCCGTCGACGTTGCTTACGGACGCTTGGCGATATGTTTTGCTCATCAGGATCATCCGATGCAACCGCTTGATCGAACCGCCATTGTCTCGGAAATCGGTGGCTAGCCAATCAAGTAATTCAGGATGGCTAGGCAAACCCCCGTTGTGCCCAAGGTCGTTTGGAGTGTCTACGAAACCTCGACCAAAATGATACTGCCAAATTCGATTTGCAATGCTTCGCCAGGTAAGCGGATTCTCGGGAGCCGTTATCCACTGCGCCAGCGCGACACGCCTATCCGATTCCGAGTGGTCCTGAGCGAGCGAAAAGACAGATGGACGAAACTCAAACGCGGACAATGCTCCCGGAACGACCTCCGACATCGGTTGTGTCACTTGCCCTCGTGCGAGAACATAGATCGGACGTGGCTTGCCACCAGATGCTCCAGTTCCGACAAACGTGCCAGAACCTGTGTGGACGCCACCCGCGTAGACTTGCATTGGTGCAGGCAGCTTTTTCAATTCCGCCGAGATTTCTTCTACCCGAGCAAGCAAGGTAGATCGTCGTGTTCTGGTCGCTTCGTCTGCGGACTTCAAAAGCAATTCCTCCCTCGCGAGGAGCAACGATGCCTTGTCGTCAACTGTGGTCGGTTCGGGAAAAATGCCATCCGTAAGATTGGTTTTCCTCCAGCGAGGTGGCGCTTCGATGGAGTCCATCGCAGTTACCTCGCGCCCTACCGCGACGTTGACTCCCGCTTGATCGAAGATCTGCAATTCAGCCAGCGAAAAAATAAAGTCATTTTGCCGAGCAGCAAGTTTGGTCGCCGTTACACGAACAAAACGACCTGCAATCGAACTACCCATCGCGGGTTCGGCCGAGACACCGACTAAGCCAGGATTCTTTTGATCGCGAATCAACGCATCTTGTCCACTTACGGAAAGTTGCTTCACTCCGTTTTGGAAACTCGGGTCGTCACTCAATTCAACTCGAAAGCGAATTGGAAAACCGAACCCTGCGCCTATGGCATTAAAATCGTCGTAACACGGAACAAGAGACACACGATAGATTTCGGTGACTTTGGACAAATCAACTTGGACCCATTTCACAGCGTCCTGATTCGATGTGATTTCGCTGTGATAACCGAACTCGGCCCCTTTGTTTGGGTTGGTTGCATTTGCCTTCGATGCGTTCTCAATCCGTTTGGTGAGGGCCACATATTCCTCCCCGGCCTGCTTGCGAAGCGGTTCCTCCAACTGTTCCAACGCAACGGCAGCATCACTCTTGGCACGCTCTAGAGTCAACCACTGCGTTTGCATCGCTTCATCGGGATAGTACTTTCGATCCGTACGATCCAAGGCCGAAAAGACGGATTGAAGTTGATAATAGTCTTGCTGCGAAATGGGATCGAATTTGTGTTGATGGCATTGGGCACAATGGATGGTCACGCTGCAAAAAGTTCCGATCGTATTGGCAACCATGTCGTCTCGATCCAGATGCCTCGCAATTTTGCCGTCCGTTTTCGACTCGGGCACTTCGGCGTGTCCAATGAAATCCCAAGGGCCTGCCGCGATAAATCCTAAAGCTTCGATACCGTCCCGAGTATTCGGCCATAAAGCATCGCCAGCAATTTGCTCTTCAATAAATTTCGAATAGGGTTTGTCTTCGTTGAAGGCTCTGATTACATAATCACGATACGGCCAAGCGTTTGGTCGCTGTTTGTCTTTGTCATAGCCGTGCGTGTCCCCATAATGAACAACATCCAACCAATGCCGAGCCCATCGTTCACCGTATTCCGGCATCGACAAAAGCTTACCAATCAGTTTTTCGAGAGCGGCCTCTGAGTTGTTTTTGGACTCCAGCTCAAAGGTATCTAACTCTTTGGACGAAGGGGGCAATCCAATCAAATCAAAATAAAGTCGTCTCGCCAATGTGCGCGCATCGGCGGTTGGGGCCTCGATCAAGTTGTGCTCTAAAAGTTTCGCTCGAACAAACGAGTCAATCGGGTTGGGCTCAGCGTTTGGCAACGCGGCTTTTTGCATCGGCTTGAAGCTCCACCAATCCATCGGATCTTCGATCTTGGCACTGGCTGACTCTGGCCAAATAGCCCCCTCAGCGATCCACTTCGTCAGGTCCTGGATTTCAATAGCCGTCAGTCCAGCTTGCTGGCTATCCTTTGGGGGCATCGCCAAATCAGAGTCTCGATCCGAAACATACTGCAGCAACAAACTGGCCTGGAAATCTTTCGGCACAATCGGTGGGGCTCCATGATCGCCCCCCTGAAGTGCGATGCTTCGAACATCCAATCGATAACCGCTCTTCTGAACCTTGGGGCCATGGCATGCCAAACACTTCGCAGCGAAGATGGGCTGAATCCGCTCTCTGAAAAACGCATCACCCTGCAACTCGTCTTGGCCCGTGCATGCGAGACAAAAAGCAAATTGAAGAAGCCATGCGGAAACAAAACCAGTTAGTGCTCGAAGATCGATTTGGCATTCCACTCTAAGTTTCCCCGCAGGCGAAAAAAGCGATGTACTTGGGCGAGCACGGGGGCCAATAAGCCTAGCACGACGCGCAAGCTAGTGAATCTACTGTCCAATTCACTAGCTCGCGCGTCGTGCTAAGGTAGTATTCACGCTGCCGCTCTACTTAGTGTACACCCGCAAAAGCTGTAGTGGAGTAAATTCTACCTGAAAGTGCTCGAACGGAGAGAGAGGCATCCCCTGTAAACATGTTTTCAACGTGCTTGCACAATCAATTCGTTAAATGGGGGGGGCCGGTGAGACTCAAGCCGAACCTTGGCGTCGCAAGCTCGGCAGAAGCCTCGCTCTCCCCCTAGAAATACTTAAATAGCCCCACATCAATTTGACTTCAAGCGTGCACGTGCTCAATGAAGCGGTGCTCGTGCTCGAATCGTTTATTGCGATCGAGCACGAGCACCGTCATTTGACTGAGAACGAGCACGAAATCGCAGACAAAAACCCAAGGACTCGAGCCGATTTACTTAAGACCAGTCCAACCCCTCTGGCAGTGAGTTTAGATTGATGCACCCGTCGCTGGTCACGACCACCATATCTTCAAGTCGAACTCCTCCGACCGATTTACAGTAAAGGCCTGGCTCAATCGTAACGACATCCCCTACGAGCAACTCTGGCCCGCCGAGCGCCAACAAAGGTGGCTCATGCACCTCCAGGCCGAGACCGTGCCCAGTTCCATGCGTCATCGAGGTGAACTCGTCCTGAGCACCTTCTGGGGGGAATCCCATTTTGTAGCCTGAGGCTTCGATGGAACGGCTGGTGGCTTCATGGACAGATTGCCCCGTCACACCAGCACGAACAGCAGCCGTCGCTGCCGCTTTGGCCTTGGCCACCGCCGCATGCATCGATGCAATCGTCGGCGATATCTTTCCATGGACAACCGTCCTCGTGCAATCTCCGTTGTAAAGCGATTTCTTGTCACGGGGAAAAATATCAACAATGACGGGCTCCATCGTTCTGATGGGACCATGCCCGTGATCATGGCAATCTGCGCCAACAGGGCCACAGGCAACAATGGACATCGGATTCGAGAATCCTCGTTCCAATAGCCACACATCGATCATCGATTGCATCCGTTCGCTTGTAAGGACTCGCCCCTCAAGCATCAGAACGTTATCTTCGCCAACGCCTGCACGTGCTATCGTCTGACACGCGAGCCTCATGACTTCTTCGGTCTGCTGCTGAGCAAATCGAATCGCCTCAATTTCCGAAGCATCTTTCTGGCGGCGTTCAATCAATCCCCATTCGGTATCGCAATGAACCGCGATACCTGCACGATTCAACATTTCGGCGTAGATCATCGGCAAAGAGCGATCGACGGTCAACTGCCTGCAACCGCTCCGAACCACGAACTCAGCAGCGCTCTGGGCTGTGGCCGTCTCACGATCACCGGAAAGCCCACCGGTAGGGGTGAAATCTGCTGGGCAAGCGATGTGCGTAGCATTGGCAGAAGCTCGCGCTCTCTGCATTTCAATGTCCCGCAAGATGAGGGTCGACTCCGTCACCGGCACTCCGGCAGACCCCTCTTCAGAATAAAACTCGATCCATGCAACGGGATCACCAACTAAAAATCGAATCTTTCTGTAGAGACCGGCATTCAAAGTTGGAATACCGGCCATCATTCGAGCGATCTTCATTCAAAACCATCCCTGCAAAAATCGGAAACTAACAATCCTTGATTTGATCAATGATTATAAGCAAATGCTGAGCTCGTTGAACAGACCCTGCAGCCTTCACAAACGCGACTCCAGCCTCCAGTTCCTTCCAATTGATGGTAGGCCCACTACTCGTTAGCGATGTGGAATTCGAAACTTCCGGTCTAGCCTTTGTCTGAACCGGTGCCGACCCTCGGGTGGTCCCCTCAGTTCTTTTCTGATGACTCTTGACGTTGGCAACGTCGGCTGCTGTAACACCGTACGCACCTAACGACTCTACGGCGTCCTTGTTTCTCGCACCAGGATGCTTGTCCAAGTACTCTCGGATTCTCTTTGCTTTGCTCGGCTCTTTTGACATGCTTGACTCTCTAATTGTTGCTGACTCTTCTTCGATTCGACGGCTTTCCGCATCCCGAACCAAATCCTCGGGAACTCGGTCCATCAATTCGTCTAACGTTACCACGCGCTCAATATCTACCATGAATTAAGTCCCTTTGAAGCTTACCTCTGCGGACGATACCTTTGAAAATCAGTAGTGTTCCAACTACCGAATGTCATCAAGTGACCGTGACGGTTTCTTGATTTATTTAACATGCTTTCTATGGCTGCAATGTACACACGGCAACATGAAAAAACGCCGGCGACTTCGGACTGCCGAAGTCGTGTAACGTTGCAATGCACTTTCAAAGCTACGGAATTCGTGTTACTAATCAGTCATTTAGATCACGCGAGAACCGATCTGAATCCTGTCTAAACCACTAAGCAATAACACTTATTGCGAAGTTCAATAGCTCTAAAGAAGTACTTAGTAACCATGATTCGATGATAGAGCATCTTTCGATTGCGTCAATCGTTTATTATTTCAGCATGTTGTTACGTATTGATTCACATCGCATGGATGCGATCATTTCCTTACATGTTTGTTAGTGTCAAACGCACGACCTTTAGCTGGAAGCTGGTGTTACGCCTTCGGGCGGTTTGCTTGCCCATAGCTTATAAGACCGTAAGACCATCGTTCCGGCTTTGAATCCAATTTCTAACTTCAGGAAGCTTTCCGTACGCAAAGGCCAGTAGTGCAATCGGATGGATAGTTGGTTTTGCAATCCCTTGTTCCATTTGCAGCTTGCATGAAGCACATTCGGTACTTCCTATCTGCGCTGTTGTTTCTTGCATCTTGCTGATCAACCCCCAGCCAACACGCAAGCTCGTTCGATAGGTTTCCTTCCGCATGCCATATGTTCCTGCCATCCCGCTGCAACCGGCGTCCGCATGTTGCACTGATAAACCTGGAATCAAATTCAGCAATTTTATACCACTATGATTCTGGTCCAGCGCTCGCAAATGACACGGAGTGTGGTAGATGACAGACGTCGTCAACGGCTTCATGTCCAGCTCAAGCTCATTGTTCGAGTGCATTTGCACCAAATATTGGCCGGCATCCCACGTATTGGCTGCAACTAATTTTGCATCCTCATTATCGAGGATTTGTACATACTCGTACTTCAGGCAAAGGGCCGCGGTTGGCTCTGTGGTGATAATCTGAAATCCTTGACGTACTGCTTCTGCCAGTTGACGAATCTGCGGTGCAATCATGCGACGGACTTTTTCAATATCCCCCATGACAATCTTGGTCATAAATGTAGCCGACTGCCACGATGGAACATAGACTTCGACGTTCTGGTGCTGTAATACCTCGACTAACGCAATCCCCACCAACGGATTATTCCAGTTTGCGTAGTGATCAACCAAATAAAGTACTTTTCTACCAGCCCCACGATTTGGCCGTGTCAGTCTGTTTCTTGATGCCCATCTCATGAACGGTTGCTTTGCAATCGACGGCAGTCTTCTTCCCTGCGCAATTCCGGTTGCTTTCTCAAGAAACCACCTCGAATAACGATTCTCTAACGCCCAATTGGCCAGCATTGGCATCCGGCTAGCCATGGCCGTTAGCGCATCCAATCGAGATAGCAACCTATCATTGAGCCGAAGACCATTCGTTGCCGTATACTGCGACTTGATCTCAACCATCAGCTTAGGGATATCCACTGACGCAGGGCAATCAATCTTGCATTGATGACAGTGAAAGCAAAGATCCGCAATCGCCTTCATCTCGTCGCTCTCTGCAAGATGAATGGGGAGCTTGCCTGACATCAGACCTCGCACCAAATTGGCCTTCGCTCTCGGCGACGCTTCCTCTCCTCGCGTCGACCGAAACATCGGACACATCCGCTCC
Organism: Planctomycetaceae bacterium; assembly: GCA_947463915.1. GTDB lineage: Bacteria > Planctomycetota > Planctomycetia > Pirellulales > Pirellulaceae > JBKCUI01. The sequence goes on from CANHVO010000103.1 coordinate 9,787, forward strand.
GAAGGGGCATTCGACCGGCATCGCCCGCAACCATTGCATGAATTGGCTGTAACTTCTAGTGACTCATTTTCCGGCCAAGACAAAATAGGGAGAAACGTCTTGCTCGCAATTTCTACGCCCCCAGTTACAGACTCGATGGGGCTCGCTCCCGCGGTCAAGTTTGCGGGAAGCGTCGTTCCATTGGTGCTGTCGACGACTGCGGCATTGCCAATCCCTTTGGAGTCCGTGCTTTCCATGCCAGCAACCTGTGCAATTTTGCGCTTCGGATTGATGACGATCGAGGGAGGCCTCAGATTATCCGTGATTTTTTGCGCGGCATCTGTGATCAGCTTGCCAGGATTTAAGATCCCCTTCGGATCGAACAACTCTTTGATCCGCCGACAAATCGGATACAAGTCGCCCAACTGCTGCCTCAAATAAGAACTGCGACTAAGCCCAACGGCATGCTCGCCGGAAATAACCCCTCGATACTCAATCACCTTTTCAAAAATACGATCTGCGATACGCTGCATTTTCAACACATCGTCCGGCTCGTGCGGATCGAGAAACGGTCTCAAATGCAAATGTCCATGGGCCGCATGCGCGAACAGTGTTCCGGTAACACGGTCCGCTTTGAGAATGTTCTGCATCTCCACCAAGAACTCAGGCAAACGATCGGGCGGTATCGAAATATCCTCAACGAATGGAAGAGGGCGTGATGACCCGCGGAGCCGGTACAATCGCGGGATAACGCGTCGACTTAGTTTCCAGATGAAATCGCGTTCGGCATCGTCGACAACAATGCGAGTATGCTGAGTGGAGGGTGCCTTCCGGACGATGCGCTGAATCAAAGCACCGAGCCGAGTGCGTACCTCTGCAACATCATCCCCCTGTTGCTCGATCAAGAGCAACGCCTCGGCTCCGCGCGGCAACATCGATTCGTAGCGAGGATCCAACTCTCTCGCGATTTCGATCAAACGTCGGTCCATCAAATCGCATGCCGCTACGTTGTCTCGTCTCGCATCCAACGCAGCCCTAGCTGCTAACTCAAGCTTCTCAAAGAACATCAATACGACACCACGAGCGCCGGGCATTTGCTCGATCTTGACCGTCGCTTCTGTCAGAATCGAAAGCGTTCCCTCGGCCCCAGACTGCAGACGCGCCATGTCGACATGGTCGTGATCAAACGCAGACTCCAGCCTGTAACCGCATCCTCGAGCCACTCCACGCCATGGAGGTGACTTGGTTACGGCCCGATTTGTCCATAACAGCTGCCCTATCTCGGACACCAAATGATTAAGCTTGGAATTGCTCGAATTTGGCATGCGCCAATTCGAGCGCTCCAAATTGACTTGGTCGCCATCCGCCAAAACACATTGGGCTGAAAGCAATGTCGCCCCTGCAGTTCCAAACCTCAGGAAATGACTCCCGAGCGTATCGATGGCAAGAACGCTGCCAATCGTAGTGACGGCTCTCGTCGGAGGATCCGGCCCAAACACCAGCCGGTCCTTGGCCAAGATCCGATTCATATCCGCCAACGCTAACCCAGGCTGAACTCTCGCCACGAGTTTTTCCCGATCAATATTCAGCATCCGGCGCATAAAACGCGAAAAATCCAATACGATCCCCGGACCAAGTGACTGCCCGGCAAGGCCTGTTCCGCCGCCCCGCGGAAACAGTGGCAAAGAGTTTTCTGCAGCATACTTCACACACTGCGCAACATCGTTCGCATGCCGAGGGCGCACGACCGCTAACGGCGCAATCTCATAGATGCTTGCGTCGCTTGCGTACAATTGGGTACGTAACGGATGACAATAAACTTCACCATCCAAGACACCTCTCAAGTCCGCTTCAATTCGCGACTGGTCTGAATCCATTCAACTATCCGTTCTCAGTTTGATATTGGCTACAATTGCTGGTCCACCATTGTTCAGCCAACCGCTCATTCCAATGATTGTTTTCAGGCAGCGAATTCAATGCGTCCAGCAATTCCCTAGCCGACTGAAATCGTTCAAATGGAGATTTCTCCAAGCATTTCAAGACGATTGCATCGAGCTCTTTCGAGAGTGGTGGCCCGCTGGCTCGCTTGCGAACCGTCGACGGAGCAACCGCCTTTTCATGGAGATGCGAAAGCAAAATTTTTAGTGTCGCCTCCCCCTCAAACATGGGGCGGCCCGTCAACATGTAGAACGCAACACCACCGACGGCATAAATGTCCGATCGATGATCCGCTTGTGTCTCTCCCATCGCCTGCTCTGGCGACATGTAGAGGGGCGACCCGGTCAACGACCCAGCAATCGTCAATTCCGAGTCTTCTTGACTGTCGACTGCGTCAACTATCGGTTTGGCCAATCCGAAATCGAGTAACTTTACAACGTCGAAGGCGCCTCCCAATTCTGTGACCATTAGGTTGGCCGGCTTGATGTCGCGATGCACCAACTGCATCGAATGCGCCTCAATCAGCGCACTGCACACTTGCTTGAGCAAATACACCGCTCGACCTGGCGCAAGCGGCCCACGTCGATTGACCAATTGTTGTAGACTCAGCCCAGTCACATACTCCATCACATAAAAAAAGGTACCATCCGACGTTCGACCATAATCGTAAATGGAGATGCTGTTCCAATGATTCAATCGCGATGTCGCCTTGACCTCACGTTCAAACCTGGCGATGGCTCGCGGATCACCTGCCTTCTCAGCACGTATGACCTTGATAGCGCACGGCCGCTTCATCAGTCGATGCTCAGCCAAATACACGTCCCCCATCCCCCCAGAACCAATCTTTTCCTTAAGTCGATAACGACCGAGCTCCTTGGCCTCGTCCGCTTTCGTGCGAAGACTCGTGATCATGTGCACTCCAGAGACCGACGCGAAAATCGTCGCCGCTAACGCAAGCACCATTTCGACCACGCTCGAACAATCGAAAAATAACTCGTCCCGCACGTTCTGATGAAGCCAAAATGCCACGCCCGTCGAAACCAACGGGAACAAACTCAAACCGATCACAGCGATCAAGATCCTCAGCCAGGACCTGGGTACAAAGATGGCATACGAAAAAATCAGAATGAGCCAGCCAGCCATCGGCATCTGCGGAATCAACTCAAACGTCCTCGCCATGAAGACGATCTCAAGATAATGCAAAACCGAAAAAAACAAAGCTGGTATTCCAAAGATCATCAGCTCGCTCCACCGCAAGCAAGAAGTAGATGCATTGGGGACGCTGGACAACCACACACCGACACCAATCAAGGACGCCGTCGCAAGCAGTTCAACGGCTAGAAAACCAAAACCCAAATGGAAGTTGGAAACGGTTAATTCCCGGACTAAGGTCCAAAAGGCGAAAATTGCAAATCCGAATCCCAGCGCCAACGCCGCTGTCTTGAGCCTAGTTTGAACAAGTGAATTCGCACTGTGACTCGACCCTGTGTCGCCTTCGAAGAGCTCCATGTCGAAACGATCACCACTCGCCTCCTGAAGCTCCGGTCTAGCCTGAATGGCAAGCGGACTGTTCGCGTCCAACGTCTCATCTTCTTTTCCGGCAACGATTACGCTCAAACCATCCCTCGATGTTTTGGATTTAGCTAATTGCGATCTTGAACTTCGCCTGCCCAGCCTAAGCATGCAAAGCGCTTTTCGCCGATTCAGCAATGACGATTCACACCGGCAAAATTATACCAGAAATCCCTGAAATTAGCTCCCCATCCCCCTGATCCCTGCTTTCTTCGGCTTCAGCCGGCAGCCGAAGGCGTGCTCAACACCATTAGAGTACGCCTACGGCGAACCGCTCGGCGAAACGATTAGGCGAGCGGCAGCATGAAAACGACATTAGCACGACGCGCAAGCTAGTGATTTGGTTAGTCGATTCACTCGCTTGCGTTGTGCTAGCTATATTGGAACCCGCCGCTCGCCCTTGGGGTAGGCGAACTGTCAAAAGACAGCAAAGTACGCCTTCAGCTGACTGTTAAATTAAACGACTAAATCAACAGGCACCTAGCGGGATGGCAAACGACTACGCCATCTCCAGGCCACGCATCGTGCCCGTGGACGATGCAAAACGATCAACCTCGATACCCATTCGCTGCAGCATAGACACAAACAAATTCGGAAGCGGATAATTATGCACTCGATCGAATTCCAAATGCTGACCATGGCGGAATCCGCCTCCCGCGAAAAGAATCGGCAAGTTCGTAGTCACATGCCGGTCCGCGTCGCCCAAATTCGAACCATAAAGCACCATCGTGCGATCAAGCAGGGAAACGCCATCCTCTTTGACACCCCGTAAATCGCTAAACAATTGGTCTAGCAATCGCATGTGGGAGCGATCAATCTCCTTCAACTGAGCAAGCTTCGTCTCTGATTTGCCATGGTGCGAAAGATTGTGATAACCATCGCTCAATTCCATCGACTCGATGTTGATCGCCGGCGAATTAACACTGTCGAGCAATAACGCGACCGATCGCGTTGAGTCGGTTTCAAACGCCAATCGCGCCAAATCATACATCAAGCGTACTTTCTCCATGTAAGCTCGATTGTTGGCTGGGTCCACCGGCTCAGCTGCCTCAACTTTTGGCCTCGGCCTCTCCTCCCACGCGCGAGATGCTGCCATGCGCTGCTCGAGCTCACGCACGCTTCCAAAGTACTGATCCAGCCGATCGCGATCGTTGGTTCCTAGCGACTTCTGTAGATCTTTAGCTTGGTCGGCTACGACATCGAGGATGCTTTGACCGAGCTGCAATCGTCGGATCTGTTTTTTCTCTTCTTGAGCCGTTCCCGATACGAAAAGCTGCCGGAACACAGTCGAGGCACTCTCCTCACACGGGATCAAGACGCCTGAACTGGTCCACGAAAGACTTCGCTGACCCTGCATCGGATTCACCCCAAGATTCAACGACGGGAATCGAGTCAAGTGTCCAATGCGCTCTGCAATGAATTGATCGAGAGAAATCGTGTTGCTAAAACCACCACGAGCGGGGTGTGGTGCCGCTGTTAAAAAACAATTATCAGCCGGATGGCCACCGTCTACGTCAGGATGCCAGACACCGCTGAAAACGGTGAAGTCATTTCGATGTTGCTTCAAAATTTCCAAATAGGGAGACAACGTGTAGTCGCGACCACCCCCGGTTGGAAAGAACTCGCCCGGCAATAAACCCAGGTTGTTGCAGATAGCCAACATGCGTCGCGGCACCTGTTTTTCATCCGAGTGACGCGCCATCGCAGGCCGCATGGCTTCCAACGAAGGTAGTGACAAGGCAACGCCTGCCGCCTTAAGGAATTTGCGCCTGCTAACGGATTCCATGTTTCTCTCCTAAAGACAAATTGCTGAATTTCTCGTCTGACGCTATTGCTGAATAAACATTTCACTTTGAACGATCGCATGAATCAAGCTGCGTACGCCGTAATTCGTGCCTTTGGTTGCTTCCAAAATAGCGTCGACCCGATGGGAATCGGAAAATCGCATCTTGGCTCCCGTACCATACACTGCCAACTGTTGTATCAGATTTTTCGCGACCTGTTCTATATCCTTTTTGAGCAACTGCTTCCATTGCAGCACGTCAGAAAAAGATCGACCATCAGGTAATTCTCCTGAAAAATCAATCGGTTGTCCCTCGCGAAATCGATAGCGAACTCCGTTGTGCCCAATCCCTTTGATAGCTTCGCCGGCACCAAGAGAACGGTATTTCGTGCGATATCCGCCGAGCACATCGAAACACTCCAACGCAAACCCCGCCGGATCAAAATTTTTGTGACAAGCATTGCAGGACTCGATCGAACGGTGCTTGGTAAGCTGCTCGCGAATCGTCGTTGCGCCTCGAGTATCTGGCTCGACTGCTGGTACAGCTTCGGGCGGTAATGGCGGTTTGTGACCCATGATATGATCCATCACCCAAACACCACGCTTCACTGGAGAAGTCGTTGTGCCATTTGCTGTTACTTTCAAACTGCTAGCCTGAGTCAAAAGCCCACCCCTAACACTACCTTCAGGTAACTCGACGCGCCGAATCGCAACGCCCTTCACTCCTGGAATGCCATAGTGATTGGCCAACCGCTCGTTGAGCATCGCAAACTTGGAGTCGATGAGACAATCGACCGATAGGTCCCTGGAGATCAACTCTCGGAAGTACTGCTGCGTCTCGGCGAGCATCGACTCGACTAAAAGGTCGTCCAAGTCATAGTCGGGATAAAGTGATACGTCCGCGGATGTCGCATTAATGTGACGCAACTCAAGCCAATAGTCGAGAAAGCTATCGATAAACTGCTGCGATCGAGGCGACGCAAGCATGCGCTCCGTTTGAGCCGCAAGCACTTCCGGCAAATGTAGCTTATCCGCATCTGCCAGCTCTCGAAGCTCTTTGTCCGGAGGTCCATTCCACAAGAAATACGACAACCGAACCGCTAACGCTCGATCTGTCAAACGCCCAGGAGTCCCGTTAAAATACAAAAAAGAAGGAGAACAAAGAACTGCCGTGTAGCCTGATAGCATCGATTCGGTAAACGTCTCGCCGGCTGCTAAAGTCTTGAGAGCGAAGTTGGTGAATCGGTCCAGCTCTTCTTGAGGCACTGGCCCACGATAAACATATTCCATAAATCGCTTCATCAATCGAGCGGCATCCTGCTCGGGAGCGGCTGAGATCACCTCGGTCTCACCTGCAACGATTCGATTTCGTCTACGATCTCCTTTCGGCATGAGCCTCTCGTCTGGCTTCAGGATTGGCTTGTCGACCAATGGCAAGTTATCGAAAAGCACTTGATGACTCGTCGGAGGCCATTCGTCGTAAAGCGGCCCCTCTACTTCCATCCACTGAAATGCCACTCCCGGCAATCCCTCATCGGTCGCCAACGGGTTCTTGTGATCCGGCGGGCGACTGCGAACGAGTCTCGCTGCATCGGGGCGAATGGTCTCACCGACCCCCAAATGAACTTCTAACTCCTGAACGGTCGACTGAGGTTGAAAATCAAAGCCACCTAGCTTGCGGTAGACGACAGGCGCTCGATCCGAATAAATAGAGATCGGCTCAGTTGTTCGCCCCTCGAACAGCTTCGTGCAATCCGGTGATGCCCAAATAGAATAGCCCGCGAATCGCAATCGATAGCGGCCCGCGACCGCTGCTCGGAAGCTGCTAAATCGGATTTCTGTTGGTTCGAACGTGGAACAAAAAATCGCAATCGCCTGTTTTTCTCGCGATTCCGGCGCTCGCTCTTCTTCGGTGCATTCACGCCATTTTCGATGCTCAAAAATCTTGTCCCCGAGAATGGGAAAGGTCAATCGGATTTTCGGATAGTCCCCTGCGAACAAGCTCCTCTGATCCCAAGCAAAGTAGCGAACCGGTTTGGCCTCAGGTCGAATAGTCTGTGGAGCCATCGCAGCCCTCAACGCAAAATCGCTGGCCTGAAGATATCTCGCCATTTGAACATGCGACACGTTTAATGCACTACCGACTTTGTTGAACCCGAACGCTTCTCCGTCCTCCGGCAAGAACTCACGCACATGCAAATCGGGCAAATGGAACAGCGCCCTCAACGTGTTCTCGTATTCGAAACGATTCATTCGGCGACTCGATGCCCTGCCCAAAGTGTTGATCATTTGCTGATCCAAGGCAATTAGAGAGCTCGACAGCTCACGCAAAAAAACGCCTTTTTCATCGGCCTCAGGTTGTTGACTATCCTTGGGCGGCATCTCCATTCGGCGGACGCGATCATGAATCGAGGCCCACCGATCAAGTGTCTCGGGCATCAAACCTAGACTCGAAGCGGCCGTCAAATCCAACTTGCCCTCCTTCACGTCCGCATTGTGGCATTCGACGCAATAACGATCGAGAAACGGCTTCGTATCCAACTGAGCCACCAGATATCGATCGCCACAAGAACAAATTGCAAACCAAGCCAATATGGCGAATTGAATCCGAAGAAAGTGCATGATGCTCCTTTGAACCGTTGAATGACCCTAGACATTGTAGTCTGTTAACGAGCAAGCTGCATGTCATCCTTTGCTTGACACACTCAACGTTCTGACTTATTTCCGAACTGATACAGCCGACAACAGTAGCAGGCACGCTCCGCCGTGCCGTCCGCTGAAGTGAATTAACAATGATTCCAGGTAAACGGCACATCGAATATGCCCGTTACTTGATTCTGTGGGCAGCAACAACCGGAGCGAGTTTGTGGCGATTCCATCGCAAACGCGATGGCATTTTTAAGCCTGGGGTAAGTTCACAGGGCGAACGAAACCCCGGGTCCAATGGTCCAATTGATACAGAGCCCTGAAGGAGCGGCACAAGCTCTGCATTGTATTCTAATCGAGTGATTTGTTGGTCACAAAATGCCTCGTGAGAGAATTTGGGAATGCCGTCGCTACGCGACTCTCACCAAAATGGTGTTACATGTTCCACGGATTTCATCCGTGGCTATCAAATGACACTGCTCCGCAGTTCAAGTCAAGCGGCAGAATCACATGACAGAACCATGACACAACCTTTACCAACAGCTCTGTCCACCAGAATTCGCGAAAGAAAGGCAGCGGCTCTGAAAGGATGTGGCTGTCGCCCCATCTTCCTCTTTCGCGTTCTCTATGTTCTTTTGCGGCCATCACAAAAAATCGATGGGGGTGCTGCAAAACGCCAATAGTCGTGATCGTCAAAGATAAAAAAATCCAGAAGTGGCAACGAGACTGTCGTTGCCATCAAGAGAATCGTGACCTCGTCCAGAGTAGATAGCAATGTCGTACGCTAGAGAGCGAGGCGGCGAGTCCAACCCGGATGCCCAGGTCGAGTTGGTATCATCTCTACGCTGCCGTAGCGGTATCCGCACGAATTGAACGGACGGTCAAACTTCGACGAGGTGTGTAACTACGCTATGCTGAAATGGAAAACTGGTTGGCTGATTGTTTTTTGGATCGTTGTTCTTACGTCGCCCGCGTTAATCAAGATCGCTTTTTACCCACTGACGAAGGCTCAGTCTTACTTCGTTTTGATCTGCGCATTTGAGGGCTTTGAAAGCGGAGTCTTTGTAACTCAGTACCTGTGGATCGCTTCGCTGGGCTTGCTGGGGGGGGGCGACTCGCGACTTCTCTAACCGCACCCTGCCAAATTATGGATCGTCAGCCTAAAGTGCCCGCCAAGCGATTGAGACAATCGCTTTACTCTTCGTCCTTGAGATTGGCACCGCTCTCTTTATCCTTGCGTTTTTCCAGACCAGCTCTTTCCATAAGGGATGAACGCAGCGACATGTCGATTTGATCATCGTCGCCTGGCGGTGGCCCCATAGCCCCTAGATCTTCCGGATTGTACCGAATCTCGTACTGGTGTTTAGCGATTGTAAGGATTACACCGGGGTCAAGGCGTTTTCGGATTACCCGATAGCCGTTTACCTTGGTCCCATTTCGGCTTTCCAAATCCTTAATGAACCAATATCCTTGTTCGAGAGTCATTCGGCAGTGTTGACCAGACACATTGGCGAACCGCAGGACAATATCGCAGTTCTCTCGACGCCCGATCACGATGCGTTCTTTTTTCAGCGGAATATCTTCGCCACCACCAGTTGGAACGAGGAAGCCATAGTCAGCCATAACTGCACCGGAAGAAATCGGATAAGACGAGGTCCATTTCGCACGTTTACGCTTCATTAACTGTACGTCCGACCAAAACCATAGTCAACATTCCGCTACAAAATAGGCCCCAAGGGGGCTCGAAATCACCAATAAGGTCTGTCCTATATGCCTAAAGTTACGGTTGTCTTCGGTTTACTGCTCTGTGCACTCTCGGCAGTGGTTGCTGGTGTGTTTTTTATGCGTGGAGAATTTAAGTCGTTCTCTTGGCTGATTCCTACTGGTGTCGGTTTGCCGCTGGTTGTTTTGGGTGTCGTCGCTGCAAAGAATGCGGGTGCTCGAATGCATGTCATGCACGCCGCCGTGACTCTTGCCTTGCTCGGCGGGTTACTCGCCTTGTTTCAAGGGGTTAGCCAAATTGTACGTTTGGCTTTTCAGGGGAAAGAGATTCAGCCGCTAGCTGCCAC
>CANHVO010000104.1 GCA_947463915.1 Planctomycetaceae bacterium
AGGCGGTTCAACAACAGGCGGTTCAACAACCGGTGCCGGTTCGGCAACAGGTGCTGGCTTTTCGACAACCGGTGCTGGATTTTCGGCAACAGGTGCTGGCTCGACAACCGGTGCTGGTTTCTCGACAACCGGCGCTGGTTTCTCGACAACCGGTGCTGGTTTCTCAACAACCGGTGCTGGTTTCTCTACAACCGCACTCGATTCCATTGGTACGGAATCGCAGCAAGTTGGAGCAGGCTGGGCACACGGAGCGGCAGGCACGACCAAACAACTTGGTTCGCACGATACAACAGGCTCGCAAGGGACAGCCAGTTCGCAACACCCCGGCACCACTTTGCAAGCGTCTCGGTGCAATAGCCGATCCATCCATCGTCCCGCAGAGACAGGACTGAAGGTGACGAGCGTGCACATTGTTGCAACCATCGCCAGTCGAACCCAATACGTGAACGGCTTGGACATGAACCAAACTCCTTAGAAGGAAACACTGCAAAAAAATCGGTAAAACCGGCGCATCCGGCAAAACAGCTTAAATCGTAATTGACCCAACCAATACCTGCAAGGAATTTGTGGTGACTGGGCAAAAGCGAGCGCTTCGGCAAAATGGAACTTCGGAAGTTCCCGCGGAAGAATCTGTTACTCAATCCTGAAATCCTTTAGATTCTCTAGAATCAATGTTGAAAACTCCGGAATTGCCGTCTTTCCGCGTTTGAACATTTACCCTAGCTCCCCCCCAATATGGCAAATCGCTTTCTAAAATCACTACTGGGGAGCTGGTCCCTTGAGCGGAAATGCTTGCTATTTTTGGGACTTGCACTTCTCGCGTCTCTTTTGCTAGCGTTCTATGCGGTCCAAGTGTTGGCTTCTCAGTTGGTGATGGAAACCACGCGTCGATCCGCTAGGGACTATGCCAATGCAGTAATTGCCTGGAAGCACATCACAACAGACTTCACCCCGCTCGCCGCAAACCAATCCTCGGGACCCCTTGCCGGCGAGCCTGCTCGAGTGCAGTCGAATGAGGACCGAATGAAAATCCTCGAGCTCCTGCGGCCCTTCATGCTTCCATCTAGATACGAATATGAAATTCTTCGGATCGACGATCTTTTGGAGCATGAATCCCTCTCAGCCCCCTTCGCGAAGGGGACAGACAAAGAACTGATCAATCGAGTCCACGCGCGGCTTGCCGAATTGGACAGCATCGAAGCTGAGGAAGCCAAGCGCACACAAGAAAAGTCGGAAGCCGGATCTTCTGACAAAATCCCCACTGCTCCCCCCACTCTCGAGAAAACAAATCCCGCAAAAGCCTGGACTGCAGCGATACGCCCTTACGCTTTTGAAGAAGCTCGAACGTCAGACTCGGTCTATTACTACCACCCCATTTCATTTGACAAAACTTGCCTTCGAGAATGCCATGCTTCTTTGCCAACTTCGGCAGCTGTGCCAACGACCCCATCCCTGAATCCGTTTCGCGTCATCAAGGTGAAAATGCCTTACAGCGAAACGGCACTTTGGAGCATGTGGACCTACTCCATCCTCACCTCGATTGCGATTTGCACTCTGGCATTGTCCCTGTTCTTTATTCACTGGGTCCTGAAAAGACTTGTTATTCGCCCGCTAAGTTATATGAAGCATGTCAGCGAAGAAATCACTCGCGGCGACACAAAGCTTCGGTTTTCTTTGGATACGGATGACGAGTTCCATGAACTGTCGGAATCGTTCAATCGAATGCTTCGCCACATGACAGAAACGCAAGAACAACTGCAACTGGTTAACTCAGAAAAGGACCTGCGCGTTGATGATTTGGCAAGAGTAAATTTGCAGCTATTTGAAGCCAACCGACTCAAGGGTGAATTCCTGGCAAACATGAGCCATGAACTGCGAACCCCTTTAAATAGCATCTTGGGATTCAGCGAAGTGCTCCAAGGATTCGAATCCCTTACCGACAAACAACGTCGTTATGCCTCGAACATTCAAAACAGTGGACGACTGCTATTGGACATGATCAACGACATTTTGGATCTTGCCAAAGTCGAAGCTGGAAAAATGGAGGTGCGACCCACTGAATTTTGCATTCTGTCGGTTATCCACGCGCAATGCGAGATCGTGATGAAGATGGCGGAAGACAAGAATATCGATTTACGGGTCGATTCAAGTCAAGCCGAAATGCGAATCCGGCAAGACCAAGGAAAAGTCCAACAAATACTTACCAACTTGCTGTCCAACGCAATCAAATTCACACCGGAGGGTGGCTTGGTCACGGTTTTTTGCGAATGGCAGAGTACAGACGAACTGCTTTTGTCGGTCTCAGATACAGGAGTTGGGGTAGCCGCGAGCGATCATGAGATCATTTTTGAGAAATTCCGGCAGGCCAAGGGTGTCACTGGCAGCGACGGGCTGACACGCGAACACTCCGGTACTGGACTTGGACTTTCCATTGTGCGCGAACTTTGCCGGCTTTTGGGCGGAGATATCAGCTTGAGTAGCCAATTGGGCTGCGGCAGCACATTCCGTGTCGTTTTGCCCAGTGTTTACCGAGATCCGAACTCAACCGAGAGCCAAAACATCGCGATTTAGTGAGTCTACGGACTGGAAGGTTGTAACGCGTACTTTATTTATCGGCTAAAAAAGTGATAATGGCGTTTCAAACGCTTTTCGCAACTTCCCCCAACCAAAGCTTCTGCCTCGCCGATGGCAATCACCTACAAAGATAGCGGTGTCGACCTCGAATTGTATGAACAGTCGATGCAACGTTTGCCTCGCCTCATGCACCGTACTTTCACCCCACGCGTCGTTCGAAACGATGGCGGATTCGCTGGCCTTTACGCCCTCGACTTCACCAAATCGTTGTTTTCACGCAATTACCAAGACCCCATTCTGGTTTCCGGAACCGACGGGGTCGGCACAAAACTGAAGGTAGCCATCAAAGCCGGCCGACACTCCACTGTTGGCATCGACTTGGTCGCCATGTGTGTCAACGATGTGCTTTGCACAGGTGCCGAACCGCTCTTCTTCCTGGATTATGTGGCCATGTCCAAGGACGATCCGACGCTCCTGGAGTCCATCGTTCAAGGGATATCCGATGGATGTATCGCGGCGGAATGCAGCCTGCTCGGCGGCGAAACCGCAATTATGCCGGACTTATACCAATCTGACGACTATGATCTTGCCGGCTTTTGCGTCGGTGTTGTCGAAAAGAAGAATCTGATCACCGGACGTGATATTGCGCCGGGGGATGTGATTCTTGGGATCAATTCGTCTGGCGTTCACAGCAATGGCTTCAGTTTAGTGCGCAAGGCGGTCTTTGAAAAAGGTGGTCTCTCGATCGATAGCTTCGTTCCCGATTTGGGAATGACGGTTGGTGATGCGCTTTTGACCCCAACGCTTATCTATAGCAAATTAACTCGCACTGTCCTGACGCACTACAAAGTCAAAAACGTCGTGCATGGAATAGGGCACATTACCGGCGGTGGATTGCTGGAGAATACCGAGCGTATTTTGCCGCCCAATGTCGACTTAGTGTTCGAGCGAGGGTCCTGGCAAGTGCTGCCGGTTTTTGACTGGATTGCCAAGCTTGGCGAGATCGCTCAAAGCGAAATGGAACATGTGTTCAACATGGGCATCGGCCTAGTACTCATCGTCAGCCCATATTACGCGGCTAACGTCAAGGCCATGGTGGAGTCACAGGGCTACAACTGCTGGAACATAGGGACCGCCCAAGCAGGAGCTGGGAAAAGCCGCTACGCATCTTGAGCGATCGATTGGTTGTAAAAATGTTTGCCGGCGCCAGAGAACGGGTCGGGGCTGATTCCGTCGAGATCGAAGTGGAGCTTCCCGTCTCTGTGCAAAAATTGAAAGAAGCGATCGCCAGTCAATTTGAATCGGCTAGGTCGCTCATGGAGTTCAGTCGGATCGCGATCGACAACGAGTTTGCGATCGATTCCCATGTCATTGAAAGTATGCAAAAACAATCTGTGATAGCATTGATTCCGCCTGTTAGCGGCGGATAGACGTCACGCATTTCAAGCAAAGCGACCACAATGAGCCAATCCCTGAATCAGATTCTGTTTGATCAATTGGATTCGATCGTCTTGATCGATTCGCATTCTCACATCAATCCACACAGTCCAACGTCGACATCGCTTGCCGATCTTTTGGGGTACCACTACTACACCGAACTCGCGCACTCCTCAGGCATGCCAAAGCATCTTATTGAGGAACCTGGCATATCCCCACGAGAAAAAGTCGGACGGCTTTTCGAATACCTCGGCAATATCGACAACACGGTTCAATGGTCCTGGTTCGTCGAACTTTCACAAAAGCTATTCGGCTTCCAAGGAGACGAAATCAACAAGTCGAATTGGGAGACGGTCTACGATCTAGCCGATTCCAAGATGGCACAACCGGATTGGGAATCTCAAGTGCTCGCGAAGAGCAAAGTGGAAAAGGTATTCTTGACGAACGACTTCGATGATCCACTTGAGGGCTTTGATTCGAAACGCTACGTCCCTTGCCTCCGAACGGACGACTTGGTCTTTCATTTAGCGCAGCCCAAGGTCAGAGAACGTCTCCATTCCGCATCAGGTCAAACCATCCGAACTCTTTCGGATTTGAAACAAGCGATCGACGTTCTCTTTATCCGTTTCAAAGAACGAGGAGCAAGAGCATGCGCCATTTCGTTGCCACCTTGGTTCGCCCCGAAGGCATATCCAGACCAAAGCCATGTCGCACAAGTTGCCCTGGATGATCTGGTGCAGTTTGGCAACGACGCATCTGAGACGCACAAGCGGACCATGGCCGAATGGGTCTTCTGGAAGATCGCGGAATTGGCAGAAGCCTACAAACTACCCTTTGATTTGATGATCGGTGTTAATCGACGGGTGTACCCAACCGGCGTTTTCCAAGGTCAAGACTTGTATGATTCCAGGGTCAGTTTGATCCAGTATGCCGAGCTTTTCAACGCATTCCCGAACCTTCCGTTCCCTATTTCGGTCCTCGCATCGGTAACCAACCAAGAACTCGTCGATTACGCTTGGATTTTCCCAAATGTCTTGACACATGGACACTGGTGGTACAGCAATACCCCCAACTACATCCGACACGATCTTCGAGGGCGAATGGAAGCCATTCCTCGAAATAAGCAGCTTGGTTACTACAGCGACGCCTACAAACTTGAGTTTATTCATCCGAAATTCCGAATGTACAAACAACTTCTAGCCGACGTCCTCGCAGAGGACTTTTGTCTAGGGCATGGCTGGTCAGAAGAAAAAGCCATTGCTTTGGGACGACAGATTTTACGCGGCAATGTCGAAAACGTATTTGAATGTTAGGAGTGAGTTTTCAGTTTTCAGTAATCAGTTGTCAGTTATGAGCAACAAAAAACTAAAAACTAAAACTCATAACTGAAAACTCCCACCCTCAATCCCCAAGAAACAAAATCGTGAAAAAGGTCGGACTAGTCGGATGGCGTGGAATGGTCGGCTCAGTGCTGATTCAACGCATGACGGAAGAACATGATTTCTCCCATTGCGAGCCTGTGTTCTTTTCCACCTCCAATGCCGGCGGCTCGGGCCCTAAGATCGGCTCAACGGAGACTGGCGAGCTGAAATCGGCTTCCGATATCGCCTCCTTATCCAAGATGGACGTGATTATTACCTGCCAAGGTGGTGACTTCACCAATGAAGTTTATCCTAAACTCCGCGCATCAGGTTGGGTCGGCTATTGGATCGATGCGGCGTCGTCGCTACGGATGAAGGACGATGCCATCATCATTCTAGATCCCGTGAACGACCGAGTGATTCGAGATGGCATTGCCAAAGGGATCAAGACCTACGTGGGTGGCAATTGCACAGTCTCGCTGATGTTGATGGCTATGCATGGATTGTTTCAGAACAATCTAGTTCAGTGGATGACCAGCATGACTTACCAAGCTGCTTCAGGGGCGGGTGCAAAGAACATGCGTGAGCTCATTTCGCAAATGGGGGTCGCTCACCAAAGCGTTGCCACACTGCTCGACGATCCCGCTTCCGCCATTCTCGAAATCGATCGCCAAGTGGCCTCGACTATTCGATCGGCGGACTATCCCATCGAACAGTTTGGAGCACCGCTCAACGGCAGCTTGATTCCCTGGATCGACAAGGACTTGGGAGACGGTCAAAGCAAAGAAGAATGGAAAGGTCGAGCCGAAACGAACAAGATCCTGGGGCTTGCTCCGGATTCCATTCCAGTCGACGGATTGTGCGTGCGTATCGGCGCGATGCGATGTCACAGCCAAGCGTTAACGATCAAACTGAAACAAAATGTTGGGCTGGACGAGATCGTCGACATGCTCGGCAAAGCGAATCCTTGGGCTAAAGTTGTCCCCAACGAAAAGACGGCATCTTTGCGAGACTTGTCGCCAGCTGCTGTGACGGGTGGTCTAGATTGCCCGGTTGGCCGGCTTAGGAAGATGCCTTTGGACCCATCGCAACCTGGAATGTATCTATCGGCGTTTACAGTGGGCGACCAATTGCTTTGGGGAGCAGCCGAACCGCTTCGACGAATGCTCCGCATTTTGCTTTAGACGAGTCACCCTCCCTCTGGGAGGGTCGGCCAAAGGCCGGGGAGGGTGATCTGACTTGCGCAATTGCCGTTGGCACTTCACCTTCCCCTCGCTACGCTCGACCCTCCCATGGCCTCCCACGGGGAGGGTGACTAAACAGGGGTGACGAAACCTGCCACATCTAAAACAGCGAAGCGGGTTCCGCCTTAAGAAGCTTCCTAATCGCAAGGAGTCCGGCGAAGGTACACATGAGCAGCGAAAGGCCAAACACTCCTGCCGCCCGCGGCCAAGTCATGAATGTCGGAATGCCAGATAGGCCCGATGTAATCTGGTAGAGAGCCATCGTGGTCAAGAAAGCTGGGAAGTAGCCTGCAAACGAAAGCAACCAGGCTTGCCGCAAGACGGTTTGAGCAAGATAGCTCGGTGGATACCCCATGGCCTTGAGCGTCGCATACTCAGGAAGCCGACTGGCAACATCGGTTGCAAGGACCATATAGACGATGGCTGCGCCAATGATAAAGGAAATTGCGACTCCCATCGTAAAGATCATTCCGATCGGAGTTTCATTGAGCCAGCGTTTTCGCTCCCAAAGTCGCTGCTCTTCCATGGTCAGGATTTGAATAGCCAGCATGGAACTAGGAGCCTTGCTCGCGAGCCATGCATTGATCGAATCGCGAACGACGGCGGGGTCTTTCCCGGGTTTGAGCCGAACGAGTCCCAACGAGGCTCGTTTTTGGACATCGATAAGAGCCCTTTGTCCAAACGCAACATCGCTGACAAGGACAGCTCCGTTTGTTGCAAGACCTGTTCCAAGCTTGAAATGGCCGACGATTCGCGTGTTTTTGCCTCCCATATCCGTCTGTTTTCCAACGTCGGTATCGGAGAAGTGTTTGCAGTCTTCGGGCCCATATTCCGCGCGTGTGGCCCGGTCCACCAACATCGCGTCGGGGGCCTTGAGCAACTCAATTTTCTCCGCCAGCTCCTCCAGTTGAATCACAGGCCGATCCAACTGCATTCCCATCATTCCAACTGTTCGAAACGATCCTTCCGGTGGGGCTGACGTGCATCCTTCGTTTTTGACTGGGTTTTGCCAGCGATGCAGCATGATAAAAAATGGGTCGACACCCTCTACGTCGGGATGGGAGGCTACCATATTCATCCACGCACGGTCGATGGTCCGCGGTTCATAAAGATGTACGTAATCGGGAGAGCGAATCACCAGATCGCCGCTCAGTTTGCCGTAGACGATGGTGGCCGTGTTGCCGACAGCCCCGCGAAACCCAAGCTGCATGAAGATCAGGAGCAAGGCAAAGGCGACACCCATCACACTCACAATCGCTCGCGTCGGTTGGCTGATGAAATTGAGTAGCGAGATCGGTGTTCTGCGAAAAACCTTCGACAACAATTGATTTGCCTTTACTTCTTGGCTTGAGAATCCTGTGAAATCCATGACAATCATAGCAGAAATCAGTCCACTTACCCCGGGAATTCATTTTGGCATCATTATCAAGAAGCGGCGTTTTTTCCGATGGAATGGACAGTCGCCTTGCTCGATTTAGCGAAAGCATTTCGTTCGATCATCGCCTGTACAAGCAGGATATTCGAGGCTCGATCGCACATGCCAGGATGCTCTGCCGTCAGAGATTGTTGGAAGCCGCCGAATTTGAGGCGATCCAGCGGGAGCTTTTGGATATCGAAGGAGTACTCGATCGTGGCGAAATGCCGTTCAAGATCGAGATGGAAGATATCCATATGCATATCGAACAGACTCTGATCGATAGGCTTGGTGATGTAGGACGAAAACTGCATACGGCTCGCTCTCGTAATGACCAAGTGTCCACGGACATTCGATTGTGGGTTCGTGAGAACTTGGATCGAGTGGATTCCTTGCTATTGGGTTTGCAGAAAGCGTTTCTTAGCCGCTGCAGCAAAGACGCTGGCGTTATTGTTCCAGCTTACACGCACATGCAACGGGCCCAGCCAGTTTTGGCTGCTCACTATTGGCTGGCGTACATGGAGAAACTGGAGCGAGATCGAGGACGATTGGCGGATTGTCGCAAACGAGTGAATGTCAGTCCGCTTGGCGGAGCAGCGGTGGCTGGAACAAGTTTGCCCATAGACCGTCATTACTCTGCTGAGCTATTGGGCTTTGAGGGGGTAGCTGCGAACAGTATCGACATCAGTAGCGACCGCGACTTTGCCGTTGAATCCGTCTTTGTCTTGACGATGATTTCAGAACACTTGAGCGGTTGGGCCGAGGAATGGATACTATGGTCGACGACCGAATTCGGCTTTATCAAACTTCCGCATACATTTTGCACCGGTAGCAGCATTATGCCGCAAAAGGTCAATCCGGACACGCTGGAATTAACACGAGGCAAGTCGGCTCGCGTGATTGGAAATCTTCAAACATTATTGGTGCTCATCAAAGGCTTGCCGTTGGCGTACAACCGCGATCTGCAGGAAGACAAGCCACCCCTTTTCGACTCGTTCGATACGGTAATTGCATGTTTGGAGCTAGCTATCCCCATCGTCGAGCAAACGGAGCTGTTGCCGGAAGCCATTTCAGCCAAATTGGATCAAGGCTATCTTGATGCAACGGCGTTGATGGAGGGATTGATTTCACGCGGAATGCCTCAGCGAACGGCGCATCATAAAGTGGGAGCGCTGGTCGCAATTGCCAAGTCGCGACAAGTCCCCCTCCTGAAACTCACTGACGCGGAGATCAAATCGGTCGATGAAAGCTTGGATGGCTCGATTCGAGAAACGCTGGGTGTCGCAGGAGCAATCCAATCGTATAGCTCGTACGGCTCCAGCAACCCAACGAGAGTCGCAGAGCAAATCAAGACCTGGTCGGATCGGCTGGGATAAAGTTATAAGTTATACTCCTGACTCCTGACTCCTGACTCCTGACAAACCCCATGCGCCCTAGTTTCGTATACTTTGATCTTGGCAACGTATTGCTTTACTTCGACCACAATTTAGCGATGCGGAAGATGGCCAGGATTGCAGGTGTTAGCGTGGAGCAAATGCGGGCATTGGTTTTGGATGGGACGTTGCAAACTGAGTATGAGACAGGGTTGATTAGCAGCGTTCAGTTTGTGTCCCGTATATCCGACGCCATTGGGCGGGAATTGGATGTGGGCGATATGCTGCAAGCCGCAGCAGACATGTTTATCCCGAACACACACATGCTGCCGGTTCTGGAGCGGGTGCGCGATTTAGGAATTCCAATGGGATTGCTTTCCAATACATGCGAGGCACATTGGAATTGGATTAGCGAATTGAGTTACCCGCAGGTGCAAGGCTGGTTCTCCCCCGTGATCCTATCTTACGAGATCAAGAGCATGAAGCCCGACATTCACATTTACTGCGAAGCTCAGCGCCACGCAGGCCACGAGGCATCCGGAATTTTCTTTACCGATGATCGAGTCGAGAATGTAGCGGCAGCTCGCAAAGCGGGTTGGACAGCGGAGGTGTTTGTCAATGCCGATCGACTGATGGAGACAGTTGCACGCTGGGCGTGACCAACTCAAATTGAAATCCGGGGAGAGTAGGCCGCTCTGTTGAACCTCTTTCCCCACTTCTTTGAACATCACATTCTGATCTCCTTGGGGCTTTCGAACTCGTACTCCGCCCAGAGGGCAGTACTCGTTCTCGTACTCGTTTGTCCACCCGATCGAGTACGAGTACCATTTCATTGAGTACGAGTACGTGTACGAGTACGAGTACGAAATCTGTCCAGAAATGCGGGTAAAGATGGGGTTGCAAAGGATCGGCAGGAGCCTCACCCTCCCATTCAATCAATTCGTTTCAAGCGGAACGAAATTCGAGCTGTAGAAAACTCTGCTAACTCGGGCCGTTGACGGGAAGCCAGTCGACATCCACACGTGCAAGGATTCGATTGGTAACATTCCATACGTCGGACGATGGCACCCAAACTCGATCCATGATATCGCTGAGTACAAGGCGTTCGCCGAGGCAGATTATCGTCGGTTTCTGGCAGCGACCGCTCGAGATCAACGCAGCCTTTCTTTCCACGATTGTCGCTCTTTGAACGGGGTCCAGTCTTTCCGCAACTTCGACTGGGACGAGAACGACATTTCGCACAGCGCCACCGAATTCGACAAAGTAAGGTCTTGATGAATCGATTTCGATTTCTAGATTTCGTTTTTCAGGGGACGCTGCATTTGCGATCGAATTCGAAGTGGAAGTGAGTTCAGATTCGGTGGCGACGGGCAGAGTCGGAGACGGCTCGCTTACTAGAGCCGTTTTATTGAGTTCTACCTCCCCTGGAGTTCCTTCCTCGACAAGGACGAAGTCGTCAGCAATCACTTGGGGAACCTGGACAGGCAAATAAGCCTGAGTTGTTGCTTCAAGTATGGCATCAAATGATACTTGAACTGCGTTTTCGGTCTTCGTCTCTGGGACCAAAGCGACCTTGAGTCGACCGCTCATCAATTGTTGGATCGATTTTCGAGTTTCCTTGCTTACGGCGTCATCGTTTTCCGACAGAAACAAGGCGGATAGAAAAGAGTTGGCTTTTGGCGAATCATTCAGCTGCACTCCTAGTCGTTTGGAGAGTTCATCGACCCAATTGCAAATCTCCGAATGAAGTAATTTGCATTCGTTGATCCAAAGGTTTTCGATGTAGGACATGTGTTCCGCCAATCGACCTAGCATCTTGGCGCCCATCGAATGAAATCTAGTCTCCAGCGCCATGGCATGCAATTGTTGTTCTAACTCAGTTGTCGCGTTGTTTTCGTCTCGATACATTTTTTCGAGAAACGCATCATGCTTGTCCGCCAGTTTTTGTGACACGATGTTGAGTGAGTTTGCATTGACACTAAACTTCGAGCCTACAGAACGTACCAGCGGTCTCAGATTCGCCCACGCAACTGGGTTGATAAGCCAACGACCAGTCAAGCAATCTGCAAGTGTTTCCTGCGTATCGGTTATCATCGCAGAGATTGACTTTAATGCTTCGTTGATATCGAGAGCAAGTTGCTCGCATACATTTTCGATATCTTCACGCTGTTCGATGCTGAGCGACGTATCTGCTTGCGGCTTCTCCTGGGGCAAATCGGTTGCATCACCGAGCTTTTCGTCCATGTTGGGGACCAATCGCACCATGCATTGCCGAACCCATGCTTGGGCAGTCCAATGATTGTTTCGAAACATATCTTGAACGAAGAAGTCCATTTTTTCGAGTGTTCTGGAATCTACGTTCGTTGGGTTCGATTCATTCGTCGCCTTTTCCATGAGTACTTCGTTGATGGCTGATAGCCATGGCAAGATCGCGCGGAGACAGGTTCTGCTCGCTGCGTCAACAGTATCGAACTCGGAAGAGATCAGCACAGATTGCGAGTTGACGGCCCTCAGCCAAGGCGTCCACTCTTGATCGATTTGGATATTGCAAGCGGCGTTGGTTTCCTGTCGAGTCTTGTCGATACGGTCCCCAAGGTCGGTTTCGGAGCAAGCCCAAAGATATTCCGCAACTTGAACCGTCGTCGCCTTCCAATCCAAGTTGTTTCCGCATTGCCCGCCATAAATCAACGAGACAAAGTCAAAAGGGGGCTGGTTGATCGCTTTGGAAGCCGGAAGCCGGTCGAGCTGTGGATGCAACCCCTCGGTTCTGAAATAGTGGTTGATCTCCGTCAAGCATGCGAGTGCGGACGCTGTTGTGAGCTCTGAGGAGGCAGCGGCGTTTTGAGAAGCACATGTCAAAATCAATTCTGTGTTGATTGTGATTTCGAATTCGGCGGCCAATTGCCGAACCATAAATCCAATTTCGGATGCGATGGCGCTGCCTGTTCCGCCATGGGCTGATGCGACGATTTGCACCGTGATCGGTTCTGAATCGAAGTCATCCTCGCCATTGCTTTTGGCAACTTCCAAAAGGGATTCATGCAAAGCATCAAAAACAGCCGTCACATTGTCCAATAGGGCTAGCATTCCAAGGGGGCGTACTCCTTCGGTCTTTAGGGATCTTGGAATATTGTAGACCCAACGTCGACTTAGTTGAGCAAAGTCAGCATCCGATTGGCGATAGTATTGCGGCGACTTGAGAGGAATCAAAACAGCGGCATGGTAGGGCAGACTTACTGCTTGCTGCTGAGCAAGTGCAGCTTCAATGGTAGCTTGGTCGGTATCGATCAACAAAAATCCAAGCTGCTCGGAATTGAGTTGCATGGGACTCGACTCAAGCAACTTCATTCGCATCAAGATCAGGGACTGCGCTCCAGTTGCTCCGAGCCCGATGATCAATGTTTTTTTGGGATTGTTGCTCGCCGTAGTCTCTATGGAAACAACCTCATCCGAATCCTCGGCGCCACCAAGCAACTCTGGCAAAATCTCAATTCCTCGGGAACGAGAGGAAGCGATGACGGGGCTCTGAGTGCTAAGCTCCAAGGGCCCCTGAGAGTGATTGCGGAGGACTTGAAACTTCCCAATGGAGGTGTTGGATCGCTGTGTCGCACCCTTATTCGCCGACCGATTTACAACCTTCTTCTTGCTTGCCGCTGCCTCGGTTGAGTCGGCTTTGACCCCATCCGGCTGAGACTGCACGTTCTGTAACGCATGAATAAACTCTCTGCAATCGCTGAAACGCATCTGCGGCTTCTTGGCAAGAGCCTTGCTCAGGATGGGACGCTCAAGCAGTGGGATAGCCTCTAAATTCGGCGCTTTGTGGAGATGTTCATTTGCAAGCTGAGCTGTCGTTCGTCCACGAAACGGAAGCGTCCCTGTAAGCAACTCCTGATACACAATTGCCAACGAATATTGGTCGCTAAATCGCCCGGGACGTCCATCAAACATTTCAGGGGCTGCGTAGGTGGGAGTCAACCCTCCCATCACGGAAAGGCTATTGGACTGAATGTCCTTGATAAGCCCAAAGTCGGCGACCTTAACGCGGTCGGCAACTAAAAGCAGATTTCCGGGTTTGACGTCCAAATGCTGAAGATCATGCTGTTGACAAAGAAAATCCAAGCCGTCTGCCGTATCGCGCATATAGGCGAGAAGTTTGTCTCTTGCGATCCCAACAAATCCCTTCTCCCGGAACTCGATAAACCGATCATGAAGCGATCCTTGAGCCAACTCAGTAACAATGATGAGCTGTCCCTCGATGACTTCGATCCTTTCCAGAGAAAGAATGAACGGGTGATTGACTTGTCGAATCCGTTGTAGCGATTTGAGTTCACCCGCTGCGCGATTGCCATCAATATTGCCATGGACAAACTTGATCGCCTTCTTGAGTCCGCCAGGTGCATCAGCCAACCAAACTTCGCCATAGCCACCAGTCCCCAATTTATCCCGAAGCACGTACCCTGGGATTGGTTCAAACCCCGCTTGAATGCTTGCTGCTGTCATTACCATAGGAAATCCCTAGACTTGTTCGCTGGTTGGTAAGTTGGTGGACTGAGACTCGGTCCCGTAAAGTGGACGAGGCTGCCGAGGAGTCTGGGGGACAGGAGAGAGCTGCGAATTGGGGTTAGGATTTGCGACTTGCATAGGAACAGTTCGAGGACCGTTCTGGGTGGGAGCTCCCACCACATTACGTGGTTGCTGAGGGACGCTCTGTGGTGGCAAAGCGGCAGTTACAGGATTGGCGCCCCGCAGCACTTCTGTGCGTTGAGGCTGGCTTCGAAGAGGTTGACTATTCTGCCCTTGCATTGATCCGTGTGCACTTCGATTAGGCAATGACACTGCCTGAGAAGCGGTTACACTCGGCCTTGCCGGTACAGCGACATCCCAGCCTACAGGCTTTGACATCATCGACTCGGAGGACTGCATGATCGGCTGGTTGCCAAAGTAATTTGTACATGCTAGGTCTAGCAACTCAGGACGCAACTCGACCCTTTCGCCTCGATAAGCACACAGACAAGTGATTTGATGGAGCAAGTCGCGAGGGTGGCATCTTCGCAATGGACGTCCAACGTTGTAGTAGTGCTTTGCGATCAGTTTTTCAATGACGTCGGGCCTCCATGGAACATCAGAGGCAAGAGCTGCCCGCTTGAACAAGTCCATAAACTCCTGAACGCTTGGATCGCCGATGTTGATTTTGAACGGAACCCGGCGCAAAAACGCTTCGTCGACAAGTTGTTCCGGCTGGAGGTTCGTAGAAAACAAAATCGTCTGTTCAAATGGAACACAAATTTTCTTGCCTGTAGGTAGAGTCAGAAAGTCCTGACGGCTTTCCAAGGGCACGATCCAACGATTGAGAAGCTCCGCGGGAGCCACGCGTTGCCGTCCAAAGTCATCAATGAGCAAGCATCCACAATTGCTCTTCATCTGCAGTGACGCCTCGCATGTGTTGCTCCGCGGGTCATGCCGAATTTCGAGGTTATCAAGTGTCAATTCTCCCCCTACAACAACAGTAGGTCGCCGAATACGAAGCCAACGGCGATCGTGCTCCTGGTTTGCAACAATGCCCGACGCGCCGTTCGGAGTGTTCGAGGCAACGTGATACGAGGCATCAAACAGTTTGATGATCATTCCATCTTCGATGATTGCATGGGGTATCCAAATCTCTTGCCCTCGACAATTGGATAAGCAGCGAGCAAGAGTTGTTTTTCCATTTCCTGGTGGTCCATACAGGAAAATGCCAGAGTTGCTATTGATAGCTGGGCCCAAAAAATCCAACCAAGATGGTTCAAAGGTTACCCCATCAAGTGCGGCCTTGAGCTCTTTGCTCGTAATCGGCTCGAAGTTACTCGCTTGTGCCTCAACGCTGAGCACATAGTCCATAAGAGGAACAGGCGCTGGCCCCGTGTAGGACGCGGCCTTCTGGTAGCTTTGCGCACGCTTTTGTCCGTTCTCGGTCAGACTGTAGTAAAAATCGTTGAGCGGAGCAGGGCGTGCATGGACGATGAGCTGGCGAACTCGCAACTGGGCCAGCTGCTGCTCCACAATTCGAAACGGCAATCGTACTCGGTCCGTCATCCCTCGACCGGTTAGAGTTCCGATCGAAAGAAAGGTCTGCAGGATCAAGGACTCGATCGCCATCTCGGATAGACCGCACTCTTCAAGCGTCTTCGGCTCATAGGGCCAGAACGCATCTTCATTCAATACCGCCGGCAAACCTAGCCCGGTTGAGGAGGATGTGTCTCGAATTCCAAATAGCGGTTGCATGAAAAATCCCTCATAACCGGGCGAACGAGCAAATCTGCATTTCCCGCGTGATCGCCAAAGTCATCGACTATCGCCGCAGTTGTCCGCGTGTCATCGGCACAAAAACACCCAGAAGAATGAATGCAAATGGAAAGATAGAGTCGATATGAACAAAATGCAGTCACAAATTAACGAGATTCACTGATCGTGCACAATTTGTGGTCTAGAGTACGAAGCTGGGCTTGAAGTCTCATCACAAAACGACCAGCAATACAAACGTTAAAACCGATTTGATCGATTTACCATGGCTATGCCGATGAACAGCGATATCGCCCAATATCACAAACCTATTTCGACCGGTGCACGTCGACCTTCGCCAGCCGAAACCAAAACGGTTTGGGTATTGGCTTCCATAAGCAACCAAGTTTCGAATGCGCTAACCGTCGTCCATCCTGTTCCTTTTTCAATTGGGCGCAAAGCGGGCTGCAGTCTGCAATTGCCGTCCAAGACAGTGTCCAGCCACCATGCCGACCTTACGAATCGAGATGGCAACCTGGTTCTGATAGACCGGCAGAGCACGAACGGAACCTACGTCAATGGACGTCGCATCACAGATATGGTCATTCTCAAAGCAGATGACTTAGTTCAATTCGCCGATATGGCCTTCCGTGTTCGGTGCGATGATCATGCGACGGCTTCAAACACGCTAGCCGAAGATGTTTGCGACCAAGCACTTGCATTGGTGCAATTCGACCGATTGATGGAGAAAAGGCTGGTAACTCCGTTTTTCCAGCCAATCGTAACGATTGATGGAGCTACCAATCTCGGGTACGAGGTTCTAGCAAGGAGTCGAATGTTCGGCCTTGAGACGAGCGGTGCCCTCTTCGGTGCTGCATCCAAACTCAATTTAGAAACCGAATTGAGTCAAATGTTGCGTTGGGAAGGCATTCGCGAAGGGATGGCATTGCCCGGAAATTCGCGAATCTACGTCAACACACACCCACAGGAACTCGGCAAGCCTGGGCTGATTGATTCGATGGCCAAAGTTCGAGAGATGACCGCTGAACTTCCAATTACGCTCGAAATCCATGAGTCAGCGATTACCAGTGCCGAAGAAATGTTCGAACTTCGAAATCGCTTGCGTGACCTGAAAATACAAATCGCTTACGATGATTTCGGCGCCGGACAAAACCGACTGGCAGAACTCTGTAACGCCGCACCCGATGTCCTAAAGTTCGATATGGGGTTGATCCGCGATATCGATAAAGCTCTACCTGAGCGAATCAAAGTCCTAAGTTCGTTGGTGCGAATTGTCCTCGATCTCGGGGTCGTGCCTTTGGCCGAAGGTATCGAAAACGAAGCGGAAGCAAAGGTCTGCCAAGAACTAGGCTTTACCATGGCTCAAGGTTATTACTTTGGCCGTCCCGCACCACCGAGCAAGTTCATGGAATAATGAAGCGCAGAGTCGCGAGGGCGCAGAGAAGCCCAACACTGCGCCATTGCGACTCTCCGCCTCTGCGCTTTTTTTAATGCGATTTACTTCATGCGATTTTTTCTAGAGTCGCCCCTTTACGGTGGGTCGTATCCACCGGTTGTAAAAGGATGACACCTGCAGATCCTTTTCGTGCCCTTCCACGTGCCGCGCAGCACGCCATACTTCTCGATGGCCTCAATCATGTATTGCGAGCAGCTAGGAGAGAAACGACAGTTGTTTCCAAGCAGTGGGCTTATGGCCCGCTGGTAAAACCGCACCATGCCAATGCAAACGGTTTGAACGAGTTGAAAAAGTTTCCGCATCGCAGTGCTGAACTACTTATTGGCGCTGTAGAGGGGAGATAAACGCATTCTGCTTGTCCGACGTGGAACGGGATACGGCAACGGGGCCAAGGCAGATGCAGAAACGACCGTAGGCTGCTCTGCCTGCATTCTATCATTCGATACAATGATCGGGGAAATTCGATTCTGATCTGCCACCTGGAAATAGGTAGCGGTGATCGTTTGACTTGGGTCAGTCAACTCTTGGTCCGAAGCCAATCGGCTCGAGTTATACCAGTGATTGGGTACCTCCAGAACATTAGCAATTTCAGGCTGCTTGCAAACTTCTCGCAAATGATCAACCAAGATGCTGCGTACTTCGAGGATGGCTCGCGGCTTGCTATGAATGTCTTGGTGTTTCGAGTCGACGAGGATCTCGGACGCGACGTCATCCATATGCGCGCTCGCAACACCGACAATCCCGTCACTCAATTCGGCTTCTCCACCGAACCAGTTGCTTTTTTGGACGACGCCGATGATGTTGTGGTATTTAACCCAAGGTGCCCTGCGGGCTCGCAGCATCGTTGGAAAAATGGGCGATTCAGGGCTCAAGGAATCAATACTGGTCGTCGTCGTCACCAGTTCAGTGTTGCGAAACAAATCGGGATTTTGTCGAATCAAGGAGTTCCCAACGTCGGTAATGCTCCTTGGCAAAGTAATGACTTTCCGAGCTACCCAACGTGTATAGTCGTTTGCATAGTTGCTGCCTCGATGGGGCGTTCCAATCGTGACGACTCGCTTGATGGCGTTGTTGGGATGAAAGAATAATGCAGCCGCAAGCCGCTGGCGTTCTTCTTCTTCTCCCTTTACTTTCTCAAAAGGTTCGTCGCTAAGAATACGCCAAAATTCTTCTCCACTTTCCAAAGTCTGCATTCTTGACACGAGGCCACCCATGCTGTGCCCCACTAGCACCATCTGATCCAGCAAAGGGTCGGACATGCTGGGGTCGAGGGTGCGTCGAAGCTCGAAGAGGTCGCTGCGCATTTGAGTCGCGCTGATCCAAAATGGCTGACCTGTCGGATACTGATAAAACCAAAATTGATAGTTGCGTCGAAGCTCTTGAAAAGATCGGAGATCGTTGAACATAGGCATCCAAGTCAGCGGGCTGGACCAAAGGCCATGCACCATGACCACCGGAATTCGATTCGGGTCATAGGGCTCGAGCATGTAAATACCTCGGAGCTTCTCTGTCTTGTGAGGGTCGACGAGCCCAAGCGTGCTGTTGGTTTGCTCGCGGAATTTTGGGTTATCCAAAAAATAAGCAAGTGGCGTGCTCAAATCCGACTGCAAAGGGACCCGGCGAGCATTCAAATCGATGTCGGTGGAGTCAAGCGGATCATGCAGTTCCAGAACACAGGGGTGGCGGTGCTGAGCATCGCGAGATGCATGTACAGTTGGCGATGTAACGCGAAGCAAGGCCGTTACGGGAAAGGACAGCCCCTCGGGATAGAATTTCTCGATCGGTCCTTCTCCTTCATGCGATCTTCGAACTGCGATCATTGGAACGCCAACGCCATAACTGACGTTGGCGGATTGGAGACCTTGTACTTGGAAGTCGCTGCAAAACTTCAACTCCTCGAAGTCTTCGTCATGCCATTTGCCTCGCGACACGACCTGGACATCGTAGTTCTTTTTGGAAGTTGTGATGCGATAGCTGTTGCCCGGCCGCAATCGCCCTTGTTTGCTAACCATCCGCAGGGTGGACTCAAGGGCTGCGTTATAAAGATCGCAGGCACCCCGAAATTGGGGATCATAGGGATTGCGTGAAATGTCGAGCTCTGGACAAAACAGATAGAGATAGGCGTTGCTCACCGACACAGTGAACATGTCCAACGCTTGGCCCTCGCGATTTGCTTTCTCGGCTTGTGTGCCGATCGTATAGGCCAGCTCAGAAATCGCGTAAACCTTTTCTGCCCCCTTTTCGTCCATTGCTAGCTCTTGCAACTGAACAAGGCAATCTTCTGGATCGCGTTTATATGCGTCCAAAAGCGCGTAGTGACGCAAAAGTGTCGTCGTGCGTGCCGTAACTTGCGGGCCGGATCTGGAAAGCAGATTTAAGGATTCCGTCAGCGGATTCATTGGGTTTTGACGAATTTGAACGTACTTTTGGCTGGCGCAGCCGGCTTGTAGCAACGTGAGTAAGACCAGAATAAAACGAAACGCCCAGTAAGTGCGCCAACTTGGGTTGTTCGCTCCTCGCTGTCGTTCGATTTCGCTGATTTGGTCCCTCAAAAATGCCATCTATCCCATCGATCTCGCCATAGTGTTTCTCTTAAAGAGCCCGGCCACAACCCGTGAG
>CANHVO010000105.1 GCA_947463915.1 Planctomycetaceae bacterium
GACCGTTTCCGCACCCCTCAGTGGAAACTCACCATTCATCGGTCGAATCATCGCCAATCGAACGCTTAGCGCCTCGACAACGATGGTCAAAGAAAAACTTCCTTAATGCAACCAAGGTGATCGGTGCGCAAGCGCTCTTAGGAGATCTATGTATCCAGTTCGATTCAGACATCAGTGCTTGTTAAGCAATAACAGAAAAGCAAAACGTCGAGCGAAAGCGCGTCGCGGCGCCATGTTGGTTTTCGTTTGCGTTCTGACGATCGTGTTTCTGTTCGCAGTGGCCATGTCAGTGGACGTCGCCTATATGCATCTCGTCAATTCTGAGTTACGAGCGGCCTCCGACGCAGCCGCAAAAGCTGCAGCCCAGCAATTGTCGGACGAGGTCCGTTTTCGGGCCAGCACGACAATCTCCGGATCGTCGACAGCGCAACTCCGGGCCGCGATCGCCGCACAGGACGCGACATTGCGAGCTAACGTTAACAACAAAGCAAAAGCTATCGCTCAAACCAATTTGGTTGCAGGACGAGGTTTGCAGCTGAGTAATAGCGACATAGAAATTGGACGTTCGGTTCGAAGCGGTTCGGGTCGGTTTCAATTCACTCCTGACGGGACGCCGCAGAATAGTGTGCGTGTCACCGGGCGTCGGACGAATGGTTCGATTTCCGGTAACGTAGGCCTTTTCTTCGGGCGAGTATTCGGAACATCGAGCTATCAGCCCCAGCAGCAAGCCATAGGTACATTCGTTCAAAGAAACATCGTACTGGTAATCGACCGCTCGGGGTCGATGAAGTTTAATGAAGAAGGT
Source organism: Planctomycetaceae bacterium (assembly GCA_947463915.1). GTDB lineage: Bacteria > Planctomycetota > Planctomycetia > Pirellulales > Pirellulaceae > JBKCUI01. The sequence goes on from CANHVO010000105.1 coordinate 806, forward strand.
GATCGCATCTACGGTGATGGCTTTGGCCCCGATAGCAAGATCACTAAGTTAAAGGAGTCCCTCGATTCATTCATAGTGTTCCTAAATGCGACGAGAACCACAGAGAAAATCGGCATGGTCTCCTTCTCGAATGATGCAACCTTGAATCGGCCATTGACTACCAACATGAATGACGTTCGGAATGCTTACCTTGGCCTGTTGCCGGATGGCCGAACAGGAATCGCGCTTGGCATCGATGCTGGGGTAAGTCTAATGAACCAAGATTTACAGAGTCAGTTTGTCGAACGGACCTTGGTCGTTCTCACGGACGGACAGGAGAATATTGGACGCGATGGAGTGGACTATGGCGATGGCTCTGATAACTTGGTTCCACTTTCGCAAAGCGCCGTGACTGCAGCCCAAGCTGCAGCGGACCAAGGATTCAACGTGTTTTCGATAACCTACTGTGTGGATTCGCCTAAAGGCAAAGACACGATGCAGGAGGTCGCTCGAGTCGGTAAAGGAAAATACTACGACGCGACCGGCCAAGTGTCCCTCGAACAAGCGTTCCAGGATATCGCATTTACACTCAACGCTATGTTAACCAACTAGGTCTAGATCGACGCCACCATGAGTTTTCAACCAAAGCATCGTGTTTCTCGAAGATCGAAGCGACAGAAATATAGAGTTGCTGCAACGTCAGTTGAATTCGCACTGACCGCAGGTATAGCCATCATGTTCTTGTTTGCGATGCTTGAGTATGGGCGAGTGTCCATGATGAAGCAGTCTGTTGAGCTTGCACTCTACGAGGGCGGACGCAAGGGTGTTGTGGCAGGAGCGACGCGTCAAGAGGTGATCGCGGAGGCGAATCGTGTCCTAGCTATCTCGCGCGTCACCGGCGCGGTGGTCAGCGTGACACCCACCGCCATCACAGATCAAACCCAAGAGCTGACAGTTCGAATCCGAGTTCCGCTTGATCGAGGATTGTTTGGACCAGTCAAGTTTTTTCGAGGCAAGTCATTGGATCGCTCGCTGACCATGAAGCGAGAAGGTACTTAGCTGAATGCGGGGCACTCCGCAACTTCACCCAGTTCTCGCGAGCGTGTAGCCAATCGTTCCTCGCGTCCCCCATCTTTATCGGCGGGCTCTTGCCCTGATTCTGCAAAGGATTTCGCCGGATGATTAGAGATAGCCGTTTAGACACCCTCCCGCTGGGAGGGTCGAGCGAAGCGAGGGGAGGGTGAAATGCCAACAGCTATTGCTCAAGTCAGTTCACCCTCCCCGGGCCGAAGGCCCGACCCTCCCCGAGGGAGGGTGACTTTACGTCCCAATTATCTCAGTAATGCAAAACTTGGGTTAAAGCCGTTCGGTTCGTTTGTTCATTTGCTCCAAGACTTGTGACGCTGTGCATAGTGCTTGCTCTTTAACTGCACGGTTACGCTCCGATTCAGTTTCAGTTCCTTGTCTTCGGGTTCTTCCGATTGGCACGTTTATGATGATCCTAGCGTTTGTGCCAAATGAACGATAAGAAAATCATCGTTTCGAATTACCCTAACTTGCATAGTTGCAGACTCGACCTACTTTTTCCTACTCACATTGGAGTATTGAAAAGTTCCTTTTTGGATTAGGGTAATCCATGTTTACAGAAGTCGAAGACGACCTATTCAAATTGTCGGACTCGCTCGAAGCGTTTAATGAGCTCGAGAAATGTACCGATCGAGCGATACTCGCTCAGCGGTCTAGCGAGCGTGTCGAGATTCGAGCGAAGTTGATATTTCGTACTGCGAACCCCAGCCAACGCCATACCTACGCAGTAGAAGCAGTGACGGCAGACATCTCCAATGGTGGTTGCATGGTTCTTGCCTCGCGAGCAATTCTGCCCGGGGATATTTATCACGTCACGTTCCATGATCAGTTAGATCGTGTGGGGCCTTTGTTAGCACGATGCATGCGTTGCCGCATGGTTCAAGAAGATGCATTCGAAGTCGGGCTTCGATTTCTGCAAGACATTCCGCTCAAAGATCTATTGCGATAAACCATGTCGACCGCCACTCAAACTCGCCTAAACGCAACCCAAAACGCACAGCCGAAGCAAGCCACTGCGCCACATTTGGATACACCGGAATCGCTGTCAAAGAAGACAAGCGAAGCCATTTGGAAAGTGTTCACCAGCAGCGACAGCAGACAGGGCTTCTTCAGTCAACTGATCAAAATCTTGGGGGAACACTTTAACTCCCCATTTGCTGTTCTCGCAATTGAATCCAGCGTGGGCAATCAGCAACTGACTCATTCCGTTTCGGATGAAGCTAGTAATGCTTGGTCCAAACGCTGTACGGGATTGTTGCTAGACACACGTTATCGCAATTTAGCGAGTGCGAGGACGATTGCCGAATCTGGCTCCGATCGAACTTTTGCGATTCTTAGCTGTCCTCTCGCTATCGGAACCGAAGGAACCGTCGGGGCGATTTGCATCGTGGTTTCCAGTCAGGATCGCAATGCCTACACTGCCCAATTGCAAGAACTGCAGGCGATTGCTGCGAACGCAGGAACGATGGCCGTCGATGTCGGGCACGCACCACAGAAAACAGCATCCGCTAAATCCGCTGATACAGCCGCCGCCTCGCGTGCAGCCGGTTACGCGTCGCTCACGGAGTTCGCGTTTGCAGTTGCCAACAACTTAAAGGCGAAACTTGGCTGCGAATCGGTCAGCTTCGGAATCATCCGGAAGAATCGCGTTAAACTTCTGAGCATGTCGGGCACAAGCCAAGTGGATCCAAGTTCGCTTGGGACACAACTGCTTCAGCAGGTCATGGAGGAGTGTGTCGACGCCGAGGATATTTGTTCCATTCAACATGCGAAAAGCGGTCCGGAAGGAATTTCCACGGGTCACATCCTGCATAAGCAATGGCACAGCGATTCGGCAGGAGCTTCGGTTGCGTCGATTCCACTTCAAGTCGATGATAAAATCGTTGCAATTTTGAGTTTGAGGCACACGCCAGGCCAAAGCTTTACCTTGGAGCAGCTCGAGAAAGTTCGCGAGCTCGCAACGCCGCTTATTCCAGGCGCGCTATTGCTTGATCGCGCCGATCGCAATCTTGTTGACCATGCAAAAACAGCCGTCATCGAATGGATCTTTCGCCAGTTGTCCGAGGATACATGGACGCGGCGAATTGTGTTGGGGGTCGCATTAGCATCCCTCTGTTTAGTACTTGTTGGCAAACAGACCTACATGCTGACGCTTCCATGCACTATTGCTCCGGCTGACGAACGTGAGATATCCTCGCCTTTCGAAGGGGTAATCGAAGCAACGCTGGTTCGCGCTGGAGATACGGTTGAGGAAGGACAGATCCTAGCGAGATTAGATACACGGCAGCTGAAACTCGATCTGAGCAAGGCAAACGCAGATTACCATGCAGCGTCGATCGAATCCATTCAAGGCGCAAACGAGAGCGATCTGCAGAAGCTCGCCATTGGGAAAGCCAAAGCGGACGCGGCTAAGAGCCTTGCGAGAAAAATCGAGCGCAATCTACAACTGGCAGAAGTTCGTGCTCCATGCAAGGGAACGATTCTCTCCGGAGATCTCGATAAACGTATTGGCGAAAGTGTTCCGATGGGCGAATCTCTATTCCGGTTTGCCGCCGCGGATAAGTGGAAGATTGTGATCGACTCTCCGGAGTTCGCAACCGCGTTGATCGATGTTGGTCAACAAGGAAACTTTGCTGCGGTGGCACGTCCTGCGATACAGATGCAAGTCGAAGTGGATCATTTGAAAACCCATGCCGAAGTACGTGATGGAAAGAACGTGTTTCTCTCGGAAGCCAAAGTGAGCGGCGATGCACCGGATTGGCTACGAAGCGGAATGCAGGGAACGACTCGCATCGACGTGGGGCGACATCCCATCTATTGGGTTTGGTTCCACCGTGTGATCGATCAAGTTCGACTCAAGCTTTGGAAGATTTAGCAACATGGCAGAACCTCAAGCAGCCCCGAGTGACCTGGGAGCAAAACTAGGCGATGTTCGTGCAAGCGTTCGCCCTAATCTCGACATTTCGCGACACGTTTTCAATGGCAGGCCAACGTACGTCGTACGCGATCCTGTCACGGCTCAAACGCACCGGTTTTCCGCTCAAGACTATCAACTGTTTATATCGGTCGATCAAACGAGAACGCTCAAAGAGTCTGTAGAACTCTTGATTGCCAAGAAACGCATTACGACCGAACAAACCGACGATTTCTATCGGTTTGTTGTGCACTTGCATCAGATGGGATTGCTGACATTGCCATTGTCGGATGGGAGTACGTTGTACAACAGGTACAAGCAGCGAATGGATGCTCAAAAGAAGGGGCGATTCCTCAAGCTGATGTTCATGAAGGTGCCACTCGCTCAGCCAGACAAGTGGCTGGGGACCACCAAGCACATTGTTGCGCCGCTCTTTACCATGACCGCTTTTTGGATTTGGCTAGCGTGCCTATCCGTCTGTGGATTTATACTTTTTGTCAACTGGCAAGAGTTCGTGAATCCTCTTGGAACCATGCTGACGCTCAGCAATGTGCCCATCCTGTGGGGCTTGCTAGTTGGCTTAAAAACATTTCATGAGCTTGGTCACGCCTATGCGTGCAAACGTTTCGGCGGTACGGTCCCCGAAATGGGCGCAATGATCATGATGGGTACTCCGTGTGCTTATGTTGATGCATCGTCGTCATGGAGTTTCCCCAATCGCTGGCACCGAATGACGGTGGCCTTGGCGGGCATGTACTTCGAATCCATGTTGGCAATGGTGGCTGTCGTTGTTTGGCTCTGTACCGGAACGGGGCAGTTGCATTCCGCAGCTCAATACGCCATCGTGTTGTCGACCGTCGTGACCATTGGTTTCAACGCGAATCCTCTGATGAGGTACGACGGATACTTCATTTTAAGCGATCTCGTGAACATTCCCAATTTGCACCGCGATGCGAAAGCCGCAGCCAGTGGACTCATCAAGTGGGTGCTCTACGGCCTCAAACCAAAAGCAGTTACAACCAGTAGGTCGGTTCAGGTCGCAATGACCGCGTTTGGCCTTGCTTGCATGATTTATGGGGTAACCGTTGCGATTGGCATTGCAACTTTGTTGATATTGGCGGTTCCAATCGTCGGACCAGTCATCGCGTTTTTTGTCTCAGGCTTGCCGGTCGTTCGGTTGGTTCAAAAATGGGTGATGTACGTGGCCTGTTCCAAGGAGTTGGAATCGGTTCGCGTGCGAGCCGTTTGTGTTGCGAGCGGACTGACCGTAGCAATCCTGGTAGGGATTTTTGCCATTCCAATTTCAGGTGATGTCGAATCGTTGGGGATTGTGCACCGAAAAGAAGAGCAATCGGTTCGAGCCTCTGTTAGCGGTTTCCTCGTTAGCACACGAACCGAGAGCGCTGCTTTGGTTGAGCCCAATCAAGTACTCTATCGGTTGGAAAACTCCGAGCTCGAAGTCCAACGCAGCGAGATCCAATCGCTCGTTCAGCAACTCAACATTCAGTTGCAAAACCAGCTGAACGTCCCTGGCAAGCAATCCGAGCAAATTCAATTACAACTCGCAAACGCACGCCATCAGTTAGAGCACATTGCGCTTCAAATAGCTCGTTTAGATTTGTCGGCGCAAAACGCGGGCGAGTTTATCCCGCCCCCAGAAAGTCCCAAGAAGGGCAAATTTGTTCGGCAGGGCGAAGTGCTTGGCTCCATTTGTCGCGGTCCTTGGATTGTGCACGTGATGCTCACTGCTGATCAATGGTCGAGCATTGAATCGGTCCGCGATAAGTCCGTTGGGATCAAGCTCGTCGGTAACACTAAGCAGTCACTGACGGGCCGGATTGTTAGCGGCGACATTGCGGGGACGAAGAAGATCGAGGAAGCGGCGCTGACTCATTCCGGCGGTGGAAACATCGCCGTTTCACAAGACATGCTCGCAACAGAAAACTTCTTTGATGTTGTCATCGAGATCGACGCGGATTCCGTGGATAAACTTGATAGGCCAATCAAGGTGGGGATGTCTTCGATCGTTCATCTCCAAAGTGAACCGGAAACCGTAGGAAGCATTCTTATGCGTCGCGGCGTTCGCCTCGTCAATCAGATACGGCAGTCGGGCAATTAAGGTTCGTTTGTTCGTTTTACTGCTCTTAGCCAACTGGCCCAAATGGTTGACGTCCCATTCGTTGGATTCAAGAAGAAATCAAAGCAAAGCCTTGACCTCGAAATACTGAGGCTTCAAGACCTGTTTTCGCGGGCTGACCGTTTGCCATTCAGGATGGATGCCCCGCATCAAGTCTCCTTCTATCACATCATCTTTGTAACCAAAGGAGCGGGAAAACACTTTGTTGACTTCCGCCCATACGAATTTAGAAAGGGAAGCTTGATTTTTGTCACTGTCGGTCAGGTGCATGCATTTGACCTTCGGTCCAAGATGGACGGTCATGTCGTTCTTTTTACCGAACGGTTTATTTCTCGGAATGTTGCACGTGCGGATGGTTTGGCCCATGCTCGACTTTATAACCCGTTCTTGGACATACCCGTAATTCAATCAAACCCGAATGAGTTTCGTGCGTTTGACTCGCTTTTCCGCGAAATTGCAATGGAATATATGGGTCAAGACGACTTCGCAACAGAAGACATCCTTAGTCTTCTGTTGAAAGTGGTTCTCTTGAAGGCCGAACGCATCAAGAGGACCCTGATGCCACCGCGAGTGACCCCAGATCACTTTGCTAAATTTGAAGACTTCCGAACGCTGCTCGGTGAATTTGTTCGGCGGAGTCGCAATGCCCAAGATTACGCGGAAAAGCTGGGCGTCTCCTACAAGAATCTCAACGAGATATGCAAGAACGTGACAGGGCAAACCGCGAAGGCGTGCGTTGATCAATTCTTGGTTTTGGAGCTGAAACGCGAACTGGCAATCGGGGATGCTTCGGTTAAGGAGTTGTCCTATTCCTTTTCCTTTGATGAACCGACAAACTTTGTGAAGTACTTCAAGAAACATGTTGGCCAGTCGCCGAATGAGTTTCGCGAGTTCCTAGGCGTGCGGTAGGAAAAAACACAAATTGATTCGTAGCTGGATTCGCCAGAATTCAGTACCTTCTGAATTCTGGCGAATCCAGCTACGGTCGTTTTCATTCTGACGTATGCCCTAAGAGTAGGAACTTAGAAGGTTCGACTTTTACCATTCTTCGGAAGACCTCAACCTTTTGGTGCGCTGGGCCAGTGCGTATTCTGTATCCCCGTTGGACAACGCTGTGAAGTATTTGGTAGCGAAACTCGTCAAGAGTTTCGGTTGTCTAGACGATGCAGTCGAAAGTCTTGACGACTTTCGCGATACAAAAGCCTGTTTTTAGGAGCGAAAAATGCTTTATGGCGTTTCCCGTTCGGGCCGGGAAAGACAACCGCCGGCAACACAATTTCCTTTAGTCATCGCTACAATACGAAAGACACAATGATGTCCCAATCGGTTAAAGTCTTGGCCTTCGCTGGCAGCATTCGTCAGGATTCATTCAACAAAAAGCTTGTGCGCATTGCCGCTGAAAACGCAAGGGAGTTGGGTGCCGAGGTTACTCTCATCGACCTCAAAGATTATCCGCTGCCGTTGTTCGACCAAGACTTGGAGGCAAGCTCGGGATTAACAGAAAACGTATTGAAGTTGAAGAAGCTGTTCATCGAGCATCATGCGTTGTTGATCGCTTCGCCTGAATACAATAGCTCTATAACACCGCTTTTGAAGAATACTCTCGATTGGATATCCAGACCAGTGCCAAACGAAGCACCGATGGCTGCTTTTCAAGGCAAAGTCGCAAGTCTCCTCAGTGCTTCGCCAGGTGCCTTGGGTGGGCTTCGTGGCCTCGTACATCTGCGAGCGATCCTGGGGAATATCGGTGTCATGGTGTTACCAGACCAGGTCGCGGTACCAAAGGCGCATGAAGAATTCGGAAGCGAAGGATTGTTGAAGGACGCTAGGCAACAGGCCAATATTCAACTTCTGTGCAAAAAACTGGTAGATACCGTGCGCAAGCTCATTACTTAAAAGGCGGCATTCAGCACACGAACAATCGGACAAGTAAGCGCAGTCGGAGAAACGGTTTAAAGCATTGAGTGAAATATTCGCCAATCATGGGTTAAATGGGGAGTCCCAGTGGTTGATCCAACGATCTGATAATTGGCGAAAGAGTCGTTAGGGAATTTCGTACCCGCCACGCCGTACATCACGTTATAATTGATGGCCATCAACGAGTCCCAAGAGATTCGTCGTTAACATCCCCTCCGTGCTCTGTGCAGCTCACCAAAATCCAATTCCTTGCTATGAAACCGACGTTTTACTTAGCCATTTTTATGGCGTTTTTTTTCGGTTGCCAGTTTTCGTCTGCCTCGGAACCAAAGCGACCAAACATCTTGTTTCTATTCGCAGACGATTGGGGCCGATATGCGAGCATCTATGCCGAAGTGAACGGAAAGGGTAGCATCAACGATGTGGTGCGCACGCCTAACTTTGACAAAGTAGCAAGACAGGGAGTCTTGTTTCGAAATGCGCATGTGAACGCCCCCTCCTGCACACCTTGTCGGAGCTCACTTCTTTCTGGGCAATACTTCTGGCGGACTGGTCGCGGCGCAATCTTGCAGGGGGCGGAATGGGACCCTTCGATACCATCGTTTCCACTGCTCCTCAAGGATTCAGGTTATCAGCTAGGCAAGTCGTACAAAGTATGGAGCCCAGGTACGCCGCCAGATGCTCCGTTTGGCGGTCAAAGGTATTCCTTCCAAAAAGCTGGAGGCCGATTCAATAAGTTCTCGGAAAACGTGACAAAGCTTGTCGAAAAGGGCAAGTCGCTAGAAGATTCTAAGAAGGAACTGTACGCCGAAATACGAACCAACTTTTCGGACTTTTTGTCGGCTCGCGATTCCAGCAAACCGTTTTGCTTTTGGTTCGGACCAACCAACGTTCATCGAACCTGGGTCAAAGGGAGCGGAAAAAAACTCTGGAACATTGATCCAGATACACTTCAAGGAAAGATGCCACCCTATCTGCCGGATGTGCCCGAAGTTCGTGAAGATTTGGCTGACTATTTCGGGGAGATAGCCGCATGGGATGCCGGCATTGGAGTCCTTCTCGCTGAACTTGATAAAACCGGCGAACGCGAGAACACGCTTATTGCCATCAGCGGCGACCATGGTGCTCCTGGCTTTCCTCATGGTAAGTGCAATCTTTATGGATTCGGTACTGGAGTTTCGTTGGCGATTAGCGGACCAGGTGTTGTCGGGGGCCGTGTTGTCGATGACTTTGTGAATCTTCCTGACTTGGCACCGACCTTTCTTGAAGCTGCCGGTCTTCCAAAGCCGGATGTCATGACAGGCCGAAGCTTATGGCCGGTTCTGAAATCCAGTCAATCAGGACTTGTCGATCCAAATCGCACTTGGGTCGTAACAGGGCGAGAACGTCACGTTGAAAACGCGAGAGCAGACTTCAGCCCCTACCCACAAAGAGCGATCCGCACTGCGGAACACCTCTTCATCATCAATTTTAGACCAGAGCGCTGGCCTCTAGGCGATCCCTATAGGCTCGAAGGGGAAACTCTGGCGACGATCGACGAAATCGAAAAGAATACCCGAACAACCCATCCCGATGATGATGCGGGACCGACCAAGGCTTGGTTGGTGGGAGAGCGTAACTCGACGAAATGGAAATCGCACTACGAATGGGTTTATGGCAAACGGCCCAAGTACGAGCTTTATGACCTAGTGACAGATCCCCATGAGACAAAAAACGTCGCTGAAGACCCGGCTTACGCATCGGTCAAAGCGGAGTTGGAAAAGCGCTTGATGTCGGTGCTTTCGAGTACTGGAGACCCGCGTCTGATTGAGGACGGCAAGTACTTTGAGTCGCCACCATTGTCAGGCCCTCTCCCATAACTCCCATAAGGGGTAGCGTCCTTTGAAAGATTACTTGCTCCATCGCGAGAAAGCGTGTCGAATTAGCAGAAATTGCATTCGCTTCACGGACACATCTGGCAGATGTGTCCCACGGTGGGGCACTCTTGCCGAGAGTGACCTTGTTGCCTTACATGGCCATGATAGGTTCAATCGTGTCGCTAGCTAGTGGCTCTTCCCATCTTGAAAGACACCCGAGCGAACGCAGGCGGTTTCTTAGTAGTCTAGGAATGGGGTTTGGCTTGACCGCATACGAGGCCATGCGCCGCTCGACTTTGATTGCAGGCGAACCGCAAAAGCGCATTCGTGCCATCGATCCCTTAAACCCGTTTGCCGCGAGGTTGCCAGATTTTGCGCCGCGTGCCAAGTCCGTCATCTTTCTGTTCATGGTCGGTGGCCCTTCGCAAATCGACACCTTTGACTACAAGCCAATATTGCAATCATTAGATGGCAAAACGGTTCCGGATTCGATTCGCAAGTCAGTAGAGGAAACTCGACATGCCAACGTATTTCATGGATGCAAAGAAGAACTGATGGCGAGTCCGTACAAGTTTGCTCAATACGGCCAATCGGGTACTTGGGTTAGTAGCCTCTTTCCGAAGATGGCGGAACACGTGGATGACATCGCGATCATCTATTCTATGCAAGCCGATTCCAATAACCATGCGCCGGCTAGTTATCAACTGCATACGGGGGACGTACGCGGAGGCAAAGCAAGCTTAGGCTCTTGGATAACGTATGGTTTAGGGACCGAGAATACCGATTTGCCAGGATATGTTGTCCTGTTCGACGCTGGCCCGTTGGGCGGAAATGCAAATTACAGCAACGGCTTTTTGCCACCTGCCTTCCAGCCGACACGGTTGCGTGATCGCGGTCTTCCCGTTTTGGATTTATTGCCTCCCGAATCCCTAGCCAATGGCCAACGCCAATCCATCGACTTGATGCAACAACTCAACCAAATGCATCGAGTAGAGCATCCTGGTTTTTCGGAATTGGATGCAAGAATTGCAAACTACGAATTGGCGTATCGTATGCAGTCGGCCGCTCTCAACGTTGGCAACTTCGAAGACGAACCGAAACACATTCACGAGCTTTATGGGCTGGATGAAACCGACCCTAGAACGCAAAGCTTTGCACGCAAATGCCTGCTGTCGCGACGGCTCGTGGAACGCGGAGTTCGATATGTTCAGTTGTATGACATGCCGGACAAAGATGGCTGGGACGCACATGCCAAACTAACCGATAATCATGACCCGCGAGCGCGCTGGACCGACAAGAGTGTCGCTGGACTACTCACCGATCTCAAGCAACGAGGGCTCTTGGATTCGACGTTGGTCATTTGGGCGAGTGAGTTTGGACGAACTCCCATGATGCAGGGTGATATGGGGCGTCAGCACAACGCGGCCGGCTTCACCCTGTGGATGGCTGGCGGCGGAGTGAAACCAGGTACGCGTATTGGAGCCACCGATGACATTGGTCTAATGGCCACCGAAAGACCTGTCCAATTCCGAGATCTGCATGCAACAATCTTGACCGCATTAGGGATAACATTTGAGGAGTTATCCTATGAAGTAAATGGACGCGATGAACGTGTTACCGGCGTCGCGGGCACAGCCAAACCTCTCCTCGATTTGCTGATTTAAGTATGACTTCTTCGAACTTAGCAACCGATTCATTACTTGGGAGAGCGAGGCTCCTGCCGAGCTTGCGGCGCCACGGTTCGGCAGGAGCCTCACCCTCCCGAGGATGTTTAAGAGACTTGGCATTGGTATCTGCGATTGTTTTTAGCTTGGCTCATTTCTCGTGCGCCGAGGACCTCAGCGAACTGAATCTGAAAGCAGTGGCTATTTTGCGACGTGAGTGTGTCTCATGCCATGGCCCTGACAAACAAGAAGCGAACCTTCGATTGGATTCCCTCGCCGGTTTACTTGCTGGCGGAGATAGCGGAGCGGTTGTGGCATTGGGGACCGAAGCGGCAATCGATAAACCCTCCATGTTAGTGGAACGCATCGAACACGAGGACTCGGAACTGTTGATGCCGCCCAAACGCAGACTGCATGAATCCGATCTCGCGACTTTGAAGGCTTGGGTCGAATCTGGTGCCAACTGGCAAATTCAGGCAACGCAGATCAAGATTGATTCAACGAAAGACGTTGTCCTAGGCGACGCTTGGTCTGACCCGAAGAATCCGATTCGAGTGTTGTTTGACGGCAAACGATTGGACTTGTGGTCGCTTAAGCCGATCCGACGACCTGATATTCCGACCGTGCTTGATTCGGCTTGGTGCCGAAATCCAATTGATTGTTTCATTCTGGAAAAATGGGAGCGGGATGGCTTAACACCTGCTGCTGTTGCGCCGGACGACGTTTTGGTCCGTCGCCTTTCGCTGGATACAACGGGGCTACCGGCGGACTACACTCAGGTGCAGCAGTTTGTTCAGGACAATGCTGCGGGCAAATACGATCGATTGATTGACCCTTTGTTGAGTTCACCAGCGTTTGGTGTCCATGTGGCGAGAATGTGGCTGGACGTCGTGCGCTACAGCGATAGTAATGGCTTCGATTGGGACGAATTGCGTCCGAATGCTTGGATGTTTCGCGATTATGTTATTCGCGCGTTGAACAATGATGACCCATTCGACCGATTTGTCGAAAAGCAGCTGGCTGGTGATGAACTGCAAGAAGGTCCGCCACGCAATACAGATGAGCAAGATCAACTGATTGCGACAGGCTATCTACGGCTTGGGCCACGGGACAACGCGGCTGGATTGTTCAACGAGCAAGATCGAGCGCGGGCCGAACTCATGTCGGATTTGACAGAGACGACAGCCAGTGCGATGCTTGGATTGACGATGTCATGCTGTCGCTGTCACGATCACAAGACCGATCCGCTGTCGCATGCGGACCACTATCGTCTGCGGGCCTTTTTCGCCGCAAGCCACTATACCGACGATGTCGCGATTGACCTGCAAACGGTTCAAGTGGCCATCCAAGCTCATAACGACAAAGTGGATCTTGAAATCAATCAGGTGAAGGCGACCATTGACGAGGTCACAGAACGCGTTCAAACTCGCCAGCCATCAAGATTGAAGCCAGAGAAGGTCAAGGAACAGATGACTGCCGATGAACGCGAGCAACTAGAGCGGGCAGAGTCGGAGCTTAAATCTTTAGAAAAGACCAAGCGTCCGTTTACGAATGGCTTTTTGATGCAGGACAAGGTCGACGCGGTTCCGCAGACACATATCCTCGTCGGAGGCGACCATCGACTTGAGAAGGATGTGGTCGAACCGGGCTTTCCCGCAGTGCTCTTTCCCAACGATGCCGCGCTGGTTGCTCCATCGAAAGCAGGTACAACTGGGCGGCGATTGACTTTGGCCCGATGGATCGGATCACGCGAGAATCCATGGACCGCGCGCGTCATCGTAAACCGAATTTGGCAGAATTACTTTGGGCAAGGGATCGTCGCTACGCCCAATGATTTTGGGGTGACTGGAGCGGTCCCGACGCATCCAGAATTATTGGACTACCTCGCAATGGAGCTGATCGATAGTGGGTGGTCGCTCAAGCATATCCATCGACTGATCGTTTCAAGCAGTGCATATCGGCAGCAGTCCATCGCCAACCCAAGTTCTGGAAATAGCAGCTCTATTGGGACGCTACGGAACCACTTGCGTCGAAAAAGTGCCGAGCAACTACGGGACTCGGTCTTGCAAGTTTCTGGATTGTTACAGGAACGCGCTGGAGGTCCACCCGTTTGGCCTGTCCTCGATGACGCGACCTTGGCCGCTAATCCCGCGGTGCTCGACGACAATGAAACCAAAACCAAAGGTTGGTACCCATCGCCTGCATCCGACCAGACAGTTCGTAGCCTCTATTTGATCCAAAAGCGAACCATTCGAATTCCCTGGTTGGAAACGTTCGACCTTCCGGAGAATGCCGTATCCTGCGGGCGACGTGAATGCTCTCTGGTGGCACCGCAATCCTTGGCGATGATGAACGGAGACCTTTCTGTGCAAGCCTCAAAGCAGATTGCAGACAACATCGAAAGGTCGGTTCACAGTAACTATGAAGCTCAGGTACAAGAACTGTTTCGACGGATTTTTGCTCGAAATCCTAGAGACCAGGAGATGGAATCGTGCCGATTGTTTTTGACGACGCGGTCGCTGTTGGAACTAAGCTTGGTATTGCTCAACACGAACGAATTTGTGTTTAGCGATTAGTTTAGATTGTCCTTGAGTCCACAAGGGACAAGCACCAGCCGTCTGGCTACAATGCACAATGACGGTTTCCGCCACGTTCTTCGTTCAATCCAACAATGACTATGCATCGACTCCTGCTGATTGTTTTTTTGCTCTTCGTTTTCATTCCCGAACTCGAGGCGCAAGTACTTGATAAAACAAGGATACTGGAGTCCCAAACGTATTTGGACAATCGCGATTGGGAGTGGTATTCGAACAACATACCTTTCTTTGAATGTCCCGACGAAGACATCACGAAGACTTACTACTATCGTTGGGAGTTGCTCACGAAGCATTTGACTTATGGTTCACCAACGGCTGGCTATGTCTTTACTGAATTTATTGATCGGCCGTTTTGGTCGGGAGCGTATGGTGCCATCAGTTGCCCGGCAGGTCATCAGCTGTACGAATCGCGTTGGCTAAAATCGCCCAAGGTGGCTCACGACTATTCCCAATACTGGTTCCGGACCCCTGGCGCCCAGCCTCGGAACTATAGCACTTGGCTGGCGGATTCTGTTTTGGCGGTAGACCAAGTCCATCCAGCAAAGGACTGGGCAACTGGGCTCTTGCCCGACCTGATCAAGAATTACGAAGCATGGGAACAACGACACTTCGTACCCGAGGTGGGTTTGTTCTGGCAGACCGGACACGACGATGGTATGGAATTCAATATCAACAGTCGGCAATCTCAGGATATCCTTCGAGGAGCACCAAGCTATCGTCCAACGTTCAATGCCTATATGTGGGCTGATGCCATGGCTATTTCCAAAATCGCTTTGCGTTCAGGTGATGGCGAAACCGCAGAGCGATTTAAGCTGAAGGCTGACCGATTGCTCGATCGCATGCAGGCGTTGCTTTGGGATCCGAAACGGCAATTCTTTTTCCCAATGCTCCGCGACGATGAGAATCGAGACGGGCACAGCCTCCGCAAAGGCACGCTTACTTATCAATCGGGAAAATACGCCGGCGACACGCACGGCCGCGAGCTGATCGGTTTTGTGCCATGGCAGTTTAATATGCTGGATCGTGGGAAAGGTTTTGAAACTGCTTGGAACAAGCTGATGGATCGCGATGGGTTCTACGCCGAATTCGGCCCACTAACCGTCGAACGCAATGACCCAATGTTTCTCCTTCAAAAGAGCTGTTGTTGGTGGAGCGGTCAATCCTGGCCTTATGCAACGTCACAAACGTTGAAAGCGCTCGCTAACGTATTGCAGCAAACACAACCACCCAGCAACGTATCTGCTAGTGATTATTTGAAAGTGCTTCAGACATTTGCCAAGAGCCATCGCAAGGATGGACGCCCCTATCTTGCCGAAGCCCTCCACCCTGACACAGGCTCCTTCGAAGGGCACGATAATTACAATCACAGCGAGCACTATTTTCACTCTAGCTACTGCGATCTTGTCATTACGGGTTTGGTTGGAATCGTCCCTCGCGATGATGACACGATTGAAATGCATCCCCTAGCCCCGTCAACCTGGGATTACTTTGCGCTCGATGATGTTCGTTACCACGGACGGAACATGAGTATCCTATGGGATCGAAATGGAACTCGCTATGGATTAGGAAAGGGGCTGCAATTGCGAGTCGATGGAAAAACGATCGCAATTAATGAGACGCTCAAGCCGATGAAGGCAAAATTGCCATCGACAAGAGAGGCCATAACAGAAAAGTCCCAGGCAAGGATCAATTATGCCGTCAACAATGATGGACTCTACTATCCAAGGATCACCGCGTCAGCCACTGCTCCAAACAGCTCCGTTAGCAAATTAATCGACGGCAACTATTGGTACGTGCTTCATCCACCCAACCGCTGGACCTCAGAGGGATCAACAAATACAAAAGATTGGCTGGAGTTGGACCTTGGCGCCGAGCGTTTGCTAAGTGAACTCGTTTTGTATTTCCTCGACGATACCAAAGATGGCTCATCGAAAGTACGTTCTCCTCTAAGTTTCGAAGTCCAAGTCTGGGACAAAGACAATTGGCAAACCATTGAAAAGTGGAGCAGCGACAGCTTAACGAAGCAACCCGTTGGGCATCGGGCGACTCGCATTGATCTGGGAAACAAGCTGCTTCGGAAACTACGTGTCAACTTGGAACACGATGGGGAATACCGATCAGGGCTTACTGAACTGGAGGCATGGGGGCCCACTCTTGGCGAGTACGTGCCGGCTTCACCACCCGAAGGCAACCTTGCATTCAATGTAAAAGGAACGGGCTTTCCCAAAGCGACTGCCTCGTATAGCGATCGCTTTGGAGGACAGCCGATGAAAGCGATTGACGGCCAGACGAGCTTTCTGCCTACGCCAATGAATCGGTGGACGAGCTATGAGTCGCCGTCACAAACAGACTGGTTGGAAATCGAATTCGGACGCGAACTAGAGTTTCGAAGAGTCGAGCTAGCCATTTATGACGATCACGGCGGAGTCCAACCACCACTTAGTTTTCGCCTTGAGACTTGGCTTGATCAAGCGTGGAAACCGCTTGTTGATGCCCAAAAGGTACCAGCACGTCCACAGGGAAGTGTTTGGAACGAAGTGCGATTCGCGCCGACCACCAGCTCCAAGCTCCGAATTGTTTTTGAAAACGCGGGGCAAGCCCGAAGTGGTGTGAGCGAAGTCATGGTCTGGAACGAGTAACAACATCCGCCTTAGCCGATTGGGCTTAGCAATCAACCAATTTTTAAGACAGGCAGTCTAATGTCTCGATGCTTATGGGGAATACTGGTCGTAGCGTCAATATGCATCCCAAGCCTGCAAGCCCAGGAACTCAAGCTTGGGGCTTTTGCAGCAGACATAACAATTCCACTGGGGCACCGGTGCATGGGCATTTTGGATACCAAGGCCCTACGAATCGACGATCCGTTAGAAGCGAGGGGCTTTGTCCTGCTCGGTCCCGACGCTCCAGTTGTGTTCGTTGCACTTGATTGGTGCGAAGTGCGCAACGGTGCCTATGACTTGTGGCGCGATACGCTAGCTGCAGCCGCCAAGACGACTCGGGAGCGAGTACTGGTTTGTTCGCTTCACCAACACGATGCGCCCGTTATCGACACCGAGGCTCAAACACTTCTCGATTCCGTCGGGTTGGTTGGCGAGTTGTTCGACGTTCCATTTCATCAAGCATGCCTTAACGAAGTGGCTTCGGCGGTCAAGCGTGCGGTGGCAGCAGCAAAACAGGTTACTCATCTCGCGATCGGTCAAACGGCAGTTGAGAAAATTGCGTCGAACAGACGCTTGGTACTTGCCGATGGCACCGTGAGTTATGATCGCTATAGCCGAACCGCACCCGATTCGCCGGAAGCCCTAGCTGATCCAGGGGAGATTGATCCGTATTTGAAGTCGATTCGCTTTCTCTCCGGAGACGAAACGCTGGCTGTTCTTAGCTCGTATGCAACGCATCCGATGAGTTACTACGGACAAGGGGGAGTATCTGCGGACTTCGTTGGTTTAGCACGTCGTCGGCGGCAGTTTGAAACGCCCGGCACAATGCAGATTTATGCGTCGGGTTGTAGCGGCGACATTACTGCTGGCAAGTACAACGACGGCTCTCCACTGTCACGCGGTGTTTTGACCGATCGACTCTATCAAGCCATGGTGCGAGCCTCGAATGCGACGGTGACAAGTAGAATCGACAAAGTCGCTTTTCGTTGCGATTCTTTTGATTTGCCGTTTCATGAGGGGGAGCCATTCAAGCGCGATACCATGACGGCAGTCTTAAAGAACGACAAAGCCAGCACGCGCGATCGTATTCTTGCAGCGATGGGACTCGCCTCCCTGAATCGAATCGAGCGAGGCCAGAGGATCGACATGCCCTGTTTGGATTTGGGCGCTGCGCAAGTGGTCATCTTGCCGGGCGAATCGTTTGTTGGCTACCAGTTAATGGCACAGCGCATTCGTCCTGATTCATTCGTCATGGCGATCGGATATGGCGAATGTTGGACTGGTTATGTCCCAACTCAGCATGCCTTTGCTGAACGATTCAATCATGATTGGCGCTGGGTTGGTATAGGCTGTGAACCGATTCTCCGAGAAACGTTAACTTCCGTCCTAAAGGCACGATAATCCGCCCGACCTGGCCGTTTGCTTCGGCTAGAGACGTTAGTCAACAAACGGTCGGACCTTTGCCCTTAAGAGCAATTGGGACGAATACCCAGCCCGTTGTTGGGCTGGGCTATGTAAATTGCTGGGCCGTTGGTTCGGCAGCACAGAAAACTCGCAACTTCAAACTTGCGCGTCGTGCTAGGTAAATAGGAACCCGCCGGTCGCCTAACGGTGTTCCCAATTCCGGAAGTTCCGCCCAGCTGCTTGCGCCGATTCCTTAGAATTTGATATTTATTGCAAAGCGACCGGACACGTGGGAGATATGGCCGCGCGGCCTTGACGCGAACTCTAGTTCACACCGCACTCGTTTGCGGGCCACAAAAGAACGCAAAGAACACAAAAGCAGTATTCACTTTTTGTGATCTTTGTGCCCTTTCGTGGCTAGAGCACAGCTGTGGTATCGCTAACGTGACAGGCAAACCGCAAAAGCGGTTCAATCAGGACCCGGTCCAAACGGCATCGTGTTTGGATGATAAAGTAGAGTGGCCCCACGGTTCTTGTCATTTTGTTAGATCTCGCCAGCCCTCTGTTTCGATCAGCTTTGGTAGGTCTAACTCTTTTTCTCGTTTCTCCCACTCCACTTTTTGAGTGTTAAGATTGACACACTGAATGGCGAATGAATACTGTCCTGCATTGTGGACCAAGATCCTATCGCC
>CANHVO010000106.1 GCA_947463915.1 Planctomycetaceae bacterium
AATGGTCACCGTTCGCTCCGCCGTGTAGCACGCCAAGCATTTGCGACTTCAGCGGGACAAGCCCACCAGTCGCTATCCTTCGCAAGCTCGGGCTTCAAACACTGCAGCGAACGTGGGCCTTGAGCCCAGTGTTCGCAACATGCTCGGCGTGCTAAAGGTCATCGCTCGCTCCGCCGTGTAACACGCCAAGTATTTGCGGCTTCAGCGGGACAAGCCCACCAGTCGCTATCCTTCGCAAGCTCGGGCTTCAAGCACCGCAGCGAACTTGGGCCTTGAGCCCAGTGTTCGCAACATGCTTGGTGTGCTAAAAAGTCACCGTTCGCTCCGCCGTGTAGCTCGCCAAGCATTTGCAACTTCGGCGGGACAAGCCCACCAGTCGCTATCCTTTGTGAGCTCCGGCTTCACGCACCGCAGCGAACTTGGGCCTTGAGCCCAATGTTCGCAACATGCTTGGTGTGCTAATGGTCACCGTTCGCTCCGCCGTGTAGCACGCCAAGCACTTGCGACTTAGGCGGGACAAGCCCACCAGTCGCTATCCTTCGCAAGCTCGGGCTTCAAACACTGCAGAGATACGTTCCTGCAGTACTGCATTGTCACTATCCTCGTGTTGAGGCGAAGCGACCATGACAGACGTGGTCAGAAGCAAAACAAATTGGGCGAGTTGCGTGTTTCGAAACGTAATCATGAGTTAGAGATGATCAGGATTTTGTGTAGCGAATGTCGCCAAGACTTTCGGAGGCATCGCCTCCAGGGCCGAAACTCTTGACGAGTTTCGCTACGAATGCTTCACTGCGTTGCCTCTGGCTTGCCCACCATTCTAAACCGAGTGTAGTCAATATAGAACGAGTGCTCCTCAATTGACTCTTCCAAATTGGACGATTGCAAATTGGTAGTGACGAATTCGAGCGTGCACTCGTAGATGGCATGACGCAGACTTGCGTTTCCGATGAGAGGCACGAATCTAGCTGGTTCGGCTATTTCTTTTACTTTCTCTGTTCTGATCTTGGCTTGAAGTCGTTTCTGTTTGTTTTCCACGACAGGACTTTTCGTTGAACGAGATTTTTCGAACGCATGCACAATCTCATCGTCACTCGGTGGATTGTCGGATAACCTTGAGTCCAGTCCCTCGAGCGGCCCCATTACGACAAAAGGGTGCAACAGATCGCCAGAAGCTTGGGCGGTTTTGCCCGGCGCACTGGATGCGAGCCCGGCAAATGCCGATGTCGGTACAGCGCGATGTGGTTCGGTATTGGGTTCGCATGTAATCATGATAAGAACCGGGCTCTTGTTTTTCCCGCTAACTCGACTCAATACGAGTGTTTCATGGAACGGCAAATCCAATTCGCACTCAATGTTGGTCCTTGCAACTTCCGGTATCTCGATAGAAGTCTTGGTGTTTCCTCGGAGTCGAACTTCGATTGTTTCATGCGAGCTAACATCCGATATCGAGAGATCGCAATTCAGCCTGACAATGTTACCGGCTTGAAAGGATGGACGCACATTGATTTTGGTTCCGGAGTCTACGATCTGTATTTTTTGGCTTCCTGCGGCATACGGAGTCTTTCTAACGTCTTCAACGGTAGCTGTTTGATTTTCGGGCACCAGAATCCGTGGTGCATTCAGTACGTTGGTCCTTGCGATTTTTTGAATCTGATTCAACATTGCATTTGCTTCGTCTACCTTCAAGATCGAATAGAGCACAGGAGTATTTCTCTCGACGACCGATGAAGAAGATACGGATGGAGACGATGCCGTTTGCTTGGTAGTTGATTCCGTGACGATGCTGTTTGTTTTCCCCAAAGAACTAGCCAGCGACCATTCGATCGCCAGGTTAGCGAATTCGATCGATTCCAAAGTGGCGAATCGGATTTGAAGCGACCAATCCTTGGGCGGTTTGGTATCGTTGAAACTGCCGTCTACCGCTGGCGTTTCTTGCAATGTTCCCACTTGCGAAACAGCTTCGACCTTGGTCTGGGCGACCAATTGTGTCGAACTCGGCAGCAGCAAACATCCCGCAATGATCGCGATCGCTTGTGCCGACCGCGGAGTTCTAGACGGACATCCATGTCGCAATCCCATAATGTGCTCCAATCGTTTTCGAGTAATATCAACAGGTCGTACGCCCGGCAGGGCCGGTGCAACACGCAGCACGTGCTTGCGTTCCAATACGTTTAATAGTTCGCGAGCATAACTTGCTGGCGAGCATTTCATCGCTGCAATCGTTTCCGCATCGCAACTTCGTTCGGCTTCGTAAGCAGTCATCCGTCCAGCCATCCAAACCAACGGATGAAACCACCAGATTCGAGATGCCAAGGTCTGCAACAGAGCCCAAAACAAATCGCCGCGTCGTATATGAATCAGCTCATGAGCGAGCAATAACTCCAATTGTGCCGCCGACCGCCCATCGACGACCAATCGAGGCAACAGGATCGTCGGTCGCAGCCAGCCAATAACCGCTGGACCAATCGGACTTTCCAGAACCTTTATTCTTACGTGTTGGCGAATGCCCAGCGTCTTGCACAATCGCAATGTGCATTCGACCAAATCTGGCCTATCCTCTGCTCTCGTGACACGAATGAAACGCAGGAAAAGCCCGAAACGTATTGCCATCCAAACAATGCTAAACAGTGCACCTCCGATCAGCGTCACTGGCAGCCATTCACTGCAATGCCGAATAGTCATCAGCCAAGAAACTTGTCCCTCGGTTGAAAACGCAACACGAGACAGTCCCGGGTTCGCAAATGCAGAGTGCTCGCGAAAATACCCCGAATGCGATAAAGGGCCGGGTTGGCTTTCCAAGCCCTTGGAATTGTCAGGCGATTCTGAAACAAGAAAGGTTACCGGCGTCAAGCGACTCATGTCGATCCAGTTCATGACTCCAATCGGACTTCCGATCGGCGGAACGACACATTTGATCAAGACAATGGCCCAAAGTGCGTGCGCCAAATGCGGTCGACTGCTTGCCAAAAGCCAGGCTGCAATCCAAACGATTGTTGCGACGATCGCAATTTGCAATGATTGCGCCCCAATCCATTCCAACCAAGTAGAAGCCGAGATCACGTTCTTACTCCTTCTTAGCGGCATCCAACCGCTTTTCACTTGCCGTTTCACGTACGCATGTACGTGCACAATCTTAAGCGTACATCCGTACGTGCGTCAATGCGGATTCTTGCGAGCAATTGGCAGCTGGGCGTTAGCCTGGCTGTTAAAGTACGGTACAGGCAGTGGCTTTCGACAAGATCTTTGCATTGCCAAGTCCTTTAAAATCAACCGGGAGAGCGAGGCTCCTGCCTAGCTTAATGCGTAAATGGCTCGGCAGGAGCCTCGCCCTCCCAGTTTACCCCCAAGCGTCTGATGGGTTCAAAAGTGAGACGGCCTCCAAGCCCATCGGGGCGTTTCCCCCAAAGACTCGTACTGTCTTGCACATTTGCGTCAATACAAACTATAAATAGGAAGCTTCAAATCCAATATCCTACAGGAGTTAATAAGGCTATGTCCTCCCAATTTCGCCGCACCTTTCTGAAAGAAACCGCACTTGGTGGTGCACTACTTGGACTCTCCGCACGTACGCATCGATCCCTATTCGCCGCCGAGTCGCCTAACGAGCGAGTCCGGATCGGGATGATTGGAGTCGGAAATCAAGGCGGCCCCAAGAATAACATGAAGTACTTCTTGAACAACATCGTCGCCCTCTGCGACTTGGACAAGACTTACTTGGCCGAAGCCAGCGACTTTCTACAGAAACAAGCCGGACTGAAAGCAGTCATGACCGACGACTATCGACGCCTGCTCGATTCCAAGGATATCGATGCCGTTGTCGTTACCGTACCTGACCAGTGGCACGCGACGATGACCATCGAAGCCTGCAAGGCTGGCAAAGATGTCTATTGTGAAAAGCCGCTCACATTAGTGATAGGCGAGGGGAAGCCGATGATCGCTGCGGCTCGCAAATACGGTCGTGTTGTCCAAACAGGAACCATGCAGCGCAGCGGTGCCGAGTTTATCTTGGCCGTTGACCTTGTCCAAAAAGGGATCGTGGGCAAAGTACACAGCGTGAATGTTACGCTACCAAGTCCCAATTGGATCGACCGTGCCAAGACCCCAGTTCCCGATTCCGCTCCTCCCGAAGGTTTCGACTACAACCGTTGGCTTGGCCCAGCTCCGCATCGTCCTTACAACAAGAACCACGTTCACTATCTCTTCCGATTCTACTGGGACTATAGCGGCGGACAGCAAACCAATTTCGGCGCACATCACCTCGACATCGCACAGTGGGGACTCGGTATGGACGAAAGCGGCCCAACAAGTGTGGAGGGTTCCGCTGTTTTCAACCCCGATGGCTGGTATGAAACTCCGGATACGACCGAGATTCGATACACCTATGCCAACGGCGTCGCCATGACCTGCCGACAGAAGCTCGGCACGAAGAACACGGACCAAGGAACGGAGTTCATCGGCGACAAAGGCAGCCTATTCGTCTACCGAGGTGGAATTGTTGCCAACCCACCAGAGCTGCTCAAAGGAGTAGAGATTCCGAAGATTGTTAACTCACAAGCCAATACGAGCCATGTGAACAACTTCCTCGATTGTGTGAAGTCACGCAAAGTTCCAGCCGCCGACATTAGCATTGGCCACCGATCCGCTACAGTCTGCCATCTCGGTAATATTGCGGTCAGGACCAAAAAGAAGATCCAATGGGACCCTAAATCCGAAACGATTGTGGGGGATGCAGAAGCGTCCAAGTGGCTGACAAAAGAGTATCGGGCACCTTGGAAACTCGAGACTTAGCAGGCCCTCGCACTTTTTCTGAATTGCTTACAATTTCTACGGGAGGGCGAGGTTCCTGCCGAGCTTACGTCGGCACGGCTCGGCAGGAGCCTCATCCTCCCTAGCACTGAATTGCATAGGTAAACTTGCTTAATACCTGTTTTGAGCGATACCCTCGCCATCCCAATTCCCTTAAGTGTTTTGTTGGGGCACGAGTGAGACGGCCTTCTATGCACCTCTCGGACCATCGCGATGGTAAGATGTTGCAATCGACCTAACAGACAGACTACTCGAATTCGTTTGGCAATTGAAAATGAAGCATTTGATTCTTGGGATTGGACTTGTATTTACCGCGTTGGTTCAATGCGATGCGGTGCAAGCCGACGTTCGCTTGCCGGCTGTGTTCAGCGAGCATATGGTGCTTCAGCAACAACAAAAGATTCGCGTTTGGGGCTGGGCTGAGTCCGGCGAGTCTGTGACCGTCACTCTTGGCGGCAACACTCAATCAACCAAGGCCGCTGAAGGTGGGCGTTGGCAAGTGGAATTGCCACCCATGAAGGCAAGCAAAGAGCCAACATCACTGCTGGTCAAAGGCAAGAACTCCGTTGAAGTCAAAGATATTCTTGTTGGCGAAGTCTGGCTTTGTTCCGGACAATCCAATATGGAATGGCCCGTTGCCGCCTGCACTCGCGCACAAGAAGAGATCGCATCGGCCAAGTACCCTCTCATTCGCCATATCAAAGTCCCGCTTGTTCAGTCGACGACACCCTTGGATGATTTCAAGTCGACTTGGCAAGTGTGTTCGCCAGAGACCGCCGGTGGCTTTACGGCCTGCGGTTACTTCATGGCACGGCAGCTTCACAAGGATCTCGATGTACCAGTCGGACTCATCAATTCGTCCTGGGGCGGTACTCGAGTCGAACCTTGGACACCACCCGTTGGCTTTCAACGTGTGGACGCGCTCAAGGATATCTATCAGTCGGTAATCGGTCGGACCCCAGGTTCGCCAAGCTACCAAGACCGACTGACAGCCCACATCAAAGCGATCGAGGATTGGACAGCAAAGGCCAAGACTGCCTTTCAAACCAAAGGCCCCATCGCTCCCAACCCAACATACCCGGCAGAACTAAGTCCATTCACAAGCAATCAAGATCCGACCATGCTCTATAACGGCATGATCCATTCCTTGGTGGGCTATCCAATCAAGGGAGCGATCTGGTACCAAGGAGAATCGAATCACGCAGAAGGGATGTTGTACCTCGAGAAAAAGAAAGCCCTCATCCATGGCTGGCGCGAGATCTGGGGACAAGGAGATTTCCCCTTTTACTATGTGCAGATTGCACCGTACAGGTACGGCACTGAGGACCCGACCATTCTAGCCAAGTTCTGGGAAGCTCAAGCTGCCGTTCAATCGATTCCACACACCGGTATGGTGGTTACGAATGACATTGCAACCGTGAATGATATCCATCCACCCAATAAGCAAGACGTCGGTTACCGCCTCGCGCTATTGGCGCTCAAGAATGACTATGGAAAGAAAGATTTGGTTGCAAGCAGCCCTGAGTTCGACTCGTTGGAACCGATGGGTGATCGGTTGAAGGTCCGATTCAAGAACACCGGTGGCGGACTCAAGACTCGCGACGGCAAGGCACCTACGCATTTTGAAGTCATCGGTGTAGGTTCCAATGGTTTCCATAGTGCAACGGCTACCATTGAAGGTGATTCCGTCGTGCTTACCTCAGGCAAAGTGAAAGAGCCTGTGGCATTTCGGTTCGCTTGGAACATGTTGGCCGAACCAAATTTGTCTGGCGGAACAGGACTACCTGTTGGGGCCGTGCGTGGTGGCAAAGTTCCTGACTTCCTGAGCTCGCTCACCGTAGCCAAAGAATACAGCTTGGTCTATGACCTGGATCTGACCAAACTGGGCCACGATATCAAATACGATGTCGACAACAGCGGCAAGATCGGACCGTTTGATCGCATCGGCTATCTTGTCGAGCTGACGACTTCGGGTGGCGAAGAAAAGAAACTCTTCGTTTCGATGGATGCGTTTACTGCGGATGCAAAGAAAATTGGTGTCCCCTCCATTGCCTCACAGGCTTCGTTCCAACAAACGGTGAAGTCGATGGACGTTTTCAGCAGCGTCGAAGGGATCACGACCGGCACGAAAATGGAAACTGGGAACATCGAATTCTGGCCAGATAACTACGGGATGGTCAACGCGGCCAAAGTGCCTGGCGCCTCCGAGAGCGTTTATGATTTTGGAGACGAGGCTGTGCTACCGAAGGATGGCTACGGTTCGATGCAAGTCCACAATTTTGCGGCTGGCCAAACATTGTTCGCAATCAACCATTGGGTTGCTGGCCAAGGGGCAGATATCGGAATCGGCAATGCACCTGGCCCAGCAAAGGACTGGACATTCACCGGCAACGCGGCAAGCTATTCCTCAAAACGCTTGCGCGTCTTTGTTCGGGCTAAGTAAAAATCCAGCTGAGCACACTTTTCTGTAGCGAAGGTCGTCAAGACCTTCGGCTGTTTCTCGTAACTCAACCGAAACTCGTGGCGAGTTTCGCTACGTGACGAGTTTCGTTACGTGACGAGTTTCGTTACGTGACGATTTTTCACCTACTTCAAACAAATACCTCCCGCCTTCCTTACTAACGATCTCCAATGCGAACGATTCAATTCCTCTCCATCGCGGTACTCGCCACCTACTTTTCAAGTACGGCCTATGCCCAACGGCCAAGCCAAATCCCGCTCTGGGTAGATGGAGCCCCTGGCTCCGTAGATCGAAAAGACGAGGCAGAAAAAGAGGATGTTGGACCTGGCAAATGCAACGTCACCAACATTCACAACCCCTCGATTACCCCTTATTTGGTAACCGAGAAACCGCCAAGAGCGGCCATTTTGATTTGTCCTGGTGGTGGGCATCGGATGCTTTGCCTGGGGCATGAAGGGTACGATCTAGGCAAATGGTTTGCGGACCATGGCATCGCTGCCTTCGTGCTCAAGAATCGATTGGCAAGAGATGCCGGTTCGACTTATTCCGTGGATGAACATGCTATGGCCGACACGCGTCGAGCACTTCGGATGATTCGAAGCAAAGCCTCAGAGTGGAACATCGATCCGGCGAAGCTCGGTGTGTTGGGTTTTTCGGCAGGTGGCGAATTAGCAGCATTGGCTGCAATGGACTCCGATGAAGGCAACAGCAAGTCGAATGACGTGGTCGAACGAATGGGCAGCCGTCCCGACTTTCAAGTTCTCATTTATCCAGGAAGCTCAAATCGCTTTACGGTCAAAAAAGGTATGCCGCCGGTTTTTATCGCATTGGGCGCAAAGGATCGCGACGACATTTCCAAGGGGATGGCCCAACTGTACTTGAAGTACAAAGAAGCGGACGTGCCGGCGGAATTGCATGTTTACTCCAACGCAGGTCATGGTTTCGGGTATCGCCCTGGTAGCAAGGGCGCAGCAGGTGACTGGCCACTACGTTTGCGAGAGTGGATGTTCGACAGTGGACTTATGCCGAAAGAGTAGCATCGTCACAAGTCTTCGAGTGAAACAAACCAGTAGCCGTTGGGCGCTAGCCCCGGTTTTCCAATGTCTCGACATTCGTCGAGAACCGGGGCTAGCGCCCACCGGCTAATTAAACGATAGAATACATGGTGACATGCTCAGTTACCTAACGGCATTCACCCAATTCACGTTTTCCAACACATATCGCCATCATAGAAACAAACACCACAGAACAGAATCTTCGGCTCCATGTCGACCGTTTGGCTGGTTTGATTGGGCCGCGTACTTTGGCACGCCCGAAAACCATTCAGGCAACGCTTGGCTATCTACGTGGTTGCTGGACGGAAATGGGTTATCCCATTTCCGACGAGTTCTTCGATGCACTTGGCGATAATGCCACAAACTTGATCGTCGAGCAAAAGGGTTCGCGCAAGCCCCAGGAGATCGTTGTCCTGGGGGCTCATTACGATACGGTACCGAGCACGCCTGGGGCTGACGATAACGCTTCTGCAGTTGCTGTTTTGTTGGAAGTGAGTCGAATGTTGAGAGGCCATGTTGGCAAGAGAACGGTAAGGTATGTTGCCTTTGCTTGCGAGGAACCACCCTACTTCGGAATGGATTCGATGGGCAGCCAGCATCACGCTCGCGAATCGCGAAAACGAGGCGACCAAATCACTGGAATGCTTTGTTTGGAGATGGTGGGCTATTTTCGTGATGAACTTGGGTCGCAGCGAGTACCACCGACGATCCCGAAATTTTTGCATCGGTTCTTTCCACGCCGCGGCAATTTTCTCGCGGCAGTAGGAAACTTGGCATCCTGGAAATTGTCTTATCGGTTTCGGCGCGGTTTCAAACGAGCAACGAAGCTGCCTCTTTTTTCGATCGTGCTGCCGGAGAAGGTTCGAGAAATTCGACTGAGCGACAACAGCTCGTTCTGGGATCAAGGCTATCCGGCTTTGATGTTGACCGATACCAGTTTCCTTCGCAACCCGAACTACCATCTTGCGACAGACACTCCTGACACGCTTGACTACACAAGAATGACGGACGTGGCGGTCGGTGTCGCTTCGGCAATGAAACGCCTATCGGGTTAATAGGAAACAAGGAAACCGCCATGAACGACAATTGGGATTCGATCTTACCGACAGCTCGTAAGACCAAGTGGCCAAGTTATTTGTCGAAGATCGTGAGCTTAATCGTTCGATGGCCGGTTCGATCCATCCTTCTCGTTTGTTCGCTTTCATGGTTCGTCTTCGAGCTTACCAAAGCAGTTCAGTTGTGCACAGAAAGGGCGTATCTAGTTCAAGCTCGCGATGCTTTCGAAACCAAGGTTGCAAATCATGGAGCATTGGTCGTCGACGCTCATGCAAAGCAGAATCCAGGAGTGGCAGCAATTCAGCTACTCAAGTCAGAATCTGAGCATTCGTTCCGTTGGGAGGTCCATTGGCCGAAAGACGTACCATGCATGGTCTTCAATGGAAACGTCGAACTGGGATCGGATGGCGAAATTCGCCGACTCCTAGGCGGATCAGCTGGCGGTTACCAGGAGCAAACTCTTTGCCCTGCTGTCGTCTTTTATCGCGAAGCTCAGTTTTATTTAGCATCCGGTAGCATCTATAGGCCAAAAGGTCTCGGCGAACGCATTGAGGACGGCTTTCGAGGTGTTTCTAAGCGAGTGTGCGGCGAGGATGCAGTCTACCTTCATCAAGATCCGTCGCGTCCCGCAATTCTTTTGCAAGTTCAGCTAGAGGAAGATGTTGGCAAGTCCAACGCAGTGGCCTACGTAATGGCAATCATGGCCTCAGATGTACATGAAAGATTGCGCAAGCAGACTACTCCTTCGGCGAACGAAGCGTTATGAAACAAGCAACTTCTATCTTTCCCTATTGGAATTTAAGCATATGCTTGCTGCTAGCTGGGTGCATTTGGTTGCATTGGAAAAACAATCGTGACAATCTCGAAAACGATCGCCTTGCCGTTGAAGCATCGACTCTTCGCACCGGTGATCACCTCGATGCTAGCCGTGTACGTCAGGTTCATCCGCATACACAGGAGTGGGACGTGAACATTCCTCATGAAGGCTCATACGAAATTGCATTGCAGTACGACAACTTGGCAACAGACAGCCTATTTCAACGGAATCATCGTTCTGCACTGAGGGGCGGGAAACACGTTGTGCGATTTGTGCGGGAGCAGCTTCCTGAAAGCCAACGCTTACGAGTTTGGGTCGATGGATTGGAAGTGTTATCACTGCCGATGCAAGACGATTGGCAACGGACAATCTTTCGAAGCTCCATCGGAAACGAAACATACAAATTCCGATCGAACCGAATGCTTGAAAACCAAGTTTTGGTGCTCGAAGAATTTCGGTTCTTCGAATTGCGAGAAAGCGGTGATGAAGAAAATCAAAATGGGGTGTTGTTGTTCGTGGCTTCAGCAATAAAGAGCAATGACTTATGAACAACTCGCAAGCGTTAATCGTCCGACCTGCAGTGGTTGCCGATTTGGAGCCGATGGCTGAGCTCCGGCGTTTCCCGGAAGTCCAGAAGAATCAATACTGGCTGAATGAAGCGTTTTGGCTCAACTATTCGGAAAGCGTGATCATGGCCCAGGAGTCAGGCACGATCCAGTACTACGTTCTGGAGGTTACAGGGGCTGTCATAGGTTTCGTAACCGTCCAAACCATCATGAACCAAAAGCGCAAGTATGGTTACTTCTCGTTCAATTTGCATCCGGCCCACTGGGGCAAGGGTTTCATGGAGAGAGCCTTGAGAACCATCTTCGCCGAGTTTTTTCAAGAGGAAGATAATGAGGGAGCAATGATTGAATGCTTCTCGAGCAATCATCAATGCCAAAGACTCTTGGCAAAACTGTCCTTCACCCCTGCTCAGGTCCCATTCGCGACTCGGCTTTCTATGTGGATAAGTCACAGACCCATCCGCTGGATACTGCGATTTTGGCTTAGTAAAGAGTCCTGGTCTAAGATCAGGTGATAAAGGCGAGCTGCAATTAGTTCTAGACTCCGGATTCTTACGAATCACTTTGTCAATCGCCAACTTTCGTAGCCGGAGTCGCCAGACTTCGGAACCGCACCATGACCGAACTGCGACCGAACTGCGACCGAACTGCGACCGAACTGTGGCCAGTCCGGCTACGAGTTGTAGCCGGAGTCGCCAGACTTCGGAACCGCACCATGACCGAACTGCGACCGAACTGTGGCCAGTCCGGCTACGAGTTGTAGCCGGAGTCGCCAGACTTCGGAACCACACCATGACCAAACTGTGACCGAACTGTGGCCAGTCCGGCTACGCGTTATCGAGGGCGCGGTTCGGCTGGAGCCTCACCCTCCCGAAAATCGATTTGATTGTGAGACGTGGGATTGGACAGATTGAAAGCTGTGGTTTTCTAGCCTGTGTCTAAACGTTTTCACACGTCTGGAAGCCTCTCTGATAAACGCAAACAACACACAATCAAAAACAAAAGGGGAGGATTGCAATGCAATTCTCCCCTTTCTTATTTTTAGATTGGAACAGTCTCAGGAATTATCTGCGACCGCCGCCTCCGCCACCGCCGCCACCACTTCGACCGCGACCACCACCGCCGCCGCCACTGCGACCGCCGCCGCCGCCACCACCGCTGCGACCACGGAAGCCGCCGCCTCCGCCACCGGAGCGACCACGCCCTCCTCCGCCACCGCCTGAGGAGGTTCGTTCAGGACGATCACCGCGTTCTTCGAATGGTCGGTCTGGATCGACTTCGCCATCTTCGCCTGGCTCGTCTCCTTCGGCTCCTTCCGCACTGGCGAATTCATCTTCGATGCCGAGTTCTTCTAGAGCGCGACGTCGCGAGAGTTTAACGCGATCGTGGTCGTCGATATCGATAACGATTACCTTCATCGTATCGCCAACTTTGCAAACGGAGTCTACGCTAGCAACGTAACCGCTCGACAGTTCGCTGATGTGGCAAAGGCCGTCTTTTCCTGGAAGGATTTCGACGAATGCACCGAAGTCACGGACGCTCGAAACGGTACCGTCATAAATCTTGCCGATTTGGACAGTTGCCGTGCATGCTTCCACGCGAGCCAAAGCGGTTCGTGCGGAATCAGCGTCTCCGCTGGAGACGGTGACATTGCCTTCGTCATCGACGTCGATATTCGCTCCTGTATCTTCTTGGATCGAACGGATATTCTTTCCACCAGGACCGATGAGTGCACCGATCTTTTCTGGATCGATCTTGGTTCTCAGAAGTCTTGGCGCGTAGCGACTGATTTCGCTGCGTGGGCGAGGAATACAAGTTAGCATCTTGCGAAGGATTTCCATTCGTGCTTCCTTCGCTTGCTTGAGCGAGGCTCGAATGATTTCTTCGCTGATTCCGTCAATCTTGAGGTCGAGCTGAATTCCAGTGATTCCGTTTTGTGTTCCGGAAATCTTGAAGTCCATGTCGCCGTGATGATCTTCGTCGCCGAGGATGTCGGTCAAAAGAACATACGAATCCTTTTCACGCACCAAGCCGATGCTGATACCAGCAACAGGGTTGGTGATCGGAACACCAGCTGCCATCAATGCGAGGCAACCACCGCAAACGCTGGCCATCGACGACGATCCGTTGCTCTCGAGGATGTCGCTGATCAGACGAATGGTGTACGGGAAATCATCTGGATCTGGAAGAACTGGCTCGAGCGATCGCTCTGCAAGCATACCGTGACCGATTTCTCGGCGACCAGGAGCGCGAATTGGACGGCATTCACCAACGGAGAACGATGGGAAATTGTAATCCAACATGAACTTCTTGCTGTACTCTTCGACCAATCCATCGACGCGTTGTTCGTCGCGAGGTGTTCCGAGTGTGACGGTTACGAAAGCTTGTGTTTCGCCGCGTTGGAACAATGCTGTACCGTGAGTACGTGGCAGCAAATCCGATTCGCAGTGAATCGGTCGCAGGCTCATGCTGTCGCGACCATCTGCACGTGTTCCAGCCAAAATCGAGTCGCGTACAACTCGGTTTTCTAGTGTGTGCCAAGCACGATACAAAGTATCCTTGGTCAACGCACCTTCTGCTGCTGGGTCAGGAATCATTTCGGCCAAAACGGTCTCGCGTAAAGCGTTGCAGGCGTCGTTGCGAGCTTGCTTGCCTTCGGTCTGCTTAGCAGCCTTGAAGCGATCGTAATAGGTTGCGGTCAAGCGAGCGACGATTTCGGTATCGTCAGGCACAGGGAAGTTGATCTTGCTTGGCTGAATCTTTTCAAACAGTTCACGTTGCAAGCCGATGATTTCGCGGCAAATTCCGTGAGCAAACTTGATCGCATCCAACATTTCGTTTTCAGGGATCTCTTGGGCAAATCCCTCTACCATGACAACTTCACGCTCGTTGGCAGAAACGATCATGTCGAGATCGCTATCTTCGAGTTGTGCATGGGTTGGGAATGCGACAAAGACTCCGTCAACTCGTCCAACTCGCGTTGCAGCGATTGGTCCAGTAAACGGGAGTGAGCTAATGAACAACGCACAAGCACCACCGTTCATGCCGAGAACGTCCGCATCATTCTGAACATCGCTGCTCAAAACGATCGACTGAACTTGCACTTCATCGCGGAAGCCTTCGGGAAACAAAGGTCGAATCGGGCGATCGATCAATCGGCTGGTCAGTGTTTCTTTGGTGGTTGGTCGTGTCTCCCGCTTGAGAAAACCGCCTGGGAATTTTCCAGCAGCTGCGAAACGCTCACGGTAGTCGCAGGTTAGCGGAAAGAAGTCGGTACCTGGTCGTGAAGGACCTGTCGAGACTGCGTTGAGGACGACCGTGTCGCCATATTGGCAAAGGACGCAAGACGTAGCTTGCTTGGCGAGTTGTCCGGTTTCAAAAGCCAGGACGGAATCGCCGATTTTCTTTTCTACTCGAATTTTCACTACAATATTTCCTTCAAAAATCTACTTCAAAACAATGGGTTCTAGGGCGATTCGCAGATCCCGCCGTTGGCCGCATGGGAACAGAATGGCAAACATTCCAACCGAGACGACCGGCGATCCGTTCGCCGAGAACAAGTAAGAGAACGACAAAAAAGAGATGACAATAGAGGCCACACATTGGCCTCACCGACTACCAACACGATTTCCCCATGGCGAACAACGCGATAGGATTTATGTGGGCAAAACCACATCCAACAATGCTCTTGCGCGATACACACGCCAGCAAGAGTTCTCACATCCAACCAACAAATGCCAAGGGCTGGTCCATGCGAACCAGCCCCGTAATCCCAAAATTACTTGCGGATATTCAACTTGCCAATCAAGTCCAAATATCGTTTTGGATCGTGCTTGCGCACATAATCGAGAAGCGATCGTCGCTTGCTAACCATCCGAAGCAATCCGCGTCGGCTCGAATAATCACGCACAGCACCACGCATGTGCTCGGTCATTCCATTGATTCGTTCCGTCAACATCGCAATTTGCACGTCAGGCGAACCATTGTCGCCCTCATGTGTGCGGAACTGGCCGATAATTTCTTGTTTTCGTTCTTTTGTAACGGTCATGTAAAGAGAAACTCACATCTGCTTGCAACAACGACCTCTGGAATCCCGAAAGGTCTAGATTTTTACTAATGGATGACGAATGTTACCGCCTTTTTCAAGTATTGCAACGGCAATTCCCCCCAACCCCGGGTTAGAATGGTTGCTTCCCATCCAAGGCAAGAGCTCATTCAAACCCGTTTTTGGCACAACTGCATGTCTTTCCTAAATACTTTCCGAATCGCCATGCGTGCCCTTGCAAAAAACAAGCTTCGGGCAGGACTAACCATTCTGGGGGTAGTCATTGGCATCGCAGCTGTCACCGCCATGGTTTCCATCGGTACTTCGGCCAGCGAACTGGTCCAAGGTGAGTTTAAAAACCTAGGAACCAACGTCATCGTCCTCCAGCAAGGAAACCGTCGCGGCGGCCGAGCCGCCCAGATTCCTTCGATTACCGCTGCCGATGTACAAGCAGTCGGGAAAGAGTGTGCTAGCGTACTCGCCGCCACCCCAATAGTGGGGGCGACCGGCCAGGTAGTTTCAGGAAACAATAATTGTCGCCCTCGCGATCTTCTCGGCGTCGGCGCGGACTATCTGCTCGTCCGAAATTGGCAAATGCGTTTAGGAGCCTTCTTCTCCGACGGTGATATCAGCAATTCCAACAAAGTTTGCGTCATCGGACATACCGTCGCCAAAAAACTGTTCCAAACCGGAAACCCAATCGGTCAAACCGTCCGCATCAAAAACATCCCGTTCGAAATCGTAGGCGTCATGGCCTCCAAAGGTGCAAACATCGTTGGTGATGATCAAGACGATGTTGTTTTGATGCCCTATACAACCGTTCGAAAGCGATTGCAGGGTAGCAATTTCAACAATGTCGACGTTGCCTTGATCTCGGCTCGGAGCACGGAAGTTATGGGACAAGCACAGCAGGAAATCGAGGCCTTGATGATGGATCGCCACCGAATCGGGCTTGGGCAGCAACCGGATTTCCAGGTCGCTAACACAACGGAAATCGCAGGCGTATTCGGCCTCATTACCGGTACGTTGACTGCAATGCTCGCATCCATCGCGGGTATATCGCTCATCGTCGGTGGCGTCGGAATCATGAATATCATGCTCGTTTCTGTAACCGAACGGACTCGCGAAATTGGAATCCGCATGGCAGTGGGGGCTCGACCTCGAGACATTCTTATGCAATTTCTGGTCGAGTCGATGGTGCTTTCACTTATCGGCGGCGCGATCGGTGTCACCCTGGGAGTTCTTGGGTCTGTATCGTTGACCCTGACGATCAATGCGATCTCTTCTGGCAAGGACTGGCCCATCGTCGTAAGCCAAACAGCTGCGATCGGAAGTCTTTTGTTTTCAGCAGCTGTTGGAATAGGCTTCGGATTTTACCCAGCTTGGCGAGCCAGTAGACTCGACCCAATCGACGCCCTTAGATACGAGTAAGGTTTGACAAATAACCCTTTCCAGTTCACGATTGGATAACACGAGTTCGTGCTTCTCTTTCCCATTTTGTAGGCGAGTGTGAACGACGAAGAAGAATTGATTCAGTCCGCACTTGCCGGAAAAAGCTCCTCCTTCGAACTTTTGGTGACGCGTTATCAAGATCGTTTGTATACGGCCATGATCAGCGTTGTCGGAAGTACTGACGAAGCAGAGGACGTCGTGCAGGAAGCTTTCATCCAAGCGTATCTCAAGCTGAGTACGTTTCAGCAGAACAGCCGTTTCTATACATGGCTGTATCGTATCGCCTTTAACTTCGCCTTAGCCAAACGCCGACGTCATCGTGGGCATTTGTCGCTGGAGGAAGGACGCGAAGTTTCAGGTTCCGAGCCGAAGTCGAAAATCGAAGCTCCCGAAACTAGGATGTCCCGCTCCGAAGATGTCGACTTAGTCCATCAGGCACTCTCCGAGTTATCCGAAGACCACCGCTCCATTCTCGTCCTTCGTGAAATGGAGGATTTGGCTTACGAGGACATTGCCGAAGTGCTCCAAATTTCCATCGGCACCGTACGCTCACGATTGAACCGAGCTCGCCTGGCGCTCAAACTTCAACTCGAAAAATTCCCGCAATGGAATCCGGAGTTGTAAGCCCTCGTTTAACAGTCAGCCGTAGGCGTACTTGTATGGGGCAGGAACTCAACCGCTCCAAACCTCATTGCAATACCAGTCCCTAAATATCCTTGGGGAGAGCGAAGCGCCTCTCGGTCTCGCTGTGGATGCTGCCTATTCACCAGACGGCTTGCGCCGTTCCGCTAACCGAGTACGCCTGCGGCTGACTGTTAAACGTGTTCAATGATGAAGCTCAGAAGCAACCCGGCTGCTTCCTTTTGTCTCGCGCTTCGCCGCAGTAAATCTTCGTTGTTTATCGGTGCAGGTGAGGCCAACTGATAGCCCCTCCATTTTATTGAAGATTCACTATTGCTCCTTCTCGCAAACGCACAGAACACTTTCCCGTCCAGTACTGCTGGCGAGCCGGGCCCAAGGTGTCCTGTAATCGCCGCAGCAACCGTCGCTTCGGGAGTTCGAGCGAGAATCGCTTCCGCCAACGCCGTGGTAACTTGAGCACTCACCGGCCCAATCTCCGGATTTTCCAAAAGCGCGGTGGAAATTCCTAGCCAAGCCGTTTTTGTTGGCGTTTGATAAACGACCATTGAGCCGCATAAAAACTCGGAAATGCCTGGAATTTGGCCCAATTCTGCTGCCACCAACCCCGCCGTACAACTCTCAGCCAAGACCAACCGATCGCTTCGGGATCGCAATCCGTCGCGCACTTGGATCAAGTTGGAATACAATGAGGTCATTCAGTTACCCTACCCTTCGCTTTCTAGTTTTACAGCATGAGCCAAAAACCAGTCGACGTCAGCCCAAAACAGTTAACTCGAGCGCGGCCAGTCCATGGCACCAACATACCATCTTTTTGTTTCGAAACGATCCAAGAGCTGGCTCATTACGCCGCGCATCTCGTAGCTGGGCTCGTTCGCGAACGAGCCGCGCTCGGCCAAAAAACAGTCATTGGCCTTCCCGCTGGCTCTACTCCTTTGACAACCTTCCGTGAGCTGATCCGCCTTCACCGAGAGGATGGCTTAGATCTTTCCGGAGTCATACTCTTTTCCTTGGATGAATACTACGGCTTGCCGGTCAACAGTCCACAGTCTCATCGTGGCTGGCTCCAAGAACAATTGCTGAATCATGTCAATATTCCACTTGACCAAGTCTATTTTTTAGATGGCCAACTTCACCAAAGCGATATCGACCTTCACTGTCGACGCTATGACGAAGCGATCCAGCACGCGGGAGGACTCGACTTAGTCATTCTGGGAATCGGCCTCAATGGCCACATCGGTTTCAACGAACCTTTCTCGGTGCGCCGAAGCCGAACACGTTTATGCACACTCGATCCCATCACGCGGCGCGGTGTCGCCAGCGACTTCTTCGGTGAAGACAACGTTCCGGTCCAAGCCCTCACCGTTGGCTTGAGCGGTATTCTTTCTGCACGTCGGATTCTGCTCTTAGCTATCGGCGAGCATAAATCAAAAATCGTGGTCGAAGCACTCGAGCGCCCAGTCAGCGATCGCGTCCCGGCCTCCTATCTCCAAGAACACGGAGACGTTCGCGTGCTGCTGGATGGTCCGGCGGCATCGATGCTCAAAGGGGCCTCGACTCCTTGGCTTCTCGGTAACGTCACCTGGGATGATGATCTCATTAAACGAGCAACCCTTTGGCTATGCTCGCAAACCGGCAAGGCTCTATTGAAATTGGACGCGGATGATTTTCGAGCCCATGATTTGCATCAGCTGTTGCGACACCACGGACCTGCTGAATCGATTTCCCAAAAGGTCTTTCGATGGATGCTCGATACCATCGATTACCATCCCGCCGGCACCGAACCCAAGAAGAAAATCGTTTGCTTTAGCCCGCACCCAGACGACGACGTGATCAGCATGGGCGGCACTTTGATCCGTTTAAATGATGACAAACATGAAGTGCATGTGGCGTACATGACGAGCGGAAACATTGCGGTCTTCGATCACGACGCACTTCGCGTGGCCGAGCTCGTGGCCGACTACAACCTCCTATTCGAAATCGAGCAAGAGCATTCCAATCGACTTGCTGATCACGTTCGCGAAGCGATTCAGCAAAAGAAACCTGGCCAACCCGACGTCGACTCGATCTTGCGCATCAAAGGACTCATTCGGCGTAGCGAAGCTCGGGCGGCAGCCATCGCCATCGGTTGCAAATCATCTAACTTGCATTACCTGGATTTGCCTTTCTATCGAACCGGAACGATTGCGAAGAAGCCCGTCGGTGAAGAAGACATTCAAATCATCGAGAACCTTCTGAAAGCACTTACCCCTGATCAAATCTATGTGGCAGGCGATTTGGCAGATCCGCACGGAACGCACCGCGTTTGCGCCGAAGCCATTTTCGCAGCCCTCACTCGAATGACTCAGCGGGGCGAAAAGTTACCCGACGTGTTGCTATACCGAGGTGCTTGGCAAGAGTATCCATTGCACGAGATCGAAATTGCTGTCCCTCTCAGCCCTGGGGACCTTTCGCTCAAACGCCAATCCATCTTCATGCACGAAAGTCAGAAAGACAAAGCCCTGTTCCCAGGAAGTGACCCTCGCGAGTTTTGGCAACGAGCCGAAGATCGAAATCGAGGCACCGCCGATTCCTATAACCGAATCGGTCTGCCCGAGTTCTTTGCTCTCGAAGCATTTGCTCGCTGGAAAGGTAAGCCGATTTAGAGCATCCGCCAATTTGGCGTATCTGCGATGCGTCGAAAGCCCCTGTTATCTCCCTTCGCGAACTTGGGCCTGGTGCCCAAGTTCGCAACATGCTTGGTGTGCTAAACATTTCTGCATGAGTCTTCGAGTGAAACCAACCAATAGCCGTTGGGCG
>CANHVO010000107.1 GCA_947463915.1 Planctomycetaceae bacterium
AAAGTACTCGACGCGCAAGCGGCCGAGGAAGGAGCCAAAGCAAAAGCCGCTGCAGAAGCAGTACCAGCCAAAGGCGGACATTAGGGAGTTGTCAGTTGTCAGTTACTCCTTAGACCTCATAACTGACAATTCATAACTGACAACTCAAAACTCAAAACTACTGATTCACCATGTCGTCCAATTGGCGAGCTGCAGTATGGGTCAAGAACCGGCGCGAGATGTAGTCCCCTAAATCGTGTAGCTGCAACGAAAACTCGCGAAGCCTGCTTCGCAAGATGGCTCGTTCTTCTTTGCCCATTTCGTCTTTGACAATGTCTTCCCCTAACGCATCCGCATCGAAGAGTCGCAAATTGCCTCGGCATTCCGTTATCTTTTTGCGATAGCGAGCCACCTCGGATTTATCAGCCGCGGGCAATGCGTCCAAATGCTGCATGATCTGGACAAATTGGAAGGCTAAGCCGCGAGGGTTCGACGGGTCCACAACCAGCAAGTCCAGCACAGGCCCGATTTCGTAGCTCATCAAATATCGGTAACGATACGTCATCGAGCTATCGCAGATGTCGAGCAGCGCTTCGAGTAACTGGCGCGAGCTTTTGGAGTAGGGAACTAACAGCATCTCGATCAGTCGCAGCAGATTCTGAGCTCGATCAATGCGTCTCCCTAAATCGAGAAAATGCCAACCCGGTCCGCGAGTCATGCTCTCCGAGGCGAGGCCGGCAAAACCAGATAAGTGACTGATGACTTGATTGAGAGTCGACAACGCTTCCCCCATGCGTTCGCGCTGGCCCTGCCAGGGGATCAGCGACGAATAATCAAGCCTGCTCAAGATCTGCCATGAATCCAAGCTCAGCCTATCTCGAATCGTTTCTGCGTTTCGTAGAATTCGGCTTGATGCATTCGCGAGACCATCCGACTGATTCTGCTCGAAAACAAAGTGAAGAACCGTCTGCCTCATGTCATAGAGAGCCAACGTCTCGTCTTTAGGTGGCTCAACCGGCAAGTTCGAACTTTCGCAAAGCGCTCTTACGACTTGCCATTGGGACGGGAGCGAATCGGAGGATACTTCGGAGGTGAGCTGGGAGCTGCAGTATCTAGCATGTTTTGCCATAAACTCCATGCGTTCCGCGAATCGCCCGAGCCAGAACATGTGTTCAGCAACGCGGCTAGGGAGATCCATGGCTGTGCGTCGAAGTTCGACATTCTGTTTGCTGCCCCCAAGCAACGTTACTGGTTTGACAGGTCCGTTATTGAGCACCCAGACATCTTTGCTCATCGAGCCACAGGTCAGGCTCTCGTCTAGTTTTTCAGGGGAATCCGCTACGCGAGCCACGCCACCAGGCATGATCTCAAGTCGGTTCTTGGTTGCGCATCCAAAGAGCCGAATCACCGACGGCCAAGCCACCACGTGATTGTTTACCCAAGTAGGAGTTCGACTAAACTCAGGAATGGCCGTCGCCACGTATCGCCATGGAGTTTTTCGTATGTCGTTTGCGATCGCTTCGCGTTGAAACGAGCTTAAGTGAGCGCCATTGGTTTGCGTTGCAGAATGTCGCACGAAAGAATCACGCAGCAATAGGTTGTCGATGTTCGCAATGACATACTCCATCGAATCCTTGTCACCGCACCACCACATGGGCATATTCGGCAATTGCAAATCCTGGTTTAGGAGCACTCGGCAAAGACGTGGCAAAATAGCGGTCACTGCAGGACTTTCGGTCCAGCCTGTTCCAAGTCCATTGGCGAGCAAGACCGTGTTGCCACGTTCTGCTTGCGCTAAACCTGGGATGCCTTCGCTGGATGACGGGTCGATCTCCAATGGATCGCACATCGTGTCCGGCAGACGTCGCAGGATGCTATCGATTCGAACCAGTCCCCCTAATGTCTTCAGGTAAACCGCTCCGCCACGGACGGTTAAGTCGGTCGTTTGAGTGAGCGTATAGCCGAGGTATCTCGCGAGATAGGCATCTTCAAAATAAGTTTGGCTTTGGACGCCAGGGGAGAGCAACGCCGATCTCGCGTTCTTTTCCCGAATGGGTGATGCGTCCTGCAAGGAGTGGCGCAGGGTTCCGAAGAAACCAGCCAATCGTTGCACTTGCAGTTTTTGAAAGTCTTCTGACAGGATACGCGACATCGCAATTCGGTTTTCGACGGCGTGGCCGCAACCGCTCGGACCTTGTGTCCGATCCGCTAAAACCTGCCAGCTTCCGTTGCTGCTTCGCGAGATCTGGGCGGCATAAAGGTAGAGTTTTCGACCGGCGGGGACGCCTAGCGTGCGTCGAGCAGGTCGCAAAAACGCCGGGCAGCCATGGACCAATTCGCTAGGAAGAACACC
The DNA here is from genome assembly GCA_947463915.1 of Planctomycetaceae bacterium. GTDB lineage: Bacteria > Planctomycetota > Planctomycetia > Pirellulales > Pirellulaceae > JBKCUI01. Next base: position 2,333 of record CANHVO010000107.1, read on the forward strand.
GTCAGCCAACAGGCGTTGTTCGCCGTAAACATCTTGCAGCAACAAATCGAGCACTTGCATCCGTTGTTGCATGCCCGCGCAAAGAGTGGTCCATTCTGATGCTTCAAGCACGAAGGGAATTGGGTCTAAATCCCATGCGTGCGGCACCCCAGACTTGATATGCTGTCCTGTCGAGGCTGGCGGATTGTCCTTGAGAGATTGCTTTGCCAATCTCCAACGAACGTAAACTTCTGGCCCTGTTAGCCGAGGTTCAACGCCGATCAAACGTCGGTATGCGGAACGAACTTCACCTTGGCTGTTGGTCAATTCATCGAAAGGGCCATCGAATGTCCTGTACGCGGACAAAAGGTCCGTGATTGCATCTGCATCCTTGCTATTTGAATCAGGCATCCATGCTCCTATTGATGAAATTGTTTGGTGATCAAAGTTGGATAATCCGATTGCGAGTGAGGTTCACTGCTCCGGTTTTGAAAACACTCCAAATGCTTCCGCTCAACTATACCAAATTTGCTTTTCCAAGTAACTCGGCTAACTTTGGCGCTTTTCGCAGTTATGAGGTGTTGGTAGGTATTTCTAGACTTCCGGAAACGGAGAGCCAACTTTAGAGGAACTGAAAAAACGGGAACAAATGGCTGGGCTGCGATCATCTTTTTTGCTGATAACCGATTCACGTGGCTAATGCCGCCTATCGGGTCGCTCCCAACCCGTTGCATTCTGTGTTGACATTGATCTTCCGCTCCAACGATTCGATCGATGGCTCCAACAACACATTACAGCAACAACCCGATTCCAACCAATCCATGCTAAAGTATCTCTGGAGAAAATGTCTATGCGATCTCTCGTGGCGGCTGCTATTTTTATAGCGGCCTCGTCGACGTCCTTGTCGGCAAATCAACTTGCAGGTCTATTCAAAACGACCAATCACGATTTCGGAACCGTTGCACGTGCTGCGAAAACCGAATTTCGCTTCACCTTCGACAATCCGTACAACCAAACGATTCACGTGCGCAGCGTTCGGACTTCTTGCGGCTGTACGTCTCCTAGCGTAGAGACCGAGACTGTTCCGCCTGGTGGACGAGGCAGCATCCTAGCCAAATTCAATACTGGCACCCACACGGGCTCGAAAGCCGCGACTCTTACCGTCACATTCGACAAACCCTCGTTCAGCGAAATTCAGTTGCACGTCAAAGGCTACATCCGTTCCGATGTGGTTTTTCAGCCGGGGGAAGCGACCTTCGGAGATATTTTGCAAGGGACTTCGAAGTCGATAGAGGTCGGAGTCGATTACGCGGGGAAACCCGCATGGCAAATCAACAATGTCACAACGAGCGACAGTTTTGTGACCGTAGTTCCGACGGAAGTAACACGCCAAAATGGTAGAATTCGCTACTCATTAGCCGTGTCGATCTCAGGTGACGCCCCTGTCGGGCCTTTGGAAAGCGAGATCATTGTTCACACAAACGATCGCAACTTAACCACAGTCCCGCTCCGTTTGGTGGCGAACATTGCCCCAGAAGTTTCTGTTTCGCCGCAAACGCTTTCGCTTGGCGATATCGTCGAGGGCGAACCGATTAAGCAGCTCATTGTCCTGAAAGGGCTTCAGCCATTTCTCATCAAGTCGGTAGAAAGCAACGAATTTGAGATCGAAGCAAAGCTGAACGAAGAAACAAAAACGCTCCATGCACTTCCGTTGATCATTCGGCCGAAGGCTCAGGATTTTGGCAAAGAGATCAAAGGAAAGATCACGTTTTCGACCGATCTGCCAGATCGGCCACAACTCGATGTCGGAACGGTTTTCCGGTTGAAATCGACGATTGAGAAGTAGTTTACGTCAGCAAACGACTGCGGCTACCACTTTTGACGTGGTAGCCGCGTCGATAAACGCTGAATATCCAGATTCTTAGCGTACTTGGTTTGACCAATTCTCCGGATACGTCTACTCTCATGGCGTTTTCCATTAACCGAAACGCTAGTTTGATGAACTTGTTCTATGATGACCGCGACGATTCTGTCCATCAACGGCGCGGTAGCCGGATCTTGTACTGGCTAGATGACCTCAAGGGGATACCTATTGCTGAGTCACAGTCAGATTCAGATGATGGCTTTTTCTTTTCCGTAGCGGGTTCGATTTCGGACTATGCCGAATTGGTTGCGGACCACCCCAATCTTCGAGACCGAGCGGAGGAGCGACTCCCATTGATGAGTCTCGCTTCTGTATTGGATTGCTTGGCGGCCAAGTCCGTGGACGTTCCGATGTCACGCACTTGGAGGCTGGCTTGGAATGAGCCTATTCCCGACGATATCGTTTATCCGTTGTTTGTCCGCGCGTCCGATAGTTCGCTAAAACTTGGCGGAGCAATCTCGCGAGTCCGAAACGCAAATGAATTGCTTTTGGAGGCGGAGGAGATTCGCCGCCTTCTGGGCTGGAACGCGATGGTGATCGCGCGCGAGTGGAAAGAATGTGTGCCAGCTGGCACTGGTACCTACGGGGTCTTGCCTCAAGAAATCCGTGTCTGGGTTGTAGACGGCAAGCCTTTTGCATGGTCCTTTCAACATCTAAAGGAAGTACCGTTGCCTGCGGGGTTTCCGCCGACGACAGCGGACTTGCAACAACTCGCGACTTACGCGGAAAGAGTGGCCGTTGCCTTCGCGTCGCGCTGTTTGGTTGTGGACTTTGCTCGTGAAGTTCAGCGAGGATGGACCTTTGTGGATGCCGGCTCAGCGAGCTCTGCTGTGACTGACCACGAAGGTGTGTTCAAGGCAGTTGCCTCGAAATTGATAGGCAAGAAGTTCCCGTTCCACTCCGACAAAGTCGGTGGGTTGTTCTAGACCTATTTGGACCGTAGGTCGCCCGCCCCTTGCTCTCTCAAAAAGCATTCGTAGGTCGAAACAATACCTTGTTCTAGAGCAATTTTCGGTGCCCAGCCTGTGGATCGAATCAGAGTTGTGTCGGTCAGTTTCCTCGGCGTTCCGTCGGGCTTGGAAGGGTCGGTCAGGATTTTGCCGGTGAAGCCAACTGTCTTCGCGACTAAGCGCGCGAGGTCAAGAATGCTGACGTCGACACTCGTGCCTACGTTGACCCAGTCGGGAGGATTGTCCAGTTGGCATAAGTGAAGAATCGCTTCTGCCAAGTCATCGACATGCAAAAACTCTCGAAGGGGAGTTCCGGTCCCCCACATCGTTACGGTCTCGTCACCACGAATTTTCGCTTCGTGAAATCGGCGAATGAGCCCCGGAAGCACGTGACTGTGGTCTGGATGGTAATTGTCTCCAGGGCCATATAGATTCGTTGGCATGGCCGAGTGATACATTACCCCATACTGCTGACGAAAATACTGGCAAAGCTTCAAGCCTGCAATCTTTGCCAGCGCGTAGGCTTCGTTGGTCTGCTCCAACGGACTTGCGAGTAACTCTTGCTCCTTGATCGGTTGAGCCGCCATTCTCGGATATATACAAGTGCTTCCCAAAAAGAGAAACCGCTTAACGCCATTGCGATAGCTGGCATGAATCGTCGCTAACTCTTGTCTCAAGTTATCCGTTAAGAATTCGACTGGGAACGTTTTATTGGCGTGAATCCCACCCACCTTGGCCGACGCGAAAATCACAGTCGCTGGTCGGTTTTTCGAAAAGAACTCGTTGACCTGCGACTCTTCGCACAGGTCCAATTCTTTTCTTGTACGCGTGATGACTTCAATGCCCGGAATCGACGCAAGTCGACGGCAAACCGCAGAACCTACCATACCACCATGGCCGGCAACAAAGACAGGAGATTCAATCATGGATGGGAGAAAAGCAGCGTGGGGAAAAGTAAGAACATAGACCATCGATCAACCAGGCGCTGATCATAAGATGTTGGCAGATTCTATGTCAAATGGGCTCTAATTGGCAATCGTCAAGTGCGACGCTGGCTCCCCGTCCCATGTAACGTACCGAGATCAATAATCGAACTTCGTTTTCCCGCCGAATGATCGTACCTTCAAACCCTTTAAAGACTCCTGTCTTTACTCGAACTTTTTGCCCAGGCTGCAGCCTTAACTCGGGCGCTAAAGGCGAATCCGTGAGAATCAGCCTACGAATCTGGCGCAAATCGGTTACAAGCTCCAAGGAATCAGCCACAGGCATCCACCGACTTACGCTTCCCGTCGAGACCGCTTTGAAGCGGGCCATCTCGTCTCCCATTATGAAGACATAGTTCGGAAAGAGCGGTTCTACACTTGTTCGCATTCTGCCTTGCGGTGAGCGATAACGCCTTGCGATGGTCGGTCCGTAAAAGGGAATCTCAATTTCAATGAGCTGCCGCATCAGCTTTTTTTCGAACCTAGCCAAGGTGTAAAGTGCCCACCAAGTTCCAATTTCCGCCTGTGGATTGGCGACCACAAGGTCCGAGTGAGACGTAAAAACGGAACTTTCCGTCGGGTCCGCTCCGCTCGCCAAATTCGGTTCTTGCGAATTCTGCTCAACGGTGGATGCCGATTCCCCTCCACCGGAATCCGGTCCAGACTCTGACTGTTCTGATTCTGGCTCGTCCAATAAATTGAGCGGCCAAATGTCCTGTTCAGGTTTTAGCAGCGGCATGGGAGATTGTCGGAGTCTTGTCTCAGGCGCAATTTGGTGAATGTTTCGGTTTGTACGAAAATATTTTTCGTGCGCTGGCCAAAAAATCTATCCCTTTTCTAGTCGGAAAGTCTTCAAAATCACAAAGAGTCTTTCCTTGCCCCCCCATTCGACACGAAAATCGAAATTCGTTTTGAACTGCTTCAACATCGCAAAGCCTTACCAGATTGATCTTTGCAGGAGTTCGATTGACGCAAAAGAAAGGAATCGATACCCTCCCCGGCGACCAATTGTCGAAAATGCGTAGAATACACCGGTCAAATGGGCTCAAGCCCACCCCACCCTCATGGGGGTTATTGCTTTTTGCTCCAATCCCGAGTCGGGGGATTGGAAAGATTCCAAGAATCCACTTTCGGACGAATTTTAACAATGGATCTGCTCGAGAAATTTTGGGAAGGTACCACCAACACCATCAATGGAGTGTTGGGTGGAATCGATCGTGGACTGACGACCTTTTTTGGATCTGCAAATTCACGACAGATAAAACGCTATACGCTTCAGGCCCAGCAAGTCGGTTTGCTCGAGCCTCGAATGATCGCGATGAGCGACGGAGAACTTCGCGAGCAAACCGACAAGTTCAAGCAGCGATTGAGCGACGGCGAAACGATTGAGGATATCCTTGTCGAAGCCTTTGCGACTTGTCGCGAAGCGGGCCGCCGATTCATGAAGATGCGGCATTACGACGTACAGCTGATAGGCGGTATGGTTCTCAATGGCGGCAACATTGCTGAAATGATTACGGGCGAAGGAAAAACGCTCGTGGCCACCTTGCCAACCTACCTCAATGCACTCGAAGGACGTGGCGTCCACGTCGTGACCGTCAATGATTATCTCGCGCGTCGCGATATGGAGTGGATGGCGCCGCTCTACATGGGATTGGGACTCACCGTCGGTAACATCCAGAGCGGTATGGACAACGACGAACGCCAAAAATCCTACGCATGCGACATCACCTACGCAACCAACAATGAACTCGGGTTCGACTACCTCCGAGACAATATGCGAATGGCCAGCCGAGGTGACAATCGGTTTCCAGCGCACATGCAACAGGTGCAAGGTCCGTTGCACTATGCTGTTATTGACGAAGTGGACAATATCCTCATCGATGAGGCACGAACACCGCTTATCATCTCCGGTTCAGCTGCTCGCGATCTGGCAAAATACAGCGAGGCTGATCGCGTTGCCAAGGCTCTTAAAAAGGAAGAGCACTTCGTCGTAAACGAAAAGGACCATACGGTTAATCTAACCGATGCTGGTATCCGCGATGCCGAAAAACTCGCTGGCGTCGAAAGTTTTTACACCGTCGGCAATATGGAATGGCCGCACTTGCTGGACAATTCCCTCAAAGCGCACCACCTTTACAAACGCGACGTGAATTACGTCGTCAAGGAAGGGGCTATCATCATCGTCGACGAGTTCACTGGTCGACTAATGGATGGCCGTCAATGGAGCGATGGTTTGCACCAAGCGGTTGAGGCCAAAGAGGGCGTTCGAATCAAAGAAGAAACGCAAACTCTCGCTACGATCACCCTACAAAACTTCTTCAAGCTCTACAAGAAGATTTCTGGCATGACGGGTACCGCCATGACCGAGGCGAGCGAGTTTAGCAAAATCTACAATCTTGGCGTTACCGCTATTCCATCCAATCGTGGCCTCCAGCGTATCGAATTCCCTGATTCGATTTACTTGACCGAGAAAGAAAAGTACGCTGCCGTTGCCGACGAAATCGAACGTGTTCACAAATACGACACGCTTCATTTCAAAGATCGAAAACGAGGTTTCATGATCGGAACCATTCAGTCCGAAGACGAAACCAACATCAAAATCAAAAAGTCCGACTCCAAGGAGGTGGAACAGATCGCCGCTGCCGATATCGAAAAAATCGATCGGTCCTCGCGACCAATCCTTGTTGGTACGGTCTCCATCGAAAAGAGCGAGCGGCTATCAAAACTCCTAGATCAACGCGGCGTTACTCACGAAGTCCTCAATGCAAAGCAGCATAAACGCGAAGCCGAAATCATCGCACAGGCCGGCCGCCGAAAATCGGTAACGATCGCAACCAACATGGCGGGTCGTGGAACCGACATTATCCTCGGCGGCAATGCAGAAACGATGGCATGGGCGCAATTGCAAGACAAGTACCCGACTCGCCTGGAGGTTCCCAAAGAAGAATGGGACGCTCTGGTTCACGAAATCGACCAACGCGAGAAGATGAAAGAAGAAGGAGAACGAGTCCGTGAACTTGGCGGTCTCTATGTCGTCGCAACCGAACGACACGAGTCTCGCCGAATTGACCTTCAATTGCGTGGCCGTTGCGGTCGCCAAGGGGATCCGGGCTCGAGCCGATTTTATCTTTCGCTCGAAGACGACTTGATGCGAATCTTCGCTGGCGAATGGGTTCGCGAGTGGATGAAGCGAATGGGCATGGGTGAGGGAGACGCGATCGAAAGCCCCTATGTCTCCAAGCGAATTTCGGGAGCTCAAAAGAAAGTCGAAGAGCGAAACTTTGAAGCTAGAAAGAGCTTGCTCGAATACGACGAAGTCATGGACTACCAACGTAAAAAAGTCTATGGCTATCGACAGCAGATCCTTGATGGCACAAGCTGCCGTGATCTTGTCATGTTTCAGCTCCGGCAGCAAATTGAGAAAAACGTTACGCAATTCTGCGACCCGATGTTTGGTCCAGATTCTTATGCGAAGTGGGCGGGCTCAAAGCTCGGTGTTGAGCTAGAGCCAAAGGACTTCCGCGGCGTTGATCCAGCGACTGCCGTTGCCTATGCCAAAGACAAAGCCGAACGAACTGCTGAAACGCAGATCCTCGATGCGCTCGATGAAAACATGCCAACCGAAGAGGAGCCATCGGAATGGAACTGGGAAGCTATGGCCAAGTGGGTGAATGCGAGATTCGCAGCAAACTATACGGTTGGGATGCTTCGCAAGATCGACCGTGACCGCATGGACGAGGAATTCATTGGCCAATCCCAAAAGTACATCGCAAGCATCGACCTTTCGGAGGGAGACGCGTTTTTGCGAGAGGAGTTCGGGCTAAAAATGCTCGTCGGCTGGATGAAAAACAAGTTTGGAATCGAGGTCGCATTGGATGAGGTGCGCGGCCCCGAAACTGAGCAGCTCGCTGAAAAACTTCTGACAAAAGCGGAGCAAACCTACATCGAACGCGAAAGCCAGTTTCCGATCATGGTGTCCTTCAGCCGATTCCAACAGCAAACAGGCCCAAACAACTACAGTATCGATGGCGGAGCGCTCGCCGATTGGGCATCGACTAGGTTCGAGGACCCAACCGTATTGGAACAGCTTCAAGCGGACTCTGATAAGTCCACTGAGACGCTGGTCGCCATTAGTCGACGTTCGGTAGAGAAAGCCATCGAACTCAGAAAAACAGCAGCCGAAAAGGCCGACAGCATTTTCGGAAAGAGCAGCAAATCGCTCAAGGACGTTCTAGGAAATTCAGCAACAGAAATGGAAGCGATTGCCGAATGGATGCGAAAAACAATCGGCTGGACCGGCGGAACGCAGGAACTTAAGAAGCTGACTAAGACGGAGCTTACCAACAAATTCATGCAATCCATCGATGATAGGTACTTCCCTGAAATCCGTCGCATGGAGAGAACAGTTCTTCTCACGCAATTGGACTCTGCCTGGAAAGACCACTTGCTCGCAATGGACCACGTTCGCAGCAGCGTTAATTTTCGAAGCATGGGACAGATGGATCCCAAGGTTGAATACAAACGCGAGGGAATGAAGCTGTTCGAGGAAATGTGGCTCTCCATCGGCGAGCGCATGACCGACGTCATTTTCCGCATGGAAGCCATGGACAGCGATATTGTCTCGGACTCCTGGGTCGAGAACAAATCGGTCGCGCGACATGATTCCTACGACGCTACCAGCCAACTGCTGGCAGAAAAGGAAGCAGATCTCGCCTCGGCAGACGCAGCGGGTGCTGAGCCACAACGCATCGAAGCCATTCGCAACCGCGGCGACCGCCTCGGCAGAAATGATCCATGCACCTGCGGATCAGGCAAGAAGTACAAGAACTGCTGCATGCGAAAGCAAGTGTAAAGCGATTGTCCCAATCGCCTGGCGGGCACTTCACATCCAATAGGGTATCCATGTTTTGGCGTTCTTACGCATTTTGCGCCTCCAAAAACCGTCCGTATCTGTAGCGAAAGTCGTCAAGACTTTCGGATGCCTCGAATAAATAACCGAAACTCTTGACGAGTTTCGCTACAACATGCGTCAGAGCGTGCCGCTACAACAAAACTAGAATTAGCCCATGCCGTTTGCCATTCATCTTGTAATGGATTGTGGTTTTTGATAACCACAACAGATATGGCAAAACGGTCCGAACTACCCACCCCCGAAAACAATCAAACAACAGAGCCTCTGGCTGCTGAAATAGCCAGCTTGCGCGATTACTTTGCTCCAGCCGCGGCCCTCGGGTCGGGATTGCCAACGGCTTTGCTGCCAAACTCCGGGGGCGACACGCTGGTCGACCGACGAAGCCCACTGCAATTGGACAGTGCATTCGTACAGCAGACCAAGGACCAAATTCGAACCGTCGTTGAGTCCATCGCAGCTTTGGCTCATTCGCCAATGGAGCCTAAGGACTTTGTCCACACAACCTTGCCCAAAATTGCGAACGCCATGGGGGCAATCGGGGCAGCTCTATGGCAACAACTTCCGGACAATCGTTGGTGCCTCCTGGGCAGTTTCAATCTCCCCCCCGTTTTAATGCAAAGTCAGAATGCGGAAAAGGAATCTGGGGCCGAGACAGATGTGGCTCTCAGTTCTTTTGAACGTTTAGATTTTCTGGAAGCACAATTGAGGGACGCAACACAAACGCCCCAAGCAAGTGAACCTCAAGACGCTACGGACCAATGGCAACAACCGTCCGAGTCCCACCTACTGATCTTGAATGCCGTCGCACGTGAACGACAACCCATTCTTATTCCACCCTGCGAGGCGTTACTAAATCGCGATCGCCCGGCCAATCCAACTTCGGAGCTACTGATCTACGCTCCATTGATCCTCTCGAAAGAGATGGGGCATTTCTGGCTTCAAATCGTACAATCGCCAAGCGGCGGCCCAGCCAGCCAGCGAGGCTATCTCCGTTTCGTTGCTCAAATGGCCGACCTGATGAGCGATTACTTTCGCTCGCACCGGCTGCGAGTCTTCGAACGGGACCGCGAATACTTATCGCTAGCAGAGCACGTCATGCATGAGCTTGCAGGCGGCTTGAATGCGAAACAAGGGATCGAGAAATTGATGCGGACGATTCGTGAGCACGCTCATGCTGAGCACGCGTTCCTTTTGCGTCGAGAATCCTACGTTGGTCGCTGGAAGGTTGTGGGGGCGGCGGGGCTAGTTGATATCGATCGGCGTGCCGAAGGGATTAGTCTAATCGAGCGGGCCACCTCCAGTTTTCAATCGACACTTCGCAACGGAGGTACGCTCATTGCGTCCGAGTTGCCAATCGAAGTAGATGAGCGCGACCCCGATCTCAATGGCCTAATGAATACGTTCGCGGTATCGGAGTTGCAATGGATCAAGCCGTTGAACCAAGATAGCGAAAAGACACGGACCTCGAAACTGGACGTAGCAGTCCTGCTGACATGGTCTGGGATGGATCGCCCTCCAATGCGATGTTCAGAGCAGACCGCTTTGATTTCAAGGCTTGGGTTGTCCGCCCTTCAAATTCCTTGGTGGAAATCGGCCATGATCGCTAGTCGACCTGGTCATCGTTATTCGATGAATCCATTCAATCCCACAACTTGGCCACGTGCTGCCTTGTGGGTTGCGGCTCTTTTGATGTTATCTGCGGTGATGGCGATACCTGTTCCGATTCAGTTGCATGCAACTGCCGTACTGGTACCGCTGGTCCAACAGCATGTATTCGCTCCATTGGAGGCGACCGTTGAAGACGTTTTGGTCGAACATGGGCAAGAAGTCAAATTCGGAGAGCCCCTGCTTCAGTTGCGTTCGCCAAGTTTATCCGCGGAACTAGAGCAAACCCTTGCTCAACAATCTCGCAATGCTCAACGGCTACAAGACATTGACGGACGCCTCTTGCGAGAAACGACGTTGAGCAATTCTCAACGCGATGAGTTAGAAGGGGAACGCAAAGCAATCCTGAGCGTTCAGGACACGGAGTCCAGGCAGTTGGCGCTGATCCGAAGTCAAATAGCTTCGCTTTCGGTCACGTCATCGATGGATGGAGTCATTTCGACCTGGAAAGTGCATGACAGTCTCAAAGATCGGCCGCTGCGCACGGGGCAATGGCTTTTGACCATTCAGGAATCCGAGGCACTTTGGATTCTGGAGGCAACGTTGCCAGAACGCGATGCCAACGAATTTCGACTAGCGATGGAAAGCGATCAGGCGCCAGCTATCGCAACGCTGACGAGCTATCCTCAGGTGCAACTACCTGTTCGGCTGAGGCAAACGAATATACCGAGAATTGAAAGCCGCCAAAAAGGGGAATCTATGGTAGACCCAAATCTATCGGTTCTTCGAATGCGGTTCGAAATTGACATAGACCGGTTGCCAGAGGATGTTGCTGTTGCCGGTGCAACTGCACGAATCAGTATCCCGGTCGGGCGCGGCCCTCTCATCTGGGCACTTGGCAAAGACTTCGCCTATCAAATCTGGTCTCGCATCCAGCTTTGGATGTAGCATAGATGGAGAATGAATCATGATGCCAATTTCGCCAGCTCTCGCAGACCGCCTGTACAACCTTGCTCGTTTCAAGGCTTCTTCCAGGGAACGCACTGCATCGGAGGCTCCGCCTCCAGTCTTATTCGGGAGGGTGAGGCTCCTGCCGAACCAAGGCGTCGCAAGCTCGGCGGGAGCCTCGCTCTCCCAAAGGTTCCTAAGAGACTTTCAATTTTCAGGAAGGAAAATGGCAACCAGAAGCTTCCTATTTGCGTTGGTCCTCGCCGCGTCGGTCCATGCATTTCACTCGTCGTCCGCCGACGACTCTGGAAAAGCAGGCTGGATTTCTTTTGATAAATGCATGGTTTTCGCTGCCGAAAGTGTTGAACTGCCTTCGCAAGAAACAGGCACGATTGCGAGCCTCACGGTGCGGGAGAACGATTCGGTTGCCGCAAACCAAGTCATCGGGAAACTTGATGGCAAGATTGCAGAACTCGAGGAAAATGCCGCGGGACTTCAAATGCAAGTTGCAACTTCGGAAGCCATGGATGAAAGTGAAATTCGACTGGCCGAGGCCTTTGTGGAAGAAACAAAACTGCAAGCGGATCAATATGAGGAAATGGCAGCCAAGGGGAACGCGAGCCGTGGAGAATTGAAACAAAGACAACTCGCGGCTGAGCAGGCCAAAGTTCGATTGGGGCAAAGCAAAACCGCAAAACAACAACGCGAATTGAAGTCCAAGCTGGCTCAGTCCGCTTTTGTACTCAGTCAACAAAAAGTGGAACGATTGACTTTGCGTTCCCCAATCTCAGGTACAGTAACCCGAATCGATCACCGCGCCGGAGAATGGGTTCAATCAGGAACGACCGTCGTCAAGATCATTCGGCTCGACGAAGTGAGAATCGATTGTTTCGTGAATATCGATCAGCTTGCCCCTTCGTCGCTGGTCGGCAAGTCGATCAAAGTATTGTCCAAACGCGGTTCCAATGAGTTGCTGTTCGCAGGCCGCATCACCTCATATGATCCAGACGTGACTGGAACTGGACAAGTCCGCGTGCATGCTACGGTTCAAAATCAAAAGCAGGCAGATCATTGGATGCTTTTGCCAGGGATGTCCGTTTCCATGCAGTTGCCCAAACCGTAATGGCTACGTCTGTGAATCAATCTTTAGTTGCGATGCCAGCCAGAATCGGCTTTCGACTTCGGCACGATATCTCCTGGCACTCGCACAAACTTAGTAACTCGAGCGAGCTGATTTGGATCGCGGAGGATCCGTTAACTCGAAAGTTGTTTCGATGCGGAAATGAAGAGTTTCGGATCCTAGAGTGGCTTGATAGCGAAAGCACCCTAGAATCGGTACGGGACCGGTTCCACTCCGAATTTGCCCCCCAAACGATTGAGTTGCAGCAGATCCGCGAACTGGTCGCGAAATGCAATCAGAGCGGCATGCTACGCAAAATACTCGCCCGGAATCGCGATCCTATTGCAAGCGTGATGATTTGGAAGCATCCTAACGGGAAACTATCACGAACGGCCCCGACCAACACATTGCCTTTAAATGAGGCGCGTTGGTTTCTCGCCTTGGTGCGTTGGCTCGCAGGCATCGTTGGCAAGCTGACGCAAGTTCAGGTTTCGCTTGGATCACCGGACCGCATATTGAATACGTTGGCTCCAAAGCTGGCTTGGCTTTATTCCACCCTGGCTGTTCGTGTTTGGATCGGACTTTTCTGCGTCGCAGGATGGTTGATCACGATGCAGTGGGAGCGGCTTTGGTCGGAGCTCCCAAGTCTGCAAGCTCTGAGATCACCATCGCTGCTCGTTGGCTACGGAGCGATTTTTGTCTTAACCCGTTTCATCCATGAGTTAGGTCATGCTGTCGTTTGCAAACGCGTGGGTGCTTCCTGCAAAGACGCAGGCATCCTAGTCAGTTTTGGAATGCTATGCCCCTATGTCGATATCACCGACGCTTGGAAAATTGGCAGCAAGCACCATCGAATCGGCATTGCACTCGCCGGAATCTACACAGAGTGCGTTCTCGCATCTGCTGCAGCGGTGATTTGGCTGAGTACACATCCAGGTTGGATCCATGAAGTAGCACTTCAAACCTTGCTTGTTTGTACCGCGACGACCGTTTTGTTCAATGCGAATCCGCTCATGAAGTACGATGGCTATTTCGTGCTATGCGATTTGCTCAACACGCAAAACTTGCGAGACAAATCCTTTGAATCTCTCGATGCGATGTTGGATGGACGCCCTCGAAAGAACTCAAGGACTCGGTCGATGTTCTTGACGCTTTACTTTCTCGCTTCCACATTAAACCGGCTGGTATTGCTTGGTGGATTGGTGTCAATGGTGTATTACCTTGCGAGCCAGTGGCAGCTACGCGGCTTGGGGATCGGATTCATTCTGTTGTATGGCTGTTGTGCAACGATCTCCACGATGGCAGCTTGGACGTTCAATCAAGTTTCCGTCGACGGTGTTCGTAAACTCAGTCGACGGGCTGTTCTCTTAGGTTGGACTGCCGTTTCCTTCTTGATCGCGTGGGCTGTGAATATTCCACTACCGAGCAGAACTTTTTCTTTTGGCACAGTCCATTTGGGAGACAGACAAGGCGTTTACGCGACACTTTCCGGACAAATCGAACGAACTCTGACGACAACGAACGGAATACCGGTCGAAAGCGACGCGACTATCCTGACACTAAAGAATACATCGATTCAAAAAAGCATTTTCGAATTGGAGTCACGTCTGAAGCGTTTAGAGACCCAGCTTGAAACCTATCAACGCAATGCCTTCTTTGATCAACGCTTGTTGGACTCCATACCGAGCTTGCTCGCTCAACGTGATCTTGTGGTTAAGCAACTATCCCAAAAACAGGATGAAGCCTCACGGCTCAGTGTTAGGGCTCCCGCTTCTGGTTGGTTTGAGCCCGCCGCAGCTCAACCGCCAGAGGTTGTAAGCAGTCCGTCGGATGTCGCCCTGGGGTTTGAAACGGCTAGTTTCGGCGCGGACTCGGATCACTGGACAACGGACTCCGCGATAGGCAGACTGGTCGATCGAGGCACGTTGATCGGTTGGGTCACGAAAGACAGGTCGCCAAGAATTGAATGCAGACTGACCGAAGAGCAGATTGCAGATATCAGCACTCGGACGCACGTACGTGTCTGCATAAAACAGAACCCTGCCCAAGTTTTAACGGGGCGCGTTGTTGAAATTGGTACAATGAGCCAACCGGACGAGTCGATGACGAAAAATCGTCCGCGTTCAGGCGAATTGCACTCCATGATTTATCAAGTTCGGATTATCCTGGACGAAAATCAACCAGGGGCATTCTATTCGAATGGCAGCGCAGAAGTCGTGTTTATCAAACCGAGTCAGTCTATCTTGAAGCTTGCGATGGACAATTGGATGCGCGATAGCAGAATGCGGTGATAAGAATGGGAGATCGAATCGGCATTTTTGGTGGCTCGTTTGATCCGATTCACAATGGCCATTTACTATTGGCCGAGCTTTGCCGCGAGTCGCTCGGTCTAGACAAAGTACTTTTCCTGCTCGCCAGCGTTTCGCCATTCAAGGTTGATAAACAACCGGCCAGCAACAGAGACCGAACTGAGATGCTTCGTCTGGCAATTGGCGGCAATCGCAAGTTTGAATTGGATCTTCGGGAAATCGAGCGAGGCGGAGTTAGCTTTACGATCGATTCGGTCAGGTCCATCGCTGAGGCAAATCGCGGCGCTGAGTTGTTTTTGCTGATGGGGGCCGATGCGCTTGCGGATATTTCCAAATGGCGAGAGCCTGCCGAACTTTTTCGTTTGGTAACTCCATGCGTCATTGCGCGAGGCGGCGTAGGTGAACCGAACTGGGCGGCTCTAGACCCCTACATTGAGCACCTTAGGCTTGAAGAGATCATCCGCAACAAGGTGGTTGGCCCGCAAATCGAAATCAGTTCATTCGACCTCCGCCAGCGAATCAAGCAAGGGAAAAGCGTTCGCTATCAAGTCCCGTACGCTGTAGAGGTATATCTAAAAGAACATTCGCTTTATTGTACCTAGCGCCGGTGTACCAAGCGCTGGTGTACCGGCTTCAGCCGGTTCATTCAAATCCCTCCACTTAAAAACACGTAAATCGCCACACTCTTCGCTGATCACCACTGGTTCGGTCGCCTTGCCCAAAGAATCCCACAGGTTTACCCTGTGGAAGTTTAGTTTTTTTGCTACGAAACCGCGTCTTCGCAAGGGAGGCCCTGCGATCAGAATAGGCTTCCAGCGAATAGCGGAAAACCTAACTATCCGCAGGACAAGCCTGCGGGATTTGATGCATCATCACCCTCCAAATTTCATTCATCCCACAGAGATTCCCGTGAGCGAACTTCCCAATTGTCCCGAGTGCAACGCAGAATTTACCTACCAAGACGGACTCCTCCTTGTCTGTCCTACCTGTGCACACGAATGGACACCCTCGGATGAAAAGTCTCCCGATGGCACGGCGGCGGACGACTCAGCTGTTCGGGATGCAAACGGAAATATCCTGCAATCCGGGGACTCCGTCATTGTCATCAAGGACTTGAAGGTCAAAGGCTCATCGTTGGTTGTCAAAGGCGGAACCAAGGTGAAAAACATTCGGCTGGTGGATGGTGACCACGATATCGATTGCAAGATCGAGGGTATCGGAGCGATGTCGCTCAAGTCTGAGTTTGTCAGGAAAGCTTAGCGACCCTAGCATATCGAAATCACGCAGTTCGCTTTAGCGGAATGGCGCAAGCCATCCGGTGAATGCCCAAGACATGCGGCGAAAAACGAAGGCTTGCGACCTACCTTTTAGATTGCAATCGAAAAGGAATGCCATTCCTTTGGAGAAAGAGATCAATCATGAGTATCATCGAAGACAATCAACGCGAGTTTCTTAAGTTCCCTGACGCACTTCGCAAGCTCGTCCATGACGAACTCGCAGCGGGAAACCAGGTTCTCGAGTTTGGTCATGGTTTCCCTGCTGCTCCATGTGGAGCCTATATCAAACTGGCTTCGCCCGTTAGTACCAGGGAGCGAGTCGCTACTGAGGAACTCGATTTCTATGACCGCGATTCGAACAGCTATTCGGGCGAATTCACCGATTCAAGCCGACACTTCTTTGTTTTGGAGCCGCCTAATCTGCCGAAGCAAACTCCTGATATGGATGCGATTCGAGCGGCACTCGATGCTGAGCATGCGATAGGAAGCACGCTTCCAATACCAATTCAAAACAGGAGCGATATCCGTCGCGAAACTGCGTCCCCCGCTTCCAAATCACTCTTCGACCGTTTTGTAACGAGCATGGAGATGGATTACGACAAATGGCGAGAGGGCGAAGGCTACGATCTTGCGATCCTAGAGCAAGCAAGCGAAAGTGATCGCGCGGATATTGAACGCAAGCTTCTTCAGAATGCACCGTTCAATTGGCGAGACATCGAAGCCTTGGCCGTCATCGATTCGCCAAAAGCTAGGGCTGCAATCATGAATGCCTTCTTCCATGCAGATACGGAGACGCGAATGTCCGTTCATCGTTGCGCTCCAGATCTGATCTCGGCACCATTGCGCATCGAATCGATTGTTAGAGCTTTACGAGAGTCAGAAATTTCCTACGGACTCTCTCAAGCGTTGGACGAAATCGAAGAGTTCCATCCGCCTGAAGTCATCCAGGAACTCTTGCGAGGACTAATGCGACGCGATGGCGCGACCGCTTGCCACTTTGCGGCCATGCTTTATTTCCTGCATGGCCTATCCGACTCTTCATTCGATTGGGAGCACCGCCCGTTCTTCCTGAAATTCAATACAAACAATCTGGTCGAACGCGAAGCCGTAGTGCGTGAACTATGCCAATCCATCGGCGTTGCGGCAGAAGACTATGTATAGACGTACGGCAGCTTGTCTATACCGGGAGGGTGAGGCTCCTGCCGAACCGTTGCAAGGCTCGGCAGGAGCCTCGCCCTCCCATTGGAATCCTTGGCTGGT
>CANHVO010000108.1 GCA_947463915.1 Planctomycetaceae bacterium
GGGCAAGGCAAAGATCGTCTGTTTTGCGGCAAAGAAACAAAGTAAGTTTTCTGATTCGCATCGTACTGAAGGTCGATACAGCCACTCGCATCCAGCGATTGCAGTTGTTTTAGGAACGCGTCTTCGCTTTGCCTGTCCACGCGACTACAGATCTGAGAGATTTAGAGAGGGTGAGGCGTCTGAGGCTCAGGCAGAGCTTGGTGATTGTTGACTAGTCGTTTAGCAGTCAGCCGTAGGCGTACTTGCTTTGACAGTACGCCTACGGCTGACTGTTAAACGAAATACAATTGGACAAGTACTCATTGTACCAGAATCGTTGGCAGGTTATTGACGATATCTTGAAAGACGGCTGTGAGGGTTTCAGCGTCTCCGCCATCGACATCATAAAAACGACCGTTTCCGATTTGTGCGACTTGCTTCATAAGGCTTGTGTTTGCGCCCTGGCCAAACGTGATTGTATGAATCGTCACGTTGCCAGCGGTGATTTGCTTTGCCGCTGCCACTGCTCCAATGGGACCTGAGTTTTCATAACCATCGGTCAGCACCACCATGGTTTTGGACGAGAATGGTCTAGCCTTCGACGTGGCGAAGTTCTTGACTCCTTCGGTCATCCCCGATCCAATGGCCGTCGCACCGTTTACTTCTTGCGATCTCAGGTTTGACATGGCGCTAAGGTAGTTCTCTGAAAGGGGCAAATCATTTCGAGCGTCCGAAGAATACGTTGTAACCGACACGAGTTCCGTATTGGGAGTTTCACTCAATAGACCCATCAAAGCGTCCGTTGCATTCACTAGTTTTTCCCATTTGGTAAGCGCTGGAGGTTGGATTTTGAAGTAGTTGTTCCATAGAAAATAGTCTAAGGTGTACTGATCCTGACCACTTGTGTAGAAATACCTGGAACCCGACTTTCTCAGAATCCCAGCGGCCGTCGCCGCATCCAAGGAAGCGGTGGATCGCGGGTTGTACCCCGATGGCCACGTTTCTTCGAATTCTCGCATGGATCCTGATCGATCAAAAACAAGTGTAATGTCTCGGTCGACTTGCATCGAAACGCTTGAAAACTGTGTCTTAAAGGTGCTGTTGCTCGGCAATAATCCAGGAAAGTAAACCGAGATATTTTCTTGTTTGCCGTTCACGCGAACTGCATTGAGCCTTTTTGCTGAGAGTGAAGACACCTCGTCGAATCGGAACTTGGAATATTGGGAGTTCGTTGTTTGTGTTGAGACGCCAAACTCGATTTGATTCGCGCCAGTTGAACTGTCCAACGTGAGAGGACGGCCGGCTACTTGATTTGAACTTGCAATGCTGATCGCCATATCGCGAGCCGCCGTAACACTTTGTTTTGCAGAAAGCGCGCGACCGGCTGCGTTGGAGGCCAAGTCATTCGCGACCATCAACTCTGTTCGAGAGAGCTGCAGATAGGCAAGGTTGATCGCAACTGCGGAGAGGATAAGCAGCGCAGGAAGGACGACCATAAACAAAATGACAACCGCGCCACGACGTCGAGAAGATTTTCGATGCTTGTTCATGCTGAGACTCTAGCTTTGGCGAAACGCGAAAATAAGGAAATGTGGTTACAAGTAAATTCGAAACCGGGCTTATCCGCCCTTGTAGACATCGTTGTACCGTTCGGTTTTCATCGTTGACACAGCACGAATCTCTTTCCACCCTGGCATCATCGAAATCATCATCATGTTCTGTTTTAGATCAATGATGACTTCACACCGCAATTCAGTAGAAGCCTGCGATAGCCCTCGCCCGCCATTAATTTGTACTTGAACGCCTCTTGTTCCAAGCGTTCCTAAGATTCGCTTCGCTTCGTTGGTTGCGTCTGTTTCAGTCGCCCCAGGGATAAGCGCAGCCCGAGCCGCAAAATAGGCAGCGTCCTGTGCTAGGCTTCGTATCAAACTCAGTCTCGTCAGTTCCAGACAACCAAAGATGACTACAAAAAACAAGTTCGCTACGATTGCGAATTCGACAGTCAACGCGCCAAGTCGTTTTGGGTACGCTTTTTGCCTACGCATTCTTGAACTCCTTGGCACAGACGACCTGAGCTTCGATCCGTTTTCCAAAGAAGAGTCTTGTGAGGGAAATGGTATTGTCTTGGGCCGCGACCTGGACTTTCACAGTCATCAAAGTCAACTCTGCTGCCGTGTCGAATCCAGGTGCAGAAATGGTGACCACTGAGGAAGCGTCGTATTTGATTCCTCGTTCATCGAGCACGGCGATGACTCGGGCCTTGACAATAGCGTTGGTTCCGCCCGCTGATTTTCCTGCACGAGCGCCTTCGTATGCCGCAATCGTTAGAGATTCTTTGAGGTAGATCGCGGAGCAAATCTCAATCGTTGCGAACGCTATCGAAATCACGATCGGCAAACAAATAGCCAATTCGGTCGTAGCGGCGGCGCGTCTAAGTGGATTGGCCGTTCTTGGTCGATTTCTTCGGAACATTGGCTACACCCAGTCGGCACCATGTCTATGCACTCATCAGACGATCCACGCAATGAACCCTAGGTCGAGTTCTGTGGGGATGCAAAGCCGAAATGGTAAATTCCTAAGAAATCTGTGCTGCTCGCGCCGTTCCTCGAAAAAAGCGAGTACCATTCGGTTGGCGTCCAACGGCGCAGATATGTTCAATGGGAAAAAGCCGACGAAAGTGAGCCTGAGGCGCTAGCTAGCCGAGCTCTTTCGACCTGCAAAAATCGGCTAGCGCCTCAGGCTCATTTAGACGAAAATCGACTTTTGTCAGCTGTGTTCAATGGGGCTGATCAGTTTTTCGCGCCGCCGAATAGGCGTAAGCGAGGAACTTGAGACATCACGGAACGAGTTCGTGGCGGCAAGTTTGCGATGGTTGTTGTCGCAAATTCAATGTCGCTTTTTAGTTCTTTGGTCTGATCATTGGTCCAACAGTTCGCGCCCCAGCCAGCGAGCAGAACTTGTTCGCCCGGCTCAGCGCTTCGGATCGCGAGTTCAATGGCAGTTGCCCTGTTGGGTACGATTTGGATCGAGGCTGGGTATTCGCAGCCATCCAGAACTTGCCACATCGCCTTCTGACCGCTTCGATTGGATTGGCGGCTCTGCGTCAAGATAACTCGGGAAGCAGATCTCTCTAGTACCCGCCCATAAGCGGCCATCTGCTCAGGCGTCGCAGCCTCGGGGACTTCGGCGACGCAGACGATAGGACTTCCATGTTTCGACATCGCGTGCAGCGCAACTGCTAAGCGATCGGCTTGATCGGCGCTATCCACGAGGACCGGGCAATCAACGGAATTGGGAACGCGTTGCATACGGCCAGGGATCTTTCGCAATCGCTCAATGCCTTGGACGATTTCAAATAGCTCAAGGCCAAACGCGTAACCGACGGCAGCTGCACCGAGCATATGCCGAGCATTGTGGTCACCGAGAAGAAGACTCGTCAGCGGCATGACGCAATTTCCCGCGGAAAGCATCAAGGACTGTTCGCCCGGCATGCTGCTCATGCGTTTTCCCCGAACGTCTGCAACGGCATCGAGTCCGTAGCTGATGGAGTGCGGTTGGTGGCGTTCAATCCAACGGTTGAGTCTGGCATCGTCTGCGTTGAAGACCACGATACCGTGCTGCTTCAATTGACCAACAATTCGGTGCATTGCATTTTCGACGCCACGAGCTTGCAAAGAATCAATGCGCTGCGACTTTCGAAGTCCAGTAAACAAGACCACGTCAAACTCCACACCGCTAGCAGCATGGGATCGCAACATCTCGTCCGACAATTCGATAACCGCAGCAGGGGTCTGATTGTCGGCGCTCGACTTGAGCCATTGAGCAAGATGATCGGCGTTCGCATCCGGGTGTGCAACCAAGCCCGCGTCTTTGCCGTTGCTTGCTCCGAGCGAAGTGTAGTACGCCACTTGATTCCCAATTTTCTTGAGCATCGAGGAGACGAGTAAAGCGGCTGTGGTCTTGCCGTGTGTACCGACAACTCCGATAGTCAACATTTTTTCGCAGGGCTTGCCTGCAAGCTCCTGGCAAAGTCTCGCATAGGCTTCACGAACATCGGGCACGATGCATTGCGGAACGCTAGAGGGCAGGAACTGCTCGGTCAGAATGGCTTTGGCTCCGCAATTGATCGCCTCGATCGTATCGCGTGCAGCATCGGATTCGCTATCCAACCCAATCGCGAAAACGCAGTCTTGGACTGCCTCATCAAAGCTAGCAAGGCAATAGTCGCAACGAATATCGTCGGCACCGACGATTTGTGCGGTTGGGAAAAGCTTGCGAAGTGAAACGGCAGCAACAGAATTTCGCGACATGCTTGTGGCCTCCTTGCCAATCTTTTTTGGGTTTGTATTCAAGGATCATCCTGATCCAAGATCCGAGCCTCGAAGCCAGTCACTGCGGGAGACAAGTTTCGAATTCGAACTATGTAACAACGTGTCCCAAACCAGGGGTATTCGTCAAGCCGAAAAACAACAAAAACTCAGGCGTTTGCTAGCATTCAAGACGTCGAATTGGCCGTTGGGCGCTAGCTAGCCACGGTTTGTTTTGCCGGGATTTAAAAGCCACTCTCCCTCGGGGAGGGTCGGGACTTTTGGCCCGGGGAGGGTGTCTAGACGGATTCTCCGGTTCAGTGGTTTGCTTAAGTAGCGAAAGTCGTCAAGACTTTCGGCTGCGTGGCCTAAAGAACCGAAACTCTTGACGAGTTTCGCTACAAACTGCGTCACAGCGTTGCCCAAAACGGGGGCAACACCACGTTAATGATTATGACGAGGTACTTTGCTGCATACCGATCGGAAGCCGCAGGCGAAATCGAGACACGCCCCAGTGTGAAGTTGTCCCACGTGGTTTCGATACATCTGCTGCCAAGGGGTTGCGTTTTCTGGCGTCAACTCAAATGCGGTCGTGTCGCGTTGATTCCATTCGGCCTCTGGGACCATTGCATGGACGCTGCGCGCGGGCAAGTCGACGCGCACGCGATCTCCTGTTCGCAGTTTGGCCAGGCCGCCACCCGCGAACGCTTCGGGAGATGCGTTCAAGATCGATGGACTGGCTGATGTTCCACTTTGTCGGCCGTCTCCTAACGTCGGTAGCTCGCCGATCCCAGAGCGAAGCAGCGAGTTGGGCGGTTGCATGTTGACTACCTCGCCGCTACCAGGAAAGCCGATCGTGCCGCAGCCACGAATGACCAACATGGTATTGGCGTCGATGTCGAGAGCAGGATCATTGAGTCGCGCGTGGTAGTCTTCGGGGCCGTCGAAGACAACCACCTTGCACTCAAAGCAATCTTCATCTCCCGGGTTGCGCAGATAGCGATCGCGGAAGCTCTCGCTGATTACGCTCGTCTTGATCAATGCGGCTTGAAACAAGTTGCCGCGCAAGACTAGGAAGCCGGCTTTGGTCCGCAATGGACTCTCTACGCTTCGAATGATATTACCATCCGGAGGCATTGCATCCGCAATGTTCTCACGCACACATTTGCCTGTTGCTGTGAGAGGCTCGCCGTCCAATAGCCCTGCATCGAACAACTCCTTCATCACGGTCAAAAGTCCACCTGCACGATGGAAATCTTCTGCAAGATGATGGCCTGCTGGTTGGGCATTTACGAGAAGCGGCAAGTCGTATCCCGCCGACTCCCAATCTTGGATGTTTAGCTCAACGCCCGTATGTTTTGCTATGGCTAATAGGTGCGGCGGGCAGTTGGTGCTGCCTCCAAGTGCGGTGTTCACGCGAATGGCATTTAGCAACGCGGGTCGCGTCATGATTTTTGACGGGCGAAGATCCTCACGAACCATCTCGACGATGCGTTTTCCTGTAGCGTAAGCCGATTGGCCTCGCTCGCGATACGGGGCTGGAATGCTGGCTGAGCCAGGAATCGCCATCCCCATCGCTTCGGCCAAACAATTCATCGAAAGGGCTGTTCCCATCACATTGCAGTGTCCTGCGCTTGGAGCCGAAGCCGCGAGAAGGTCCATGAATTTCTGCTCATCGATGATACCGGCACCCAATCGGCGACGAGCTTCCCAAATGATCGTCCCAGCTCCTGCTAACTCGCCGTCGAGATAGCTGTTGAGCATTGGTCCACCATTGAAGATGAGCGATGGCAAGTCGGTGGTGGCTGCGGCCATCAGGGCGGCGGGCGTTGTCTTGTCGCAACCGGTTGTGAAGATGACGCCATCGAGTGGGTAGCCATAGAGAACTTCGACTAGACCCAGGTAAGCAAGATTGCGATCCAGCGAAGCCGTAGGTCGCCGCACGGACTCTTGCAACGGATGCATCGGAAAGACCATCGGAATGCCACCGCCGTCGCGAACACCATCGCATAGTCGCGAGACGGTTTGAAGGTGCGCTCGATTGCATGGAGCAAGATCGTTCGCGGATTGTGCAATGCCAATGATGGGGCGACCGCTCTGAAGCTCTTTGGGCGTTAGCCCGTAATTGAGAAATCGCTCAAGGTACAGGGCGGTCATGCCTGGATTGGTGGGATCGTTCCACCATGATTCGGAACGCAGTGATTCGGAACGCAGTGATTTGGATGGCAATCGTTTGTTCATTGGTTAAATAGTGCAGGGTTGCAATTTGACGCGGGGGGTAGATGGACTTGTTGACGCGCAGCGAAAGTCGTCAAGACTTTCGGAGAATAGCGGAATGCCGAAACTCTTGACGAGTTTCGCTACCCAAACATTAGGTTCCACGGCGGTTACCGAACCAATAGATATGAGCTCGATCGCATAGCTTTAGATCATGATCACGGCACCACGAAGTCAGCCATGTCGACTGCAGCCGCAAGTCCTGAGCCGTTGTACCGCGAGGCATGAGCATGACCCGGTCTCGATCCCAATCGCCAAGTTCCTGCAAGTACTCAAGCACCTCGGCTGCGTCCAGGATCGAGCCGACTACGAACTTAAGCTGGTAATCGCCCAGGGCCATCAGGCTACGAACGACGTCTGGGCGATTGCGTCTCTGGTCATGTTGCTTGACCCATTCCTCCGACGCATATCCAACGGGTGTTGAATTACTAAGCTTTGGGCTAATCGACCAGAGATCGCATTCGAGGTCCCGATGAATGGTGCCCGCCGTTTCGATGGTGATGTGGCGTTTTTGTCGACGAAGCTCATGGCAGAGCTGGCCAAGTTCTTCGAAGATCATGGGTTCGCCGCCCGTGATAACGACGTGCGAGGTCGGCCATTTGGTTACGGCAGCCACAATGGTTTCAATGTCCCATGAGTCACCCTCGGGTTCCCAAGAGGCATATCGTGTATCGCAAAACCAACAACGCAGATTGCACCCGCTGGTTCGAATAAAGACGCTGGGAGTCCCCGTAAGTCGGCCTTCCCCCTGGACGCTATGAAAAATCTCTGAGATCCGGATCACGCTGGCCTCGAATTCGCGTCTTTTGACCGATCAATCTGCCGTTCCGATGGCAAAATGCACTGTTATTCTAGTGCCAATTCATCAGAATACACAACAACTGAATCCACACGTACCCCGAACTGCCGTTATCCCTGGGAGAATTTCCTGTGCCAGGCACACCGTTCCAAGATCAACTCGAATGCTTCGACAACTCGTTTCCAGATCGAGAATACCACATCGAAATCGAGTGCCCCGAGTTTACCTCCATGTGTCCCAAGACGGGCCAGCCTGACTTTGGCACCCTTATTTTTCGTTATGTACCGGACGCAAAGTGCGTGGAACTTAAGAGCTTGAAGTTGTATTTGCAAAAATTTCGCAACGAAGGCATCTTCTACGAGAACGTCACCAATCGCATCCTCGATGACTTCGTGACCATCGTCAAGCCGCGGCGCGTTACGCTCGAGAGTCGGTGGGGCGCCCGTGGCGGCATCACTTCCGTAATCACCGTCACTCATGAAAAGGCAAAGTGAGATGTCTAGCGCAATCCTCCCTAACGCAATGCCTCCTGTGCTGTTAAGTGGTTTTTCCGACGAAGCTGCGAACCAAAAGACGGCGGAACAGCAGTTTTGTGCCTTCGCCGCTTTGGGGCTTCGCTATTACACGTTGCGATTCATCGACGCCGGGGCGGGAATTCAAAACGCGATGCTCCTAGCACCGGAATCGATCGATCATATTCTGGCGTTGCAATCGGAGTATGGGCTTCAAGTTTCCTCGCTCGGCTCTCCGATCGGCAAAGTGAAGCTATTGGATGTCGAGGATGGAACCTCCAATCGGTATGTGCCCTTTGAGGAGTACATGAAAAAGGACGTTCAACGCGCTTGCGACTTGGCCAATACGTTTGGCACGAAGCTGATCCGAGGCTTCTCGTTCTATCATCCGCGCGGAACGGATCCAGAACTGCACATTGCCCAAGCGGTCGATCAACTTGGTGCCATTGCTCGGTTGTGCGATTCGCATGGGCTGACCTTCGGGCTCGAGGTCGAGGCCAATCTGATCGGACAAACCGGCAAGCTGCTCAAGAAGCTCTACGATGGCGTTGCCGATCCTGCAATGCTTCTCATTTTTGATGGCGCCAATCTGGTATGCCAAGGAATGTCCACCGAACAAGTATACGAAGAGTACTTGGCGATGAAGGAAGGGATGGGCTGGCTTCACGTCAAGGATTATCAGAGACCATTGACCCGTTCGGCGCACGTGGATGAAGAGTCGCTCAAGAGTTTCGTTCCGGCCGATCAAGGAGACTCGGGGCACGAGGCTATCTTCCGCGATATTAAGCGGGACTACAATGAGTTGTTGGCCAAGCTTGCTAAGCGAGGCATACCGGGATTGTTTATGGATCTCGAACCGCACGTCAAAGGTGGCGGCCAGTTTGGGGGCTTCAGCGGTCCTGATGGTTTCGGGGTTGCCATGCGCGGTCTGTGCCGCGTGTTGGACTACGTCGGTTTGCCATACGATTTGCGAACGTTTGCCGATATCCGCAATAGCGTCACGGGAACGAACGCTTCGAAGGCAGGCGTCTAGTATCGGATGAGCGATTCCCTAAAGACAAGTGCGTGGCGAGATGAGTATCCTTTCGCATCCAACTTTTTGGAGTTGGAGCCAAAGATTCGC
Source organism: Planctomycetaceae bacterium (assembly GCA_947463915.1). Taxonomy (GTDB): domain Bacteria; phylum Planctomycetota; class Planctomycetia; order Pirellulales; family Pirellulaceae; genus JBKCUI01. The sequence continues at coordinate 8,998 of CANHVO010000108.1, forward strand.
ATGCACTATGTTGACGAGGGGCCGAAGGTCGAGCCCAAGTCAACGATTCTGTGCGTGCATGGTAATCCAACTTGGTCCTTTTATTACCGGTCGATTGTTTCGGCGTTCCGCGATGAGCATCGGGTTGTGGCGGTGGATCACATCGGTTGCGGGTTGAGCGACAAACCGCAGGAGTATGGCTATACGCTGGCTCAGCACACCGCCAACCTGGTGCGCTTGATTGACGTTCTGGATTTGAAAGATGTTGCGCTGGTGGTGCACGATTGGGGCGGAGCGATTGGGCTCGGAGCGGCCGTTGAAAGAGCGAATCGATTTAAGAGCGTGATGGTGCTCAATACGGCCGCATTTCCACCTCCTTATATCCCCCGTCGCATAGCGGCCTGCCGTATTCCAGTGCTTGGTTCGTGGGCGTTGCGTTACGCGAATGCGTTTGCCAAGGCGGCAATCTTCATGGCCATCGATCGATTGCCGAAGTTGAGCGATCGAGCGAGGGACGGATTGTTGGCTCCGTATGATTCGTATCGCAATCGAGTTGCAATCGATGGTTTTGTTCGAGACATACCGATGTCGCCGAAACATGCAACATGGGAGGTTTTGGTCCAGTTAGAAAAGAACTTGCCGAAGCTAAAAGAGTTGCCAATCGAGTTCGTTTGGGGGATGCGCGATTGGTGTTTCAGGCCGGAGTGCATGGAACGCATGAATCTCGCTTGGCCGAACGCTACCCGGCGTGAGCTTGCCGACGTAGGACACTATGTCATGGAAGAAGCATCGGCGGAAGTTCTTGAAGAACTGAGGAAGCTGGTGGATGGCAATGTCGGTCGGTGATCGCGTCCGAATTGCGATCGAGACAGAATGCTCGTCGATCAAAGCGGGCAATGTTCATCCGCATGCTTCGTTTCATGATTTGACTCATGAGCATTTTATGGTTGCGGCCAAAGCCATTGGACGAGCCGTCGACGAGCATGCTGAGGAATCGGTGGGGCAAATGGTATTGCGGTCGGTAAAGGCCATGATGGATTCCGCGGAGACCAACACCAGCCTTGGAACGATTCTTTTGATGGCGCCGCTGGCTGTTGCCGCAAAGCGATTAGGCATCGAAGAGTGTGGTTTCACACAGGTGTTGCAGAGTCAGGTTCGCGAAGTGCTTGCCGCCTTGGTGCCTGCGGACTCGGCTGCGATTTATGAAGCGATTCGAATCGCCAAGCCGGGCGGCTTGGGGGATTCGAAGTCCATGGATGTGCGAGAGTCTGCCCCTGAGAGCATTCTGGATGCCATGAGAACGGCCGCGGAGTGGGATGATATTGCGCTTCAGTATGTTAGCGACTTTGAACTCGTTTTTTCTCTTTCCCAGCGGATGAAAACCAAAGAGTTCTCCGCCGGCCAAAGCAAGTTGGATACGATTCGATGCCTTCAAATGGAGTTGCTTTCGGAACGTGTTGATAGCCTGATCGCTCGGAAAAATGGTTTGGGCTTTGCATCGGAGGTCAAGAAAAGGGCGGGAGAAGTGATCGCGGCAGGGGTGTTTGGAAGTGACGAATATGAACGAGCTTGGCATGCTTTTGACCTGTTTTTGCGAGATGAAGGCCATCGGGGGAATCCGGGTACCATCGCAGACTTGATCGCCGCCGCACTATTCGTAGCTGGATTCGCCAGAATTCAGTAAGTTCTGAATTTTGGCGAATCCAGCTACCGTAGATTCATCCTACCGCTCGCCTAACTGGTAGTTTCACACTGCCGGCCGCCTTTCACCACGTATTCGAACCTTCTGATATTATGGGGGGCATCGAACACCATTTCCCGTTGCCTTTCGCTGGTGTCGGACACTCAACTCATCGAGATATTATGCAACCCATCGATGTCCAATCAGCTGGAATGACAGACACAGGAAAAGTGCGAACAGACAACCAAGATCAATTTTTGATTGCCGAGCTAAATACGAGCCTTAATGTTCGCTCCGGAGCATTGCAATGTGCGGCAGGCTCGAGGCTCTTCGGAGGGCCGCGAGGATATTTGTTTCTGGTAGCCGATGGAATGGGTGGTCATCGAGGAGGTAGCGAGGCCAGCAGTTTCGCGGTTCAGTATTGCGCCAACTCGATGCTGAATGGCTCGTGCTGGTTTGATCGAGATGACGACGCATCCGAAGACGCGTTCATCGAACATCTCAAGAGTATTTTTGAAAATGCGCATCGAGCTATCGAGGAGCGATCCAAGACTGCCGCAGCTTTTCAAGGTATGGGCACCACGTTGACGATGTCCTACGTAGACTGGCCGCAGATGTTTGTGGCGCATGCCGGGGATACGCGATGTTATCTGTTTCGCAATAACGAACTGCAGCTCATCACCCGAGATCATACCGTCGCAAATGAAATGATGCGCAAGGGCCAGCTTGATCCCGAGGACGTAGAGAGATCGCATTGGTCGAACGTACTTGTCAATGCACTGGGTGCGGGTGCGGAAAACGTCATTCCGGACTGTACCAAAGTCGATTTGCAAAAAAATGATTCCATCCTAATGTGTAGCGACGGTCTTAATAAGCACGTTTCTGATGTTCAGATCCGTCGTGTGCTTTTGGATGCAAAGGGGCCACAGAACGTATGCGAGTTGTTGCTTGAGTTGGCGAAGCAAGGTGGCGGTTCGGACAACATCACCGTCGTGATGGCGACTTTTCATGCTCAGCCAAATCATCGCATGCAGATGTTCATGTCTCAGCCTGGAAAGGAAGCGATCGTTCAAGACGTCGAGACACCGGCGACAGAACTGGACACGTGCGATCTTGAGGGTACACCATTGGGCGCCCCAAAAGCTGAAAGGCATGAGGAACAAATTGGCAAAGAGACGGTTGACTTTGGCGACTTCGTTAACCCAGATAAACTTTAAATGCACTTCTTTCAGGTTGAGTAGGCACTGAAAAGTCAACCAGCCTCCGGACGGGGGCGGCCGAATGACACTGAGTTAGCAAGTAGTGGAATCTCGTAAGAGTTCCTGAAGTGCATCGAGTTTTCAAAGGCTGGAAGCCTATGCCACGAACAAAAGCAATCGAAAACATGAAGCACGCATTGGATCCGCTCGCTTACGAGGAAGAATTGGCGGAAGTTTCGCCATCGCGAGAATCGATCAAGAGCTTTTGGGTTGGCAGTTCCGGACTGGCGGTGCTTGCCATTCTTGCTTGCATCGTAGTATTTTCCGCCGGGAAACTGGAGTTCTGGCTGATTTCATTTCTTGGCATTCCAAAAGGGCCGAGGTACTGGATGTCATGCTACGGGATAGACACTGTTATAGGTGCGTCATTAATACCAAGCCTTGTCTTGGGTGCACTTGTCCCAGTTTTGTATTGGCGCGGGGGGCTTATGCAGCGGTTTGCAATATCCGTAGTCTTGGCTGTGACGACCATGAATCTGACCACAGAAGTCTTTTCTGGGGCATGGAACATGAAAGTGCCAATCCGTGAAACGGTTACAATCTTGCTTTGTTGGATCGCAATGCCGATGATCTTTTTGTGGACACCGATCAATACACGAAGCCTTCGTTTGATTGTCGCGAGTTGTCTAATGCTTTTGACGCTATGCTTAAGCATATTACAAATGATAAGTGCCCCCCAAAACATCAGTCTACTCTATTGGGAATCTCTATACGGCGCAGCTTTAGGCTATGCGCTGCTTCGCCGAAATTGGGGGCGCGTGGCGGTCTTAGAAGCGGGCACGACATTGGAGCAAATCGAACGCACATCGAGCCGAACGCTTTTGGAGCTTATGACCGTGTGTGGACTCGCTTGCGCCACGTCGATGTACTGGTCGACAACACTCCATGTCGGCGCGGCTGTTCAGTTGGTGCAAGCTGCGGTGCTTGGAATAGGGTGTATCCTGATTAGCCTCGCGTGTATCCGAATGGTGTTAAGCAAGATCCCGATCCGAATTTGGAAGTGGTTCCTTATTTGGCTGTGGATGTGGCTACTTTTGGGGGTGAACAGCGTCGTGTATCTTGAGATTGAAGACCCTTACGGGACCGGCAATTGGCTTGTTTTCGGCTCCGGTCTCGAGCCTTTGGTCGTAATTTTCATTGGCTCCAGCATCGCGAGCCTGGCTTACGTTGGGTTTATGTGCCTAGTTGGTAAGTGGCTGCGTTGGTGTGGATGGCGGATGCAGTAAGAACTTGCCCCAGAGTAAAGCGATTGTCCTCAATCGCTTTGTGGGCACTTTGTAACGGCTTTGATGAATCTATCGGAGTGAATTGGTGCTTTGATCTACTTTGGATCGCGATTGTTCCGGATGGGAACGATTGAGGACAATCGTTCGACACTCTACTGAACAATGACAGTAATGGGGCGGTGGTCTGAGTCTGGAGCCAACGGGCCGACGTCGCGATGCAGAACCGTTGTCCCCTTGGTAACCAATGCATGGTCAATTGGAATGCCTAGGACTCCCAAGTCCGTTGGCCACGATGCAAAGTTCCCGCGAAAACAACGCGAGTCAACCAAGTTACCCTGTTGCAGCAGTCGCGTAAAAGGAGGGGACCAAGGGGTGATGTTCAAGTCTCCTATGATGACACCTTTGGTTTTCAGAGCGCTAGCCCATTCGGATAAGCCTTGTAGTTGTCGGTTTCGAATTAGCGTGCGTTTGCGTAACCCGGGGGACAGAGTATGAACACCGATGACGTGAAATCCGGAGTGGTTACTCGTTTCAGGAATCTCCGCTTCAATGGCCGGCATGCCTTGATCTGCCAAATCGATGGTTCGAAACAGTGTCCCCTCGATTCGAGAGAGAATGGCTATGCCCCGTGAGGAGCGTTCCGGGATCCATAAGGAATAGGGGTAAATCGTCTCGAGTTGTTTGTAGACGGTGGTCTGTTCTAATCCGACCTCCACCATGACTACCACATCTGCTTTGCTTTCTTCGATCAATTTCACGACTTGGTCGGGCGTTTTGTTCATGACCCAGACATTCCAAGACATGACTTTGAGTCCCTTTGCGTTGGCATCGTTTGCTGCCAAAGGGAGGACGGTCCAGGGTGAGCACACCCAGGTCAGATAGAGCCATGGAGGAGCCACCATAATGAATCGATGCCACCAACGAAGCCGTTCTTCTCTATTGGTTGTTCGAAGCGAAAGGCATGCAGTCAGCAGTACGATGCTCAGCGCCAGCCAAGCATGCCAGGAAACATGAGATGCGAGATCCCAAATGGGATGCACATCGCTCATGATTCGCGATGTCATCACAAGCCATCCGAACATGGCAAGCATGGCCGCAAGCAAAAGTAGACCGCGTTGAAAAACGGATAGAACGGGAGCTGAGGTTATTTCTGGTTTCATTGCTTCTGGTTTCAATAAGGCGAGCGGCAGATTGGTCACTACCATAGTGCGACGCGCAAGTTTTGAAGTTGCAGACATGTGATTTCGTAGCAGAATTCGTGAGAATTCTGGACGCGTCTTCATTGCAACGTGTCTGAATTCTCACGAATTCAGCTACCTTTCTCAATACAGTGCAACTTCAAAACGCGCAAGCTAGTGAATGTAATTGAAAACCACCGAAGCACGACGCGCAAGCTAGTGAATTGTGCATTCTCACTTTTTCCAGGGCTCTGCCGCTCTGGCCAAAGCGGTGAATCATTTCAGGTCGGATGGGGCTTGCCCCTCCGTCCGCAGCTTTGGAGTTCTAATTTCATGCCGCCCGACCGCGCGCCTCCGGATTCGTCATTTTCATCACGCGGCCCATTAGAACACCAGAGCGGTGTCCGGTCGGGAGAAGCCCGAGCCGGAGGAAACGACAAATACTAAAAGTCCCTGACGGCAAAAGTGACTTGCCAAAATTCGTACTTCTCCAATCGATTAACGGTCGCCTTGCAGGCTCTTTGAAAAGGCATCAGTAAGATCGCTTGAAGTCATGAACTCATGTTGGGGTTCTTTGTCTTCAAAATCGGTGATTAGCCACTCGCGATTTTTCTTCTCCAGGGTAAGCGCAACCCACCGAGGAACTTTGGCTGATATCCCGTTGCTTTCTCCTGCTACAAAGGCATTCATTCTAATTTGGGCGGTGACACCGTCTTTGTCGGACTGCACTTCGATCGAATGTATTTTGGTGACCTTGGCGATGGTGAACTTCACATTCTTCATCCGTTCCGCAACGTTGGTAACGCGATCGCTGCAGTCAGGTGAGATTTTTTTAAGTACTTTGTCGAAGTCATTGTTTTGCAATTCGCTGGAGGTATTGGCCAACCATGTTCGAACTTGTTCCGCGTCCGTAACGATGAACATATTTGCAATCAAGAGAAGCAGAGTGGCTAACGCAAATCCGATCCCGGTTTTAAGGGCAATGGAGTTACCCGTCTGTGCCCAGCCGTAAAGCGTCACAATCGTAATAACCGTTCCAATTACTCCGACGATCCACGGTTGCTCAAAGAAGATTGTATTCATAGAAAAAATCCCAGATTTAAGGAGTTGAGCCAAGGCATGAACGGAATTGTAGCCTAGGGTTGCCGAGCGAAAGTCTCAAATGCTTTGAGTATTGTATCCAAAGCGAGATCCGCGAAGTCAAAAAAGTGTTTTTTTGCCATGCTTGAAACTATTCGTAAATATTGGATCGGCATGCTTGTGATTGTCCTGGTCGGACTTCATGCGAGCATCGTTGGTGTCATACGCCACCAAGCTTCGTTGGCAAAGATCGATGCTTCCTGTGAGGTTGATCTAGGGCAGTATCTAGCTTTTCAGATCGGCAAAAAAGTACCTCTTCAAATGCGATTGCACGCCATTGTTCCGCTCAATCACCGCATGAAAAGCAGGCAAGTCATCGAACTAAACAAGGCCCAAATTCGTCAGGCCATTGAGGAATATCTGCGGCAACTCGATAGCAACGTATTAACGGATCCCTATTTTGCAGATCTCAAGTCCCAGTTGATGGAGGTCATGGTTCAAACCATCGGAGACCCCTCAATCGATGATTTGGTAGTCACCGAAGTTCGCGAATCGACTGACAGCGCAAGCTTGGCATTCATCTCGCAAGGGCACGCGCAGTCTCCTCGACGCTTGGTCGCAACATTAAGGGGTCCGGCGGAGGAAGAGGCGAGCGAGGAGCATGGTGACCATGAGCATGGAGAGGAGACAGCCGAAGAAGAAGAAGCGGAACCTGAGCCAAAGGCACATGCGGCCCCCGCTGCGAAACCAAAAGCGGACGCACATGCTGCAGCAAAGAAACCATCTGGCCATGCAGCACCGTCGGGACACGGGGCTCCAGCCAAGAAACCAGCCGCATCGGGACATGGCGCTGCACCTGCTAAGTCCAGCGGGCATGGAGTAGCCAAGCCGAAAGAAACCAAAAAGAGTGGTCATTAGCCGATAGGCAGGAAAAATATACCGCGAATCGTAGCTGGATTGGGCAGAACTCAGAACGAACTGAATTCTGGCGAATCCAGCTACGGTATTCATTCCGCTGCCAGCCTTTCGTTCGGCACAGTTACTTCGTTCGGGACAGTGGTCCCAATCTACTTAACTTCGGATGTAACTGACCAGCAACGAAATCCAAATTGCGGTAAGAGCGATAATGCTGCACCAAGCCGAACCGACCCAAAATCGAGTCGAAGGATACCTGTAAATCAGTTTGGACGGCGGTTGGGACTCATTTTGAAGGAACCGTTCGCGGTGCTCAGAGTCCTCAAACATCGCTGTCTGGGATGCTTCTAGCAGACCGTACTGGATAGAAAACTCTAGAGCTCCATACAAAACATGGCGCCGTCCAACTGGGTCGATGCCAATGGCCTCAAAGCACCATAGTTGTTTGCCGAATTGCGATTCCGATTCCTCCTCGAGATGGACACACCGCAGATTCTCAATCCGCGACTGCTCCGGACAAAACTCGCGCCGCGTTAAGCAGCGGTGTGCGTGTTCAGACGCGGCCTGCCAAATTTGACGAGAAAATTGGATTTTATCTGCTTCGGGAGTCACGTTCTCGATTCCTTCGTGTCTAAAGGTGCATCTTCCGCCTTTGATGCACGGCTAATTTTGCTGGACACTTCATTATAGGTGGTGGTGATTCGTAGGTCAGCGTCAGTTCCACAAGTATCCAGCAATTTTCTCAAAAATTTGCTATGCATCTTTCCGAATACTCCCCGGCCGCGATACGCTAAACGCAGCGATTTTTCATCTGAACCATCCCGATGGGTGGTAAGTGGGTTTCGCATTTCACTCAAAGGATTGTTGCGAGGTCTCATTTGAACGGTCTCATTTTCGCAAAGCATGTTTGAACGAAAAAGCTTGAAGTGGCCGATCCTGCTTGCGATCGTCATGATCGTATTGCTGATTGCCTTAACTGTTGGCTGGGTATTGCTCAACGTCTTTGGGGCGATCTCGACGGAAAAAAGCTCCAGCGTCTATTGGACCTTATTGAGTGTTGGATCGGTCATGTTCTTGTTTGTTTTGGCCGGAGTAATTCTCTACCTCATTTGGAGCATTCAGCAGATCAATCTTAATAGGCGTCAGAGCAACTTCATCGATGCAGTGACGCATGAGCTTAAGAGTCCGATCGCATCGCTCAAGCTGTTCTTGCAAACGTTGGAAAAACGGAAGATGGACGATTCCAAGCGGCAGGAGTTCTACAGTTCGATGTTGGACGATGTGGAACGATTGGATCAACTGATCACACAACTGTTAAACGTTGCTCGTTTGCAACAGAAATCGAATGCCCCGGAACCAGAAACCTGGGTTGAGATTGAGTCCATTTTGGAATCGTGCATTTCCAAGCTTGCAGCACAGCATCATGTTCCCGAAGAATCGTTAATCATCGAATCGTCGGAGTGCGACGTTTGGGCTCGTCAAGTTGACATCGAGATTTTGGTTCGCAACTTGATGGACAACGCGTTGAAGTACGGCGGTACACCTCCCTTGGTCAAAATCCGTGTTGAATTTGACAGTCTGACCGATTCGGCCAAAATCTCTATTTCCGACAATGGCCCTGGCATTCCCAAGCATCTTAGGAAAAAGATTTTTCGTCGATTTTATCGAGCTGGAGACGAATTGGAACGAACCAAGCCTGGGACTGGTCTTGGCCTATTCCTAGTCCGTTCGGTTGTTCGACGACTCAAGGGTTCGATCCGTGTGGCGGACCAGCCGACTGAAGTTGGCACTCGATTCGATTTGGTTTTACCCAAAGCGAGAATGCGACCCGTCGACGACATCCACATCGACAACGAACCGCCGCCCCAAAACTAGTTTTTCCCTTACCCATCTCATTCCTATGCGAGCTCGGAAACACATTCTCATTGTCGAAGACGAGAAGCACATCGCTACCATCGTCAAGTACAATCTCGAGGCAGAAGGCTACCACATAACTTTGGTAGGAGACGGTCCTACTGCCATTCGTTTGATCCAAGCGAATCACTTTGCATACGATCTGATGATCTTGGACTTGATGCTGCCCGGCATGAGTGGCTACGCGGTTTGCCAAACCATTCGGGACGAGAATATCATGTTGCCGATCTTGATTTTGAGCGCACGGAGTTTGCCTGAGGATAGAGCAAGAGGCTTTGACTGCGGTGCCAATCAGTACTTGAACAAACCATTTGATTTGGACGAACTCCTCGCTCGCGTAAAAAACCTTTTGAAGCTCTACCCGAAGCAAAACCAAGGACCCGCTCCCACCGTTGCGACCAAGGTTTCCTCGATTTCATTTGGCAAGGCTTCGATCAATTTCGAAACCTATGAGGTTCGAGTCGAAAATCGGGACATCAAGATGACACACAAAGAACTACAACTGCTGCGCTATTTTGTCGAAAATCAAGGGCGAGTGATTAGCCGCCAAGAATTGCTTTCCGAAGTTTGGGATGTCACAGGCGAAATGCAAACTCGAAGCGTCGACCAGTTCATGCTCCGACTTCGCAAAATCTTTGAGACAGATCCGGCAAAACCAAAACACTTCCTGACTCTTCGAGATGCCGGCTATCGATTTCTTGCTGAAACCACAGACAGCCACAACGCTGATTCGGACTCTCCACATCAACCTATAGAACACTAAATTTTCATGGCAAACAAACCAAACAAAGGTGAAGCGAAGGCTCGTATCGCCGAATTGTCTGACGAGATTCGAGAGCATGACCACAACTACTACGTCCTCGCAAATCCGACCATTACCGATCTGGAATACGATCGAAAACTACGGGAGCTTACCGATTTAGAAAATGACTTTCCGGATCTCGCGGCCGCGGATAGTCCTACCAAGCGATTGGGGGACAAGCCGCTGGAAGGGCTCGTTCAGGTCGCTCACCGCGTCCCCATGCTCTCCATCGAAAACACCTATTCGGAACAGGAGCTACGGGACTTCTTTGCCAGGACAGAGAAGCTACTCCCAGGCGAAGACATTGAGTGGGTGGTCGAGCTTAAAGTGGATGGTGTGGCTGCTTCGATACGTTACGAAGACGGTTTGCTCGTTCAAGCCGTAACGCGTGGCAATGGCGACGTTGGCGACGACATCACTCACAACATTCGAACACTTCGAGGCCTACCACAGCGACTTCTTGGCAAAAAAGCTCCGAAGGCACTGGA